>DYOR01000020.1 GCA_020720385.1 Rubrivivax sp.
CAGCCTGGCGCTGCTGGGCTTGGCCACTCACGCCCTGGCGCAGACCAGCGGCACCGCCCAGCGCGTGGTGATCACGGGCTCGAGCATCAAGCGCATCCAGGCCGAGGGCGCGTTGCCGATGGACGTGTATACCGCGGACGAGATGGCACGTACCGGCATCCAGACGGCCGAACAACTGGTGCAGTCGCTGGCCGCCAACGGCATCAGCACCGATTCGGAGATCTCCAACAACAACGTCTTCGGCCAGGACACCGACCGCCTCACTGGCGGCGCCAACTACGCCAACCTGCGCGGCCTCGGGGCGAGCGGCACGCTGGTGCTGATCAACGGCCGGCGCGTGGCCACGCACGGCATGAGCGGCGGCGCGGTGGACCTCAACGCCATCCCCACGGCGGCGGTGGCGCGCGTGGAGGTGCTGCGCGACGGCGCCTCGGCCATCTACGGTGCCGACGCCATCGGCGGCGTCATGAACTTCATCCTCAAGACCGACTTGCAGGGCGTGCGGACGGGCCTGTCGTACAAGGATCCCCTGGCCAAGGGCGGGGGCACCGAGCGCAGGCTGTGGCTGGCAGCAGGCAATGGCTCGCTGGAGCGCGATGGTTTCAACGTGATGGGCGCGCTTTCGATCGACGAGAACGACATCCTGCGCGGCAAGGACCGCGACTTCGTCGATGGCTTCCAACCCGAGCGCGGCCTCTCGCCCGACTCCAGCAGCCACCCGTTTGCCAACATTTTCGGTGCCGCGGGCACGGCACTTCCGGCGGCGGGCTCGGTGGTCAGTCCGACCGACCCCACCAAGTACACGCGCATCAACCTGCTGGCGCTGCCCGGGCAGGCGGGCTGCGAAGCCATCGACACCGGCGTGCCCTACCAAGGGCAACTCTGGAACGTTCCTGCCGCCAGGGCCGGCATGCTGTGCAACACCGACTACGGGCGCCAGTCGATGCTCTCGGCGGCCAAGCGAGGCTACAACTTTGCCGGACGCGGCGTGATCAAGCTGGGCAGCAACGCGCAGGCCTTCGTCGAGTTGCTGGACTCACGCACCACCGTCTATTCGGAGTTCGTGCCCGCGCAGTTCGGGGGCTTCAACAACTTCACCCTTTACCCGGTGAATGGGCCGCACTACCTCAACCTCAAGGACTACGGCGTCGTCGATTTCGACCCCACCATGCCCATCCGCTATCGCTGGCGCATGCAGGACTTCGGGCTGCGCAAGATCCTGAACGTCGCCGAAAACACGCGCGTTGCCATAGGTGCGGAGGGGGACTGGGGCGCCTACTTCTATCGCCTCGGGGCCTCCATGGCCACATCCGATGCGTGGCGCGAACTCATCGATGGCTACGCCTACACCAAGAAGCTCAAGGCGGCCCTGGACAGCGGCATCATCAACCCCTGGGTGCTGCCGGGCCAGACCCAGACGCAGGAGGCCAAGGACCTGATCGAATCCACCAAGGCCCGTGGCCGGCTGGACGGCGGACAGACCACCATGTCGCAAGTCGACGCCTCGATCTCGGGTCCGCTGTTCAAGTTGCCGGGCGGAGAAATGAGCTTTGCGGTCGGCGCCGACCTGCGCCACGAGACCTACGAGTTCGCCATGGAAGAAGGCGGCTTCAATTGCGTGAGCTCCATTGCTACGGCCACCCCGGGCGACAAGGACGTGCTGTTGTGCCCGGGCAACTCGGCGGTGCCCAGGGTCTCGCGCGACGTGAATGCCGTCTATGCCGAACTGCAAGTGCCTGTCTTCAAGTCGCTGGACGTGCAACTTGCGCTGCGCCACGACGAATACAGCGGCAGCCTGGGCGGCACCACCAACCCCAAGGTGGCCTTCCTCTTCCGGCCGATGAAGCAACTGATGTTCCGCGGCTCGTACAACACCGGCTTCAGAGCACCGTCCTTCCAGCAGATGATCGCCAACACGGCGCCCCGCGACCTCACCTTCACGGTGAACGACCCGCTGGCCGACTGCACGAACCCGGGCGGTGCCGACCTGGCCAACCCGCTCAAGTGCGGCATCGGCGGCCTTGACTTCACCTCGGGCGGCGACCCCAACCTCAAACCCGAGACCAGCAAACAGGCCGCGCTGGGCATCGTGCTCGCGCCCATCCCCAGCCTGACGCTGACGGCCGACTACTGGCGCATCGACATGGAGGACCGCATCCGCACCCTCACGGTGAGCCAGATCCTCGCCGACCACGCCCTGTACTCGCACCTCGTGGTGCGTGATGCCGACGGCAACATTTCGCTCATCAATTCGGGCTGGATCAACGCGGCCGACTCCTCGACCGTAGGCATCGACTGGAGCATCAACTGGTCCACCAAGTGGGCCGGCGCGAGCTGGACGGCCGACGTCTCGGGCACGCACATGCTCAAGGCCGAGGAGCGCGCCAACGCGGCGCTGCCGATGGAGGACTTCGTGGGCAAGTTCAACACGCGCACGATCTACCTCAAGGACAAGATCAACGCCTCCCTGAGCTGGGAGCGAGGCGACTGGCGCGCCACGGGCACTGCGCTGTACAAGTCGGGCTACATGGACCAGAACATGAACACGACCGCGTGGAAGAACACCGTGGCCGACCCGAACAACGAGATGGGGCCGCTCACCATCTACGGCCTGTACGTGCGCTACAACGGCATCAAGAACACCTCGGTCCAGGTCGGCGTGAGCAACCTGTTCGACACCAAGCCACCGTTCTCGCACCACAACGTGGACGACGTCGCCGGAGCGGGCTACGACCCGCGCTACGCCAGCCCGGTGGGCCGTGCGGTGCACGTGACGGCCAGCTACACCTTCTGACCGCTACCCTGGCGCGCCATGCCGCGCGACGCAATGACAAAGGGGCCTCGCGAGAGGCCCCTTTCTTTCCTGGCTGCGGGCCCTGCGCAGTGGCAGGTCCAGGCTGGTGCGACCGGCAAGAATCGAACTTGCGACTAAGCCTTCGGAGGGCCCAATGATATCCACTTCACCACGGTCGCTAGCGGCAACCGCGCATTCTAGCGCCCGGCCTGGCGCGCCTCGGGGCGGTGCGCGGCGTGGCGCCGGGCGGCCCCTATAATCCGCCCGCTTTTTTGCCACCCCAGCCGGTGCCGCGCGCACCCTGGACGCCGACCCGACCGCTTGAGGACTCCATGAGCGAACCGCACGACCACGCGCAGCCCGGGCATGACGCCGCCGAGTCCCACGAGGGCCCGATCAAGAACCCCAGGCAGCTCATCGCCGCGGTGGTGGCCGCGTTCGTCGTGCCCATCGTGGTCATCGTCCTGCTCGCGAATTTCGTCGACTTCGGGGCCAGGACGGGTGCGGGCAGTGGCGCCGAGCAGGAAGAGGCCGTGGCGCGGCGCATCCAGCCGGTGGGCAGCGTGGACATCCGCCTGGCGGGCGCGGCCACGGCGCTGCGCAGCGGCGAGGAGGTCTACCAGGCGCAATGCGCGGCCTGCCATGCCACGGGCCTGGTGGGCTCGCCCAAGTTCGGCGACGCCGCCGCCTGGGGCCCGCGCATCAAGACCGGCTTCGAGGCGCTGCTGAACTCGGCGCTCAAGGGCAAGGGGGCGATGACGCCGCAGGGCGGGGGCAGCTTCAACGACACCGAAATCGGCCGCGGCGTGGTCTACCTGGCCAACCACGGCGGCGCCAAGTTCGACGAGCCCAAGGCTCCGGCCGCTGCCGCCAGCGCGGGTGCGGCGGCGAGCGCGCCTAACTGAGCAGGTAGCCGAAGCGCGCCGGCATCTGCGCGAAGGGCAGCTCCGCGGGCTGCCAGTGCCCGGCCTCGATGGCCTGCGCGGCCAGGCCCATGTCCATGCTGTGCACGATGCCGAAACCCAGATCGGTGTCGAGGAAAAGCCGGCCCTGCTCGTCGAGCCAGTTGCTGCGCACGCACGCGGCCACATGGGTGTGGCTGTGCACCGGCCAGCCGGGCTCGGGCGCCACGCGCCAGACGAAGGGCGCCGCCTCCAGCGCCACGTAGACGCGCTGCGGCCCGTTCTGGAAGAACCAGGCCCCGCTCGCGTCGCGGGCGTAGTTGCGCGCGATGAAGCCGAGCAGCTTGTCGTGCATGACGCGGCTGCCCTTCACCAGCGGAAACGGCCCCGCGGCCTGCACCGCCGCGTCGCGCAGATACCAGTCGCCGCGCGCGTCCAGCCCGAGCCAGCCGTGGCAGTGCGGCACCTGGGGCCACTTGCGCAGCGCGGCCTCGACGATCTCGTCCATGGTGACTATCTTGCGCCTTCAGGCCTGCGCCGCGAGCCACTCGGCCACGCGCTCGGGCATGGCGTAGACCTGGCCCGGCGGCGCCCCGGCGGGGAAGCCCACGTGGCCGCCCTGGTGCGGCTGCCACAGCGTGACCCAGGGCCCGGCTTCGGCGGGCGTGGGCAGGGATGCCGCGGGCACGAAGGGGTCGTTGCGCGCGTTGAGCAGCAGCGCCGGGATGCGGATGCTCGCCAGCCGCGGCTTGGCCGAGGCGCGGGCCCAGTAGTCGAGCGTGTCGCGGTAGCCGTGCAGCGGCGCGGTGAAGACGTCGTCGAACTCGTACAGCGTGCGCGCGGCGGCGAGGCGCTCGCGATCGAAGAGGCCGGGGTGCTGCTGCCACTTGGCCAGGGCGCGCGGCTTCATCGTGCGCAGGAACATGCGTGCGTAGACGAGGCGGTTGAAGCCGCTGTCGATGGCCCGCCCCGCGGCGGCCAGGTCCACCGGCGCGCACACCGCGGCCACGGCAGCCGCGGTGGCGCCGGCGCTGGCGCCGCACTCCTGGGCCCAGCGCAGCAGCGCGTTGCCGCCCAGCGAGACGCCGGCCACGAGCAGCGGCGTGCTGCTGGCCGCACGCAGGCGCTGCAGGATCCAGCCGACCTCCGCGAAATCGCCCGAGTGGTAGGCGCGCGGCGCCAGGTTCAGTTCCCCCGAGCAGCCGCGGAAATGCGGCACCGAGAAGGCCCAGCCGCGCCGCCGCGCCACGCCGGCGAAGGCTTGCGCGTAGGCGCTGGCGCTGCTGCCTTCCAGGCCGTGGAAGAGCACGAGGTGCGCGCGTGCCGGGCCGCGGCCTGCCGCGGGCAGCTGGTCGACGTCGATGAAGTCGCCGTCGGGCGTGGTCCAGCGCTGGCGCGTCAGGCGGGGTGCTGCGTCCACGTGCCGGCGTGCCAGTGTCGCCGCCCAGATCGTCTGCAGGTTGCCGCCGGGCAGCCACCAGGGTGCGCGGTAGCTCGCGTCCAGCGTGGGCGGGCGGGCCGGGGCGGGCATGGGTGGCGGCTAGTGCGGTGTTCCATGCTGTGCGGCACTGAAGAAAACCGATGGATTTGTCGTCCTGGCCAGGCGCAAACCACAGCGATGCCGCGTGGCATCGCGAGGATTTGCAACGACGCCAGGGCGGCAAAGACGCGGTTTTATGTGCCGCATAGCGTGGAACACTGCACTAGTGCAGCGTGGCAGGCGCGTCGGCCAGGGTGCCGGTCGGTTCCTGCGGCGCGGCGGGGCTGGCGTGGTGCGCGGCCAGGCGCCAGCCCAGGGCGCTCTTCACGTAGTAGTTGGTCGCCAGCACCCAGGCCGTGCGCGTTTCGCCGGCGCGCGACACCTCGATGCGCTCGACCAGGTGGTGCAGCGCGCTGCCCAGGTGCTGCAGCCGGCGTACCTGCACGGGCTGCACGGAGATGCCGCCGTTGGCGAAGATGGCGGCGAAGCCGGCGCGGATGGCCGGCGCACCGACCAGGCGCTCGCCGCCGGGATGCACGCAGACGATCTCGTCGTCGTCGGCCCACAGCGCCATGAGGCGGTCCAGGTCCGCGGCCAGCAGGGCCTCGTAGAAGCGCGCCTCGATCTCGTCGGGGCTTCCGCCCAGGACGACGGCGGGGGGCGCGCGGCGGTGCATGGTCGTGGCGCCGGCTAGCGCAGGACCACGCACTTGTGGCCGTTGATGAGCACGCGGTGCTCCACGTGCCAGCGCACGGCGCGCGCCAGCACCATGCATTCGATGTCGCGGCCCGCGGCGGTGAAGTCCTCGGCCGAAAGCGTGTGGTCCACGCGCTGCACGTCCTGCTCGATGATCGGCCCCTCGTCGAGATCGGCGGTGACGTAGTGCGCGGTGGCGCCGATGAGCTTGACGCCGCGCGCATGCGCCTGGAAGTAGGGCCGCGCGCCCTTGAAGCTGGGCAGGAAGCTGTGGTGGATGTTGATCGCGCGGCCCGCCAGCAGGCGGCAGAACTCCGGGCTCAGGATCTGCATGTAGCGCGCCAGCACCACCAGGTCCACGCCTTCGCGCTCGATCAGCGCCTCGATCTGCTGTTCCTGGGCGCGCTTGGCCTGGGCGTTGCTGCCACCGGCGTCGGCCTTGGCGATGGGCAGGTGGTGGAAAGCGATGCCGTAACTGCCGGCCAGGGCCTCGAAGCTGCGGTGGTTGGAGACGATGGCCGGGATGTCCACCGGCAGCGAGCCGCTCTTCCAGCGGAAGAGCAGGTCGTTCAGGCAGTGCCCGTGCTGGCTCACCATGAGCAGCACGCGCGGCCGCGCCGCCACGGCGTGGAAACGCACCTGCATGCCGAACTGCTGGCGCGTGTGCTCGAAGAGCGTGGCCAGCGTGGCCGTGCTCGCCAGCTGCGGCGGGGCCTGGAAGTGCACGCGCATGAAGAACAGGCCCGTGGCGTCCTCGCCCTCGAGGTCGCCGAACTGCTGCGAGTCGACGATGTTGCAGCCCGCCTGGTAGAGCAGGCCGGAGACGGCGTGGACGATGCCCTTGGCGTCGCGGCAGGCCAGGGTGAGGATGAACTGAAGTTCGGGCGGCACGGCCGGGATTGTAGGGAGCGGGGCCCGCCGCCACGCACGCCGTCACTGCCGATGTGAGACAGTGGCAGCCCGTGCCGCCCAGGATGTGCCCGTGAAACTGCTCTTCGTCGCCGACCCGCTGGAGTCGTTCAAGACTTACAAGGACACCACCTTCGCCATGATGCGCGAGGCCGCCGCGCGCGGGCATGAGTTGCTCGCCTGCACCCCGCAAGACCTGCACTGGCGCCGCGGCGAGCCGGTCACCGCGCGCGCGCGCGCCATCACGCTCGGCGGCGACGCCCACGACTGGTTCCGCACCGTGCGCAGCGCGCCGGTGGCGCTGCGCGACATGGGCGCGGTGCTGATGCGCAAGGACCCGCCCTTCGACAGCGAGTATTTCTACGCCACGCACCTGCTCGGCCAGGCCGAACGCGAGGGCGCGCGCGTCTTCAACCGGCCGGCGGCCCTGCGCGACCACCCGGAGAAGCTCGCCATCCTGGAGTTCCCGCAGTTCATCGCGCCCACGCTGGTGACGCGCGACGAGCGCGACGTGAAGGCCTTCCACGCCGAGCACGGCGACATCATCCTCAAGCCGCTGGACGGCATGGGCGGCACGGGCATCTTCCGCGTCGGGCGCGACGGCCTGAACCTGGGCAGCATCGTCGAGACGCTCAACCGCGGCGCAGCGCAGACGCTGATGGTGCAGAAGTACCTGCCCGAGATCGTGCATGGCGACAAGCGCGTGCTCGTCATCGGCGGCCAGGCCGTCCCCTTCTGCCTGGCGCGCATCCCGCAGGGCAGCGAGATCCGCGGCAACCTGGCCGTGGGCGGCAAGGGCGTGGCGCAACGCTTGAGTGAGCGCGACGAGGAGATCGCACAGGCCCTGGGCCCGGTGCTGGCGGCGCGCGGGTTGTTGCTGGTGGGCCTGGACGTGATCGGCGAGTGCCTCACCGAGATCAACGTCACCAGCCCGACCTGCTTCCAGGAGATCACAGCGCAGAGCGGCTTCGACGTGGCGCGCATGTTCGTCGACGCGCTGGAGGCGGCGCTGCGCGCCTGAGGCGGCGCCGGGGCGGCCCCGCGGCTTGCCGCGACGGGGTCGATTGCGGCGAGAATCCGACCCTTGCCTGCTGCACGCTTGCCCGATGCCGCAACGCCCGTTCTCCCGTCCGCCCGTGTTCGCACCGCTTCGCCTGATGGCGCCGCTGCTGGTCGCGGCCTGCCTGGCCGGACCCGGCACGCGCGCGGTCGCCGCACCGGCCCAGGGCTTTGCCGCCCTGGAGCAGGCCGCGGATATGGCGCTGGACGACCCGCGTGCCGCCGAGGCCCAGGCACGCCGCGGCCTGGCCGCGAGCCGCGCGGCCGGTGACGCGGACACGGCGTTCTGGCAGCAGCTGGCCGTGGTCGACCTGACGATCCTCACCGACCGCGAGACCGACGCGCGGCGCGAGCTGGAGGCGGCGCGTGCGCTGCTGTCCAAGGCGCCCAGCGCGCATCGCCAGCGCCTGTGGCTGGAGTTCTACGAGCGCTTCGCGCCGCGCCAGCCGCTGGCCCTGGCCGGGTTTCGCCGCCAGCAGGCGGCCGCGCGCGAGGCGGCGCGCCTGGAGGGCGACGAGGTCTTGCTGTGCACGCTGGACATGCACGATGCGGTGATGCAGATCGACCTCGACGCGATCGACGAGGCCTGGACGGCGTTGGAAGCGGTGGACCGCTGCGCGACCCGGCTGGGCGACATCCCGCTGCAGACCTACGCGCTGGGCTCCATGGGCCCGCTGGCCGGGCGCGTGGGCGCGCCCGAGAGGGCGCAGGTCTACTTCCAGCGTGCGCTGGCCCTGCTGGGTGAGCGGCCGGCGCGGTTCAAGCGCGGCTGGCTGCTCGACGACCTGGGCCAGGCGCAGGTCAAGGCGGGCGACGCCGAGGCGGCGCGCAAGTCCTTCGAGCAGGCGCTGGCGCTGGCTACCGAGATTGCCGACCCCTCGGGCATCATGCGCGGCCATGAAGGCTTGGCCGACGCGCTGCTGCGCGGGCACGACGGCCCGGCGGCCCTGCCGCATGCGCGTGCCGCGCTGGCACAGGCCGCCGCCCACGACGGCCTGCGTTTCCTTGCCGTGAAGGCCCAGGCCCAGGTGGTCGAGGCGCTGGCGCAGCAAGGCGGGCCCGGGCCCGAACTGGCCGCCGAGGTCGAGCGCTTGCGCGCCTGGGGCGCGCGCAGTCCGATGCCCGGTGACGCCGCCATCATGACCCGCGCCCTGGCCAAGGGCCTGCACGCGCTGGGCCGGCACGAACAGGCCTACGACGCGCTGGAGCGCCATATCGAGCTCAGCGCGGCCGACGAGCGCAGCCAGCGCGAACGCGACGCGCAGCGCCTGCAGGCACGCTACGACGCCGTGCGCCGCGAGACCGAGAACGAGGCGCTGCGCCACAGCGCCGAGGTGGCGCGCCTGGAACTGCGCTCGCGCAGCGACCGCCAGCGCGGGCTGTGGGCGCTGGTCGCGGCGCTGGGCGTGGCCCTGGTCGGTGGCGGCTCGTACTTTGCGCGCGCCCTGCACCGCAAGCGCCAGCTCGCCGAACTGGCGATGCGCGACGAACTCACCGGCGCGCCCAACCGCCGCGCCGTGCTCGCCTTCGCGCGCGAGGAGTTCGCGGTCACGCGGCGGCTGCACCAGCCGCTGACCATCGCGCTGCTCGATCTCGACCGTTTCAAGCACTTCAACGACACCCATGGCCACGCCACCGGCGACCGCGTGCTCGAGGCCTTTGCCCGCGCCGCGGCCAGCGTGGTGCGCGGGCAGGACCGCATTGGCCGCTGGGGCGGCGAGGAATGGCTGCTCGTCATGCCCGGCACGCGCAGCGAGGAGATGCCGGCGGTCTTCGAGCGCCTGCGCCAGGCGCTGGCCGAGGAGGTCGTGCCCGGCCTGCCGCCACCGCACGGGGTCACCTTCTCCATGGGTGTGGCCGAGCGCCAGGAGACGCACGAGAGCGTCGAGGCACTCATCGCCGAGGCCGACCACCAGGTCTACCGCGCCAAGGCACGTGGCCGCGACGCGCTGTGCAGCGGTTGGGCGCCGCTGGAGCAGGGGGCAGCGCAGGCGGCCGAGTGAAGGCGGGTGAGGGCGTGTGAGGGCGCGGCGGGCCCGACAATGCGTGCATGGCCTTGCTCACGCTCACCGACGCCCATCTCGCCTTCGGCCATGTCCCGCTGCTCGCCGGCGCCGCGCTGGCCATCGACAGCGGCGAGCGCCTGGCGCTCATCGGCCGCAACGGTGCGGGCAAGTCCTCGCTGCTGAAGATCCTGGCCGGGCTGGACCAGCCCGACGACGGGCAGATCCAGCTGCAGAGCGGCCTGCGCCGCGTCTACGTGGCGCAGGAGCCGCAGTTCGAGCCCGGCTTGTCGGTGTTCGACGCGGTGGCCGAGGGCGTGGCGCAGGCGCGCGCGCTGCGCCTGCGTTTCGAGCGCCACGACAGCGGCGACGACCTCGACGCCCTGCAGACGCAGATCGAGGCGCTGGACGGCTGGACCTGGGAGCAGCGCGTGGCGCAGACGCTGCAGCGCCTCGCGCTCGACGCCACGGCGCGCGTCGAGACGCTCTCTGGAGGCATGCGCAAGCGCGTCGCGCTGGCGCGCGCGCTGGTCGCCGAGCCCGACCTGCTGCTCCTCGACGAGCCCACCAACCACCTCGACATCGCGGCCATCGAGTGGCTGCAGGAACTGCTCGTGGCGTGGCGCGGCGCGCTGGTGCTGGTCTCGCACGACCGCGCCTTCATCGACGCCGTGGCCACGCGCATCGTCGAGCTCGACCGCGGCCAGTTGCGCAGCTACCCCGGCGACTTCGCGGCCTTCGAAGCGGCCAAGCTGCGCGAGCTCGACGCCGAGGCGCAGGCCGCGGCGCGCGCCGACAAGCTGCTGGCGCAGGAGGAGGTGTGGGTGCGCAAGGGCGTGGAGGCGCGGCGCACGCGCAGCGTCGGCCGCGTGGCGCGGCTGCAGGCCTTGCGCGTGCAGCGCGCGCAGCGCCGCGAGCAGCTCGGCCGCGTGCGCCTGGAGCTCGACGCCGGGCTGCCGCCGGGCAAGATCGTCGCCGAGCTGCGCGAGGTGAGCATGCGCTATGGACAGCGGCTGCTCATCGACCGCTTCTGCGCCACCTTGCTGCGCGGCGACAAGGTCGGCCTCATCGGACCCAACGGTTGCGGCAAGACGACGCTGCTCAAGCTCATCCTCGGCGAGCTGCAGCCCAGCTCGGGCAGCGTGCGTCTGGGCACGCGGCTGCAGGTGGCGTACTTCGACCAGATGCGCACGGCGCTGGACCTCGACGCCACGCTCGCCGACACCATTTGCCCGGGCGGCGAGTGGGTGGAGATCGGCCAGGAGCCCAAGCTCACGCGCAAGCACGTGATGAGCTACCTGGGCGACTTCCTCTTCTCGCCGGCGCGCGCCAACGCGCCGGTGCGCACGCTCTCCGGCGGCGAGCGCAACCGGCTGCTGCTGGCGCGGCTCTTTGCGCTGCCGGCCAACGTGCTGGTGCTCGACGAGCCCACCAACGACCTCGACATCGAGACCCTGGACCTGCTCGAGGAGCTGCTCCAGGGCTACGCCGGCACGGTCTTCCTGGTGAGCCACGACCGGCGCTTTCTCGACAACGTCGTCACCAGCACCATCGCCTGGGAGGGCGACCCCGCCTACGGCGGCCGCGAGGGCCTGTGGCGCGAGTACGAAGGGGGCTACGAGGACTGGAAGCGGCAGCGCGAGCGCGCGCGCGTGCCGGTGGCGGCGCCGCCATCCGTGGCCGCGCCGCCGGCCAGCCCGGCCCGGCCACCCGCGCCACGCGGCAAGCTCAGCTACAAGGAGCAGCGCGAGCTCGAGTCCCTGCCTGCGCGCATCGAGGCGCTGGAGGCCGAGCAGCAGCACATCGCCACGCGCCTGGCGAGCGCCGAGCTCTACACGCGCGAACCGCAAAGCGTGCCCGCGCTGCAGACGCGGCACGAGGCCATCGAGGCCGAGCTGATGCAGGCGCTGGAGCGCTGGGAAGCGCTGGGCTCGCGCTGAAGGCGCCGCGGTGGCGCGAGCGCCGCTTCAGCGCGTGTGGATCGCCGCGGGGTGCGAGCGGCTGATCATCAGCGCCGAGTGCAGGTACAGGCCGTTGAGCATGCGCATCGCGCGTTCGCGGTCGAAGCCGGGCCAGTGGGCGATCTCGCCCAGGGCCACCGTCTCGCGCGCGAGCCTGTCCACCGCCGCCCCGAGCGAGCCCGCCAGGTCCAGCGTGCGCAGATCGGTGCCCGGCACGACGCGGTAGGTGGCCACGCCGGCGATCTCCGGCAGCAGCGCCTCGCGCGAGCCGCGCAGGGCCAGCTCCCACAGCAGGGGCCCCAGCGGCAGCACGTGCAGCGCCGGCGCGGGTTCAGCGTCGGCCTCCTGTGCGTCTTGCGCCGCGCGCGGTGGGGCGGGCTCCACGCGCAGCACCTGCAGATCGGGCAGGCGCAACTCGAGCAGCCGGGTCATCGACAGCGGGCTGTGCAACTGGCGTTCGGCCGGCCAGACGACGAGCGGGATGACGCGGTAGGCGAGCTGCAGGTGCACGCGCAGCGCGCGCCCATGGCGCAGCGCCGCGGCCAGCACCTCGAGCGCGTCGAGGCCCGCGTCGGCGTGGTGGGCGCGCTCGAAGCGCATCAGGTCCTGCAGCAGCGAGGGGTTGAGCGAGGTCAGCCGCGTGCTGCCCGCGCGCGCGTCTTCGGCGCTCGGCGGCTCGCCGTGGTGGCGCTGGAACTCGCTCAAGCGCATCAGCTCGGCGGCGTCGCTCGGCAGGGTGGACTGGAACAGCGGCATCGGGGGCATGCCCGGGGTGGGCCAGGTGTCTCCACGATTGGACCCGCCCGCGCCTGCGTGCCGCGGCCGTCGCCGTGTTTCAGCTGTGTCCGGATGTAGGCCGGCGCAGGGCCTTCAGGCGCTGCCAGAAGCGTGCGTCCTGCGCGCTGGCGAAGTTCACGCGCATCAGCGTCGTGGGCCGCGGCGTGGCGTGGAAGAGCGAGCCGGGCGCGGTGAGCCAGCCTTCGTCGAGCAGGGCTTGCGCCAGCGCGTCGGTGTCCGCGCCCACGTCCACCCAGCCGAAGAGGCCCGCCGGCGGCGTGACGAAGCGGCAGCCGCATTCGCGCGCCAGGCGCGCGGTGCGCGCGCGCGCCGCGTCCAGCCGCGCCACCACGCGCTCGGCGTGGCGGCGCAGGCTGCCCTGCTCGAGGCACAAGGCCACCGCCTGTTCGAGCACGGCCGGTGTGGTCAGCGTGGTCACGAGCTTGGTGTCGATGAGCCTCTCGGCCAGGGCCGGCGCGGCGGCCACGTAGCCCACGCGCCATTGCGGCGCGAGGATCTTGGAGAACCCCGACACGTAGACCGTGCGCCGCAGCGCGTCGAGCTGGGCCAGCCGCGTGGCGTGCGGCGGCGCCAGCCAGGCGTAGGTGTCGTCCTCGACGATGGTCAGGTCGTGCTGTTCGGCCAGCCGCAGCACCTGGTGCGCCAGCGCCGGGGCGAGCGAGCTGCCGGTGGGGTTGTGCAGCACCGACACCGTGACGTACAGGCGCGGCCGGTGCTCGCGCAGCAAGGCCTCGAAGACCGCCAGGTCGGGGCCCTCGGCGGTGCGCGGCACGGGCAGCAGGCGCGCGCCGAGGCGGGTGAGGCGGGCGAATTCCACCGCCCAGCCGGGTTCGTCGACGAGCACGGCATCGCCGGGCTGCAGCAGCGTGCGGCTGACCAGGTCCAGCGCATGGGTCGCGCCCACCGTGGTGACGATCTGCGCCGGCGTCGCCGGCACCCCCAGGTCGCCCAGGCGCCTCGAGAGCGCGGCGCGCAGCCGCATGTCGCCGGCCGGCTCGCCGTAGCCGAGCCAGGGCTGCGGCTGGGCACACACGCGGCGCAGCGCGCGCTGCAGCATGGCGGCGTCGAGCCAGGCATCGGGCAGCGTGCCCATGCCGGGCGCCGGCAGGCCGCCCTGCGACTGGAACATGCTGCGGATGAGGGCGGTGGCGTCCACCGGGGCCGGGCGCGACGCGCGCGCGGCGCGGGCCGCGCCGCCGGCCTGGGCGCTGCCGCCGGGCGCTTGCGCCTCGCGCACGAAGAAGCCGCGCTGCGGGCGTGCCTGCACCAGGCCGCGCGCGAGCAGCAGGTCGTAGGCGCTGACCACCGTGCTCGCGCTCACGCCGTGACGCCGCGCGCCTTCGCGCACCGAGGGCAGCCGCGCTCCCGGCGCGAGCAGGCGCTGCGCGATGCGCTCGGCGTAGCGGCCGGCGAGCTGCTCGGCGAGCGTGCCGGCGCCGGCGCGGGCGACGAGAGGCGGGTCGAGGACGGGCTGTGAGGTCGGCACGATCAATACAGATGGGTCTTCTGTGTCGTCAAGTGTATTGCTTCTGTGCTGTCAACCTCGCATAGACTGGCCGCCATGCCCTGGACCGAACTCTCGGCGCTGCTCGTCTTCGCCACCGCGATGGCCTTCACCCCCGGCCCGAACACCACGCTGTCGGCGGCGCTGGCGGCCAACCACGGCCTGCGGCGTGCGCTGCGCTTCGTTGTCGCCGTGCCCTTCGGCTGGGGGCTGCTGCTGCTTGCCTGCACCTTCGGCCTGGGCGCGCTGCTGCAGGCGCAGCCGCTGCTGCGCGGGGCGGTGAAGTGGCTGGGCCTGGCCTACATGCTCTGGCTCGCCTGGCAGCTGTGGCGCGCCACCCAGCTCGCCGCGGCCGACCCGCAGCGCCTGGCCGTGGGCTTCGGCCAGGGCGTGGCGCTGCAGTTCGTCAACGTCAAGGCGTGGATGAACGCGCTGCTCATCTCGGCGGGCTGGATCACCGTGGTCTCGCCGCCCTGGCCGCGCCTGGCCCTGGTGCTGCCGCTGATGATGCTCTATGGCTTCGCCAGCAACTTCACCTACGCGCTGGTGGGCTCCACGCTGCGCGGCTGGCTGGCGCAGGGGCGGCGGCTGCAGGGCTTCAACCGCAGCCTGGCGGGGGTGCTCGTGGCCACCGCCGGCTGGATGGCGGCGATGTGAGCGGGGTGCGGCGGTGAAAGACGGCAGGCGCGGCTTCCTTCTCGGCACGCTCGGCGTGGCGATCTTCGCGATGACGCTGCCGATGACGCGGCTGGCCGTGGGCGACGCTGCCGACCCGCAGTTGCCGCCGGCCTTCGTCACCGCCGGCCGTGCGGCGCTGGCCGGGCTGCTCAGCCTCGTCTACCTGTGGGCGGTGCGTGCCCATGTGCCCGAGCGGCGCCACTGGCCGGCACTGGCGCTGAGCGCCCTGGGCACGGTGCTGGGTGGCGTGGTGCGCGTGAGCCAGGTGCAGTTGCTGCAGCCCTTCCTGGCGCTGCTCTTCGCCGTGCCGGTGCTGGGCGAGACCTTGCAGCCGGCGACGGTGGCGTTCTCTCTGGCGGTCATCGCCGTGGTCTTCGTCGGCCGGCGCATGCCGGTGCAAAGGACAGTGTGATGCGCATGCTCGGGGTGCTGGGGGGCATGAGCTGGGAGTCCACGGCGGTCTGCTACCGCCTGCTCAACCAGGGCGTGGCGCAGCGCCTGGGCGGGCTGCACAGTGCGCGGCTGGTGCTGCACAGCGTGGACTTCGCGCCGCTGGCCGCGCAGCACGCCGCCGCCGCGGTGGACTGGATGCTCTCGACCGAAACCTGAGGACAAATCGCATGAACTGGCAGCTGGCGCGCCGCGCCGACCGACTCAACCCTTCGACGATCCGCGAGATCCTCAAGCTCACCGAGCAGACCGGCATCGTCTCCCTGGCCGGGGGCCTGCCCTCGGCCGACACCTTCCCGGTGGCAGCGATGCAGGAGGCCACCGCGCGCGTGCTGCGCGACACGCCGCGCGAGGCCCTGCAGTACGCCGCCAGCGAAGGCTACCCGCCGCTGCGCGAGTGGGTCGCCGCCGAGATGCGCGCGCAGGGCCTGCAGGCCGACGCCGCGCAGGTGCTCATCACCACCGGCTCGCAGCAGGGCCTGGACCTGGTGGGCAAGGTGCTCATCGACCCGGGCAGCACGGTGGCCGTGGAGTCGCCCACCTACCTCGGCGCGCTGCAGGCCTTCGCTCCCTACGAGCCCGAGTTCCTGGCCGTCGAAGGCGACGACCAAGGCCCGCTGCCGCAGGCGCTGGAGGCAGCGCGCGGCGCGCGCTTCGTCTACCTGCTGCCGAACTTCCAGAACCCCACCGGGCGCTGCCTGTCGGCGGCACGACGCCTGGCGCTGGTGCAGCGTGCGCGCGACATCGGCCTGCCCATCGTCGAGGACAACCCCTACGGCGACCTGTGGTTCGACGCGCCGCCGCCGCCCCCGCTGTCGGCCGCGGCCGGCGACGGCGCGGTCTACCTGGGCTCGTTCTCCAAGGTGCTGGCGCCGGGGCTGCGCCTGGGCTACGTGATCGCGCCCAAGGCGCTCTACGCCAAGCTGCTGCAAGCCAAGCAGTCCGCCGACCTGCACACGCCGGGTTTCAACCAGCGCATCGTCTACGAGGTGATCAAGAACGGCTTCCTGCGCGAGCACGTGCCGACCATCCGCGCGCGCTACAAGACGCACCGCGACGCCATGCGCGATGCCTTGCAGCGCCACCTGCCCGCGGGCTGCCGCTGGGCGGCGCCCTCGGGCGGCATGTTCTTCTGGGTCGAGCTGCCCACGCGGCTCGACGCCACGGCGCTGCTGCCGCGCGCGGTGGCCGCGGGCATGGCCTACGTGCCCGGCGCACCCTTCTTCCCCCAGGGCGGGCACGCCAACACCCTGCGCCTGAGCTTCGTCACCGTGGCGCCGGCGCTCATCGAGCAGGGCGTGGCGGCACTGGGCCGCGTGCTCGCCGACAGCTGAAGGGCGGACCCCCATGCCACGCCGCTTCCACCAGCTCGACGTCTTCACCGCCGTGCCGCTCGAGGGCAACCCGCTCGCCGTGGTCCACGATGCGCAGGGCCTGGACGACGAGCGCATGGCCGCCTTCGCGCGCTGGACCAACCTCTCGGAAACCACCTTCCTGCTGCCGCCCACCGACCCCGCGGCGGACTATCGCGTGCGCATCTTCACCCCCGGCGGCGAACTGCCCTTTGCCGGCCACCCCACGCTGGGCAGCTGCCACGCCTGGCTCGCCGCCGGGGGCGTGCCGCGCGCGGCGGGCATGGTGGTGCAGGAGTGCGGCGTCGGCCTGGTGCGCATCCGCCGCAGCGGCAGCCGGCTGGCTTTTGCGGCGCCGCCGCTGCGCCGCAGCGGGCCGCTGGACGAGGCGCTGGTGCAGCGCATCGCCGCCGGCCTGGGCGTGGCGCGCGCGGACGTGCTGCAGCACCAGTGGGTGGACAACGGCCCGGGCTGGTGCGCAGTGATGCTGCGCTCGGCGGCGCAGGTGCTGGCGCTGCGGCCCGACTTCGCGCAGCTCGCCGAGCTGAACCTGGGTGTGCTGGGCGCGCAGCCCCCCGGCCACGAGGCGCGGTGGGAAGTGCGTGCCTTCGTGCCCGGCCTGGGCGTGCCCGAGGACCCGGTCACCGGCAGCCTCAACGCCGGCCTGGCGCAGTGGCTCATCGCCGCCGGCCTGGCGCCACGCAGCTACGTCGCCGCGCAGGGCGCGGCGCTCGGGCGCGACGGGCGCGTGTTCGTGGCGCAGGACGGTGACGCGGTGTGGATCGGCGGCGACGTGGCGCGCTGCATCGAAGGGACGGTCGAACTGTGAGCACCGAAGAACTCTTCCGCGAAGACGCCACGCTGCTCGAGTGCGAGGCCACCGTGCTCGCCATCGACGAGGCCGGCATCGTCCTCGACCGCAGCGTCTTCTACCCGCAGGGCGGTGGGCAGGCCGGCGACGCCGGCACGCTGGTCACGCGGGACGGCGCGGCGCAGGTGGTCATCGCCGACACGCGCAAGCATGCGGCGCGGCCGGGCGACATCGCCCACGTGCCCGCGGCCGGCGCCGACCTCGCGGCCTTCGCCCCCGGCACGCGCGTGGTGGCGCGCATCGACGCCGAGCGGCGCCGCGCCCACATGCGGTTTCATACCGCCACGCACCTGTTGTGCGCGCTCGTGCCGCACCCGGTGGACGGCTGTTCCATCACCGCCGGTTATGCACGGCTGGACTTCCACATGAACGAGCCGCTGGACAAGGTGGCCTTGAGCGCCGGCATCGCGCGCCTGGTGGCCGAAGCCCACGCCGTGCGTCAGCGCTGGATCAGCGAGGCCGAACTCGACGCCAACCCCGGCCTGGTGCGCAGCATGAGCGTGCAGCCACCGCGCGGGCAGGGGCGCATCCGCGTGCTCGAGATCGAGGGCGTGGACCTGCAGCCCTGCGGCGGCACGCACGTCGCCGACACGGCCGAGGTCGGCGCCGTGGTCGTCACCAAGATCGAGAAGAAGTCAGCCATGACGCGCCGCGTCGTGCTCGGCTTCGCCGAGCCGGCCAAAGGCTGATCGCGGCGGGGTCGACGCACCATCCGGCGGCGGCTGCATCGCCGCCGGCTGGTCACTCGTTGCGGAATTCGTCGTGGCAGGCCTCGCAGGCCTTGGCCGCGGCGCCGAAAGCCGCCTTCAGCGTGTCCACGTTGTTGGCCTTGGCCGCCACGGCGAGCTTGGCGACCTTGTCCTGCATGGTCTTGGCCGCGGCGTCGAACTTGGCGCGCTCGCTCCACACCTTGGCCTTGGGGCTGCCCTTTTCGCTGCCCGAGGTGCCCTCGACGAAGCCGGCGTAGGGCAGCACGGACATGCGCGCCACGATGTCGGCATTGACGGCCGCGGCAGCACCGTCGAAGGGCACCTTGCCCTGGGCCATGGCGCCCAGGCGCCCGAAGTGCGTGGCCATCACGGTGAACGCCGCCTTGCGGTACTTCACCGCGTCCTCGGGCTTCTGGAACTGCGCCGCGGCGGGCAAGGCGGTGGCAAGGCCGGCGACGGCGGCGACGGTGGAAAGAAGGCGTTGCATGCGGAATTTCTCCAGGGTTGGGGTTCGACGAGAGGTACCGGCTCGGTCGACCCCCGCTCGGCGCGCCGGGCGCCGGGGGAGCAGTGTACGGAGCAAGTGCCGAACGTGTACGCGCCGCCCCCGCGGCCCATTCCCCGGCGCCGGCAAGAACCCCGCCGCGCGGCGCCGGCGGCCCAACTCGCGGTATGGTTGCACCCGCACCCACTCACGGCCGCGCCCGCACCGATGCAAGACCTCCCCGTTCAACCCGTTCGCGTCTGGGACCTGCCCACGCGCCTGTTCCACTGGCTGCTGGCGCTGGCCATCGCCGGCTCGGTGATCAGCGGACGCGTCGGCGGCAACGCCATGCCCTGGCACTTCCGGCTCGGCTACCTGGTGTTCGTCCTGCTCGCCTTCCGCCTGCTGTGGGGCCTGGTGGGCGGGCGCTGGTCGCGTTTCTCCAGCTTTCTCTACGCGCCGGCCACGGTGCTGCGCTACCTGCGCGGCCAGGGCCGGGAGGGCGAGCATCTCGAAGTGGGCCACAACCCCTTGGGGAGTTTCTCCGTCTTCGGCCTGCTTGCCATGCTTGCCCTGCAGGTGGCCAGCGGGCTGGTGGCGGACGACGAGATCGCCAACGTCGGGCCGCTGAACCGTTTCGTCACCGGGGACACCGCAGGCCTGGCCTCGAGCTGGCATGAGCACTTCGGCCAGTGGGTCCTGCTCACGCTGGTGGCGCTGCACGTGGGCGCCATCGCCTACTACCGCCTGCGCAAGCGCATCGACCTGCTCAGGCCCATGCTGCATGGCGACAAGCTGCTGCCTCCCGCCACGCCAGCGAGCGCCGACTCGGCGGCGCAGCGCGCGCTGGCCCTGCTGCTCGTGGCCCTGTGCGCGGCCGGCGTGACCTGGATCGTGAGCCTGGGCGGCTGAGGGCATGCACGACGGCCCGCGCATCGAGCTGCTCAGCGCCACCAGCGCCGCCCAGATCGAGGCCGTGCGCGCCCTCTTTCGCGAGTACGCCGGCATGCTCGCCATCGCTCTCGACTTCCAGGGCTTCGAAGCCGAAGTCGCCGGCCTGCCCGGCGCCTACGCCGCACCCGGCGGGGCCTTGCTGCTGGCGCGGGTGGACGGCCGGCCCGCGGGCTGCGGCGCGCTGCGCGGCCTGCCCGAGGCCGACTATGCCAACGCCTGCGAGATGAAGCGCCTGTACGTGCCGCCGGCCTGGCGCGGCTTCGGGCTGGGGCGCCGGATGGCGCAGCAGCTCATGCATCTGGCCACCCAGGCGGGCTACTCGTGCATGCTGCTCGACACCCTGGACGAGATGGAGACGGCGCGCGGGCTCTACGCCTCCCTGGGTTTCGAGGAGATCCCGCCGTACTACTTCAACCCGCACGCCGGGGCCCACTACCTCAAGGCCGAGCTCGACGCCCCGGCCACGCGCTGGTAGCGCGGATTGAGCGAAAGCAGGCCGAGGCCGCGCGGCTTGCGGCATCATCGGGCTGTGCGCCCACGAGCCGAGACTCCATGACCCAGACCCCTGTTGAACTTCGTGCCGGAGCGCTTCGCCTGGCTGTGCGGGCCGATCTCGGCGGCGCCATCGCCGGGCTGTGGCGGGGGGACGTGCCGGTGCTGCGCAGCACCGAGCCGGCCGATCTGGACAGTGCGCGCCTGTCGGGTTGCTACCCGCTCGTGCCCTATGCGGGCCGGCTGGGCTACCGGCGCTTCCGCTGGCTCGGCCACGAGCACCGCACCGCGCCCAACTTCGACGACAGCCCGCATTCGCTGCACGGCGTGGCCTGGCTGCGCGCGTGGGACGTGGTGCGCGCCGCACCCACCGAGGCCGAGCTCGCCTACCGCCACGAGCCCGATGCGCACTGGCCCTTTGCCTTCGAGCTGCGGCAGTGCTTCGTGCTCACCCCCGAGGCGCTCGAGGTGCAGCTCACGATCACCAACCCCACGGCCCAGCCGCAGCCCGTGGGGCTGGGCTGGCACCCCTACTTCCCGAAGCGCCACCGCAGCCGCATGCACATCGAGCTCAGCGAGCGCTGGGAGAGCGACGCCACCGGGCTGCCCACGCGGCGCGTGCCGCAGTCGGGCATCGACGGCGACGTCGCCCACCTGGCCTTCGACCACTGCTTCGAGGGCTGGCACGGCCCCGCGCAACTGCGCGACGAGAAGCTCGCCGTGCGCCTGAGCTCCTCGCTGCCCTACCTGGTGGTCTACACACCCGAGGGCAAGCCCTATTACTGCGTCGAGCCGGTGAGCCACGTGAGCAACGCGCTGCACATGGCCGAGCCCGCGGCGCACGGGCTGCATGCGCTCGCCCCGGGGGCGAGCCTGGGTGCCTGGATGAAGCTGGAGGTCGCCGCGGCATGACTGCCTGGGCCGCGCTGCCCACCCCACCGTCGTTGCTCGGGGAGTCGCCCTTCTGGCACCCGGACGAGGCCGCGCTGTACTGGTGCGACATCGCCGGCCAGGCGCTGCACCGCTGGACCCCGGCCAGCGCCAGCCACCGCCAGTGGAACCTGGACGCCGAACCCGGCAGCTGCGCCCCCTTGCCCGGCGGCTCGCTGCTGCTCGCCCTGCGCGACGGCCTGGTGCGCTTCGACCCGCGCGACGGCCGCTGCGAGCGCCTGGCCGCAGCGCCCTACGATGCCGCGCTCGAGCGCTTCAACGACGGCAAGGCCGACCCCCAGGGCCGCTTCTGGGTGGGCACGATCTACGACCCGCGCACGCCGCCGCGGGCGGCGCTGTACCGCTTCGATGGCGGTCATCTGGAGCGCGTGGCCGGCGACATCAGCGTGAGCAACGGCCTGGCCTTCAGCCCTGACGGCGCCACGATGTACTGGAGCGACACCGCCCAGCACCGTGTCTTTGCCTTCGACTTCGACGGCAGCGATGGGACGCTCTCGCGCCAGCGCGTGTTCGCCGAGTTTGCGCTCGAGCAGCCGAGCCAGAACCTGGCCACCTACGGCGGCCGGCCCGACGGTGCCGCCGTGGACGCTGAAGGTGCCTACTGGGTGGCGATGTACGAAGGCCAGCGCCTGCTGCGCCTGGCTCCCGACGGCTGCGTGCTGCAGGAGTTGCCCCTGCCCGTGCGCTGCCCCACCATGCCCTGTTTCGGCGGCGCCGACCTGCGCACGCTGTTCGTCACCACAGCCAGGAACAAGCGCCCCGAGGCCGAACTCGCCGCGCAGCCCTGGGCCGGCTGCGTGCTCAGCTTGCACGTGGACGTGCCCGGTCTACCCGTCAATTTCGCCCAACCATGAGTACCCTTCTCCCACGCGCCGACATGCTGGCGCGCTTGCAACAGCCCCGTGAATGGGACCTCGCGGTGATCGGCGGCGGCGCCACCGGCCTGGGCGTGGCCCTGGACGCCGCCGCGCGCGGACTCAGCGTGGTGCTCGTCGAGTCGCACGACTTCTCGCAGGGCACCTCCTCGCGCGCCACCAAGCTCGTGCATGGCGGCGTGCGCTACCTGGCGCAGGGCGACATCGGCCTGGTGCGCGAGGCCTTGCACGAACGCAGCGCGATCCTCGCCAACGCGCCGCACGTGGCGCAGCGCCTGCCCTTCGTCATGCCCAGCTACCGCTGGTGGGAGTCCGGCTTCTATGGCGTGGGCCTGAAGGCCTACGACGCGCTGGCCGGCCGGCGCGGCCTGGGCCAGACCGAATGGTTGAGTTCGAGGCGCACGCTGGAGCTCCTGCCCGGCGCGCAGCCACGCGGCCTGTGGGGCGGCGTGCGCTACTGGGACGGCCAGTTCGACGACGCGCGCTTCGCCGTGCTGCTGGCGCGCACCGCTGCGGCGCGCGGTGCCGTGGTGCTCAACCACTGCGCGGCCACCGGCCTGGTGCGCGAGGACGGGCGCATCCGCGGGCTGCACGTGCGCGACAGCGAGACCGGCCTCACCACCACGCTGCGCAGCCGTTGCGTCGTCAACGCCACCGGAGTGTGGGTGGACGCGGTGCGCGACATGGACCGCGACGCGGGCACGCCGGGCCGCGCGCCGATGGTCGCCCCCAGCCAGGGCGTGCACCTGGTGGTGGACAAGTCCTTCATGCCCGGCACGCACGCGCTGCTCATCCCCAAGACGGCCGACGGCCGCGTGCTCTTCGCCGTGCCCTGGATGGGCAAGACCATCCTCGGCACCACCGACACGCCGCGCCACGACCTGGCGCGCGAGCCCGCGCCCTTTGCCGAGGAGGTCAACTTCATCCTCAGCGAATCGGCGCGCTACCTGAGCCGCGCGCCGCAGCGCGCCGACGTGCGCTCGGTGTGGGTGGGATTGCGCCCGCTGGTCAAGCCGCAGGGCGAGGACGGCGAGAGCACCAAGGCGATCTCGCGCGAGCACACGGTGATCGTCGGGCGCTCGGGCCTGGTCACGGTCACCGGCGGCAAGTGGACGACCTACCGCGCGATGGCCGAAGACGTGCTCGAGCGCGCCATGGCCAAGGCGCTGCTGCCGCGACGGCCGGGCGGCATCACCGCCACCCTGCCGCTGCTGGGTGCGGCGCCCGGGCGGCCCCTGGGCGAGCCGCCGGGTGAACACCTTTACGGCAGCGAGGCGGCCTTGCTGCGCACGCTGCCCGGCGCGACGAACTGGCTGTGCCGCGACGCGGAAACGCGCCAAGGCGGGCTGAGCGAGGCGATGGTGCGCTTTGCCGCGCGCTACGAGATGGCGCGCGACGTCGAAGACGTGCTGGCGCGGCGCAGCCGGCTGCTCTTCCTCGACGCCGCCGAGGCCGCGCGCCAGGCCGACGCGGTGGCGGCGATCCTGGCCGAGGAGCTCGGGCACGCGGTGGACACGGCGGGCTTCAAGACCCTCGCCGCGCAGTACACGCAGCTGCCCTGATCGCCCTGCGCGTCGGGCTCGGCCCGCACGACGGGTGCGGCGGAATGCTTCACAAGCTCTCAGAGCTTGCGCAGCGCCTCGAGCGCGGAGAGCACTTCGCCCGGACTGAGGATCTCGCTGAGCAGGCGCGGTGCCGCGCCACCCGGCAGATGCAGCGCGTACACCGGCACGCCGCTGCGGCCCAGGCGGGCGAGCTCGGCGCTGATGGCGCTGTCGCGGCGCGTCCAGTCGGCGCGCAGCAGGACCACGCCACGCTCGGCAAAGGCGGCCTGCACGCGCGCGTCGGCCAGCGTGGTGCGCTTGTTGACCTGGCAGGTCACGCACCAGGCGGCGGTGAAGTCGACGAACACCGGGTGGCCGTCGGCCTGCGCCTGCGCCACGCGCTCGGGCGACCAGGGCTGCCAAGGTGCGCCGGCCGGCACCACCGCTGACGTGGTGTCCTGGCGCAGCGCCGGCACCACCCAGGCGAGGGCGGCGGCGACGCACAACAGCGAGAGCAAGCCCAGAGTGCGGCGCGCCACCGGCCCCAGTGCCGGCGAGCCCAGCGCCCAGGCGGCGAAGGCCAGCGCCAGCAGCAGCGCGAGCAGGGCGGCCACGCCGTCGATGCCCGCCTGCTGGCCCAGCACCCAGACGAGCCAGATGACGGTGGCGAACATGGGAAAGGCCATCAGGGTCCTGAAATGCGCCATCCACGCGCCGGGCCGCGGCAGCAGCCGCGCCACCGCGGGCCAGGCACTGGCGGCGAGGTAGGGCAAGGCCATGCCCAGGCCGAGCGCGGCGAAGATCGCCAGCGCCGGCGCGGCCGGCAGGGTGAGGGCCAGGCCGAGCGAGACCCCCATGAAGGGGGCCGTGCAGGGCGAGGCCACGGCCACGGCAAGCACCCCGGTGAGCAGCGCATCCACGAGCGGATGGCGCGCGCGCGCCGTGGCCCAGGACCCCGGCAGCACCGAACCGAACTCGAACACGCCGGCCAGGTTCAGCCCGATCAGGGTGAACAGCGCCGCCAGGCTCGCCACCACGACCGGGGACTGCAGTTGAAAACCCCAGCCGAGTTGCTCGCCGCCGGCGCGCAGGGCCAGCAGCAGCCCGGCCAGGGCGACGAACGAGACGACCACGCCGGCGCTGTAGGCCAGGCCAGCGGCGAGCAGCTTGCGGCGGTCGGCTGCATGGCCGGCAAAGCCCAGCACCTTGAGCGAGAGCACCGGGAAGACGCAGGGCATGAGGTTGAGCAGCGTGCCGCCGAGCATGGCGAGCAGCAGCGCCCATCCCAGCGAAGTGGGCGGCGGCGGCATGGGCAGCGCGGCGCCACCCGCCTGCGGCAGCGCCTGCGTGTAGTCGCCGGCAACGGCGGCCGTCGCGGCAGGCGCCGGCCAGGCGCCGCTCACCGCCACCTGCAGTTGCACCCCCGCCGCTTCGCCCGCGGCCACGAGCACCGCCGGGAGCGCGCCCGGCGCGGCGCTGCGCTGCGCGTCCAGCGGCACCCGGGCCGACCACTCGGCGCCGCTCCATTGAGCCTTGGGCAGGGCGGCGTTCTGGATCAGCCCCGGGGTCTCCGGGAAGAAGGCGAGGGCCTTGCCCTGCCACGCCGCGGGCAGCCCTTGCACGCGCAGCACGAGGGCATCGGGCTCGACGCTGGCGTGGGCCCGGACCGCGGGCAGGGTGACGGGCAGGGCCGCGCGCGCGCTGGCGAAGAGCGTCGCGTGCCCGCTGGTGGCCGCCTGCGCGGGCACGCGCAACGCGAAGTCTCCGCTCTCGGGGATGCAGACCTCGCGGCACACCAGCCATTCGGCATGCAGCCCCACGTCCAGCGCGTCGCCGGCAAAACCGGCAGGCACGCTGAGCGGCACCGGCAGGAGCAGCGTGCCCTCGTAGCCGAAGTTCAGCAGCGGGCCGATGGGCAGCTTGTGCGGCGTGGGCCATTCGATCTCCCCGGCGCGCACGCCCGCGGGCAGCGTCCAGCTCAAGGTCGTCGGCAGCCCGGAGTCGCCCGGATTCTTCCAGTAGGTGTGCCAATGCGGCTGGTGCTCGATCTTCAGCCCCAGCCATACGGCCTTGCCGGGGGCCACGCCCTCGGGCGCGTGAACCACGAGTTCGGCACGCACTTCGGGTGTCGTGACCACGGCGCTGGTGGCCGCCGCCAGGGCGGGGTGGCCGAGCGCGGCCAGCGCGGTCAGCGCCAGGCAAAGGAGTCGGTGCAGTTTCATGCGGTGGAGCCAAGGGTCGACGGTGGGCACAGATGCGGCACCGCGCGCATTGTGCGTCGGCACCGATTCCACCGCGCGGGCGCGGGGTCCTTGGCTTGACCTGGCGCGGACCGGCGCGGCACCCGACGACCGAAACACAGGACCTTGGTCGGGTACCCGGGGTTTGTCCGTATAATTCCAAGGCTTTGCTGACCCCAACCGCCATGGCGATCGAACGGCACCACCGCAACGACCGCTGGGACGAAGAAGAAGGGGCGGACGAGCCAGGGGGGGAGCCGGCTTTCAAGCCCTTGACCCGGGAGGAAGCGCAAGCCTTGCGTGACAAGGCGCCGCCGATTTCTCCGTGGCGGGTGGTGGGCGTGCAGGCCGGCGTGGGTGCCGCAGCGGCGTTGCTTGCAGCGCTGATCTTCGGCCGGCAGGAGATCGCTTGGTCGGTGCTTTACGGTGCCGCCACGGTGGTGTTGCCGGGCGCCATGATGGCGCGCGGCATCAGCCGTCGAACCGGCAGTGTGTCGCCCGGCGCCAGCGCCGTCAGCTTCATGCTCTGGGAGTGGGTGAAGATTGCGGTTTCGGTGGCCATGCTGATCCTGGCCCCGAAGCTGGTGCAGGCGCTGAGCTGGCCGGCGTTGCTGGTGGGCCTGGTGCTGTGCCTGAAGGTGTACTGGCTGGCGCTGTTGTGGCGCGGCCGGGTGAAAGAATCAAGAGCGTAACGGACGGGACCTCAACACATGTCAGCCGAAGGCCACGCGCCCACCGCGCGCGAATACATCGTCCACCACCTGCACCACCTGCAGGCGGGCAAGCAGCAGGGCATCGTCGACTTCTCCGCGGCGAACCTGGACTCCATCTTCTGGTCGGCGACGCTGGGCATCATCGGCGCGTTCTTCCTCTGGCGCGCGGCGCGCCGCGTCACTTCGGGCGTGCCCGGGCGCTTCCAGGCGGCGGTGGAGTTCCTCGTCGAGCTCGTCGACACGCAGGCCAAGGGCATCATCCACAACGCCCACAGCCGCAAGCTCGTCGCGCCCCTGGCGCTCACCGTGTTCGTGTGGATCTTCCTCATGAACTCGATGGACCTGCTGCCGGTGGACCTGCTGCCGTCCATCACCTCGGCCATGGGCATTCCCTACCAGCGCGTCGTGCCCACCGCCGACCTGTCGATCACGCTGGGCATGTCGGTGAGCGTGCTCCTGGTGTGCCTGGTCTACAACCTGAAGATCAAGGGCATCGGCGGCTGGGTCCACGAGCTCTTCTCGGCGCCCTTCGGCGACAAGGTGATCCTCTACCCGATCAACTTCCTCATGCAGCTGATCGAGTTCGCGGCGAAGACGATCTCGCACGGCATGCGGTTGTTCGGCAACATGTTTGCCGGCGAGCTGGTGTTCATGCTCATCGCCCTCATGGGCGGCGTGTGGGCCTGGAACTTCAACCCCCTGACGGGCGGTTTCTGGCTCGGTTTCGGCGGTGTCGTGGCGGGCCTGGTGTGGACGCTGTTCCACATCCTCGTGATCACGCTGCAGGCGTTCATCTTCATGATGCTCACGCTGATCTACGTCGGCCAGGCCCACGACAAGCACTGAGCGCATCCGCCCGCCACCCCTTCCCGGTTTCTTCCCCTTACCCACTCACCCTTTCTTTCTCTCAAGGAGTCATCATGGAAAACATCCTCGGCCTCGTCGCTCTGGCCTGCGGCATCATCGTCGGCCTCGGCGCCATTGGCGCCTCCATCGGCATCGCCCTGATGGGCGGCAAGTTCCTCGAGTCCTCGGCCCGCCAGCCCGAGTTGATGAACGAACTGCAGACCAAGATGTTCATCCTCGCCGGCCTGATCGATGCGGCCTTCCTCATCGGCGTGGCCATCGCCCTGCTCTTCGCCTTCGCCAATCCGTTCACCCTGGCTTGAGCGCCGGCCGCCGTTTCACGACGGGAAGGATCGCAACGTGAACATCAACGCCACGCTGTTTCTCCAGGCGATCGTCTTCGCCCTGTTCGTCTGGTTCACGATGAGCTGGGTGTGGCCGCCGATCGCCAGGGCGCTCGACGAGCGTGCAGCCAAGATTGCCGAAGGGCTGTCTGCGGCCGACAAGGCCAAGGCCGACCTGCAGGCGTCGAACCGGCGCGTCGAGCAGGAGCTCTCGGTCGCCCGCAACGAGGCGGCCAAGCGCCTCGCCGACGCCGAGCGCCTGGCGCAGGCCATGATCGACGAGGCCAAGCAAAAGGCCGCCGCCGAAGGCGCGAAGATGATCGAACAGGCGCGCGTGGAGGCCTCGCAGGAGGTGACCAAGGCGCGCGAGGCCCTGCGCGACTCCGTGGCCGCGCTGGCGGTCAAGGGCGCCGAGCAGATCCTGCGGCGCGAGGTCGACGCCGGGGTGCACGCCGAGTTGCTCGCGCGCCTGAACGCCGAGCTGTAGAGGGCACGAGAGCATGGCCGAAATCTCCACCATCGCGCGGCCCTACGCCGAGGCCCTGTTCCGCACGGGCGGCGGCGCCGCGCTGGCCGCACAGGTGCGCTCGCTGGGCGCGGTGGCTGCCGACGCGCAGCTGCGCCACCTGGCCGACAGCCCGAAAGTGGGCGCGGACATGGTCTTCGACATCATCTCGGACGTGCTCGCGCGACAGGGCACGGTGCTTTCGCAGGAGGCGCAGAACTTCCTGCACACGCTGCTCGCCAACGGCCGCCTCGAGGCGCTGCCCGAGATCGCCGCGCAGCTGCACAAGCTCGTCGCGGCGCAGGACGGCCTGTCCGACGCGCGCATCGAGAGCGCCTATGCGCTGGACGAGGCGGCGCTCGCTGCGGTGCTGCCCGCGCTGGAGCGGCGTTTCGGCCGCAAGCTCACACCGCGCGTGGTGGTCGATCCCGAGCTCATCGGCGGCCTGCGCGTGGTCGTCGGCGACGAGGTGCTCGACACCTCGGTCAAGGCGCGTCTGCAACAAATGAAGGCGGCGCTCACTGCCTGAGCGGCGGCCGCCAAACCGAATCCACACACCACGCCGCTGGCCCAGGCCAGCGGCCCCGGGAGACCGCGATGCAACTCAACCCCGCAGAAATTTCCGAGCTGATCAAGAACCGAATCGAGGGCCTGGCCGCGTCGGTCGACATCCGCAACCAGGGCACGGTCGTCTCCGTCACCGACGGCATCGTGCGCGTGCACGGCCTGTCCGACGTGATGGCCGGTGAAATGCTCGAATTCCCCGCCGCTGCCAGCGGCCAGGCGACGTACGGCCTGGCGCTGAACCTCGAGCGCGACTCGGTCGGCGCGGTGATCCTGGGCGAGTACGAGCACATCTCAGAAGGCGACACCGTGAAGTGCACGGGCCAGATCCTCTCGGTCCCGGTGGGCCCGGAGCTCATCGGTCGCGTGGTCAACGCGCTCGGCCAGCCGATCGACGGCAAGGGTCCGATCAACGCGAAGATGACCGACGTCATCGAGAAGGTCGCGCCGGGCGTGATCGCGCGCCAATCGGTGAGCCAGCCGGTGCAGACGGGCCTCAAGTCGATCGACTCGATGGTGCCCATCGGCCGCGGCCAGCGCGAGCTGATCATCGGCGACCGCCAGACCGGCAAGACCGCGGTGGCCATCGACACGATCATCAACCAGAAGGGTCAGAACATGACCTGCGTCTACGTCGCCATCGGCCAGAAGGCGTCGTCGATCAAGAACGTGGTGCGCGCGCTCGAACATCACGGCGCCATGGACTACACCATCGTCGTTGCCGCCTCGGCCTCCGAATCGGCCGCCATGCAGTACGTCTCGGCCTACTCGGGCTGCACCATGGGCGAGTACTTCCGCGACCGCGGGCAGGACGCGCTGATCATCTACGACGACCTCTCCAAGCAGGCCGTGGCCTACCGCCAGGTCTCGTTGCTGCTGCGCCGCCCGCCGGGCCGCGAGGCCTTCCCCGGCGACGTCTTCTATCTCCACAGCCGCCTGCTCGAGCGCGCCGCGCGCGTCAACGCCGACTACGTCGAGAAGTTCACCCAGGGCGAGGTCAAGGGCAGGACGGGTTCGCTCACCGCGCTGCCGATCATCGAGACGCAGGCCGGCGACGTCTCGGCCTTCGTGCCGACCAACGTCATCTCCATCACCGACGGCCAGATCTTCCTCGAGACCTCGCTCTTCAACTCGGGCATCCGCCCGGCCATCAACGCCGGCATCTCGGTGTCGCGGGTGGGCGGCGCGGCGCAGACCAAGCTCGTGAAGAACATGTCCGGCGGCATCCGCACCGACCTGGCGCAGTACCGTGAACTGGCGGCCTTCGCGCAATTCGCTTCCGACCTCGACGCCGCCACGCGCAAGCAGCTCGACCGCGGCGCGCGCGTCACCGAATTGCTCAAGCAGCCGCAGTACTCGCCGCTGCCCATCAGCCTGATGGCGGCGACGCTGTTCGCGGTGAACAAGGGCTACGTCGACGACATCGACCTGAAGCAGGTGCTGGCCTTCGAGCACGGCCTGCACCAGCACCTCAAGAGCAGCCACGCCGCGTTGCTGGCCAAGCTCGACCACGACAAGGCGATGGACAAGGCGGCCGAGGAAGAGCTCACCGCCGCGGTCACGGCGTTCAAGAAGTCCTTCGCCTGAAGCCGTGAATAAACCTGCTGCGCGAACCGATCTTGCGCCTGCGGTGCTCGCCGTACCGGTGTACGGCTGCGCTCCTCGACGCAGGCTCGGCCCGCTCGCGACGGTTTCTTTCACGGCTTCCCTGGTGCCAGATACGCAAAGGACGCACTGAAATGGCAGTCGGAAAAGAGATACGCGGCAAGATCAAATCGGTGGAGAACACCAAGAAGATCACCAAGGCCATGGAAATGGTCGCCGCTTCGAAGATGCGCAAGGCGCAGGAGCGCATGCGCGCGGCGCGCCCGTACGCCGACAAGATCCGCAACATCACGGCCAACCTGGCGCAGGCCAACCCCGAGTACAAGTCGCCCTACCAGCGCAGCGGCGGCACGGCCAAGGCGGTGGGCTTCATCGTCGTCACCACCGACAAGGGACTGTGCGGCGGCCTGAACACGAACCTGCTGCGCGCCCTCACCCACAAGATGAAGGACGTGCAGTCCGCGGGCCACGCGATCCAGGCGGTGGCCATCGGCAACAAGGGCTTCGGTTTCCTCAACCGCATCGGCGCCGACGTCGTCAGCCATGTCGTGCATCTGGGCGACGCGCCGCAGCTCGACAAGCTCATCGGCCCGGTGAAGGTGATGCTCGACGCCTTCGTCGACGGCAAGCTCGATGCCGTGCACGTGTGCTACACGAAGTTCATCAACACGATGAAGCAGGAGCCGCTGATCGAACAGCTGCTGCCGCTGCAGGCCTCGCGCCTGGCGCAGTCCGAGGCCGAGAAGTCGCAGTACGGCTGGGACTACATCTACGAGCCCGATGCGCCCACGGTCATCGACGAGCTGATGACGCGCTACATCGAGGCGCTGGTCTACCAGTCGGTGGCCGAGAACATGGCCAGCGAGCAGAGCGCGCGCATGGTGGCGATGAAGTCCGCCACCGACAACGCCGGCAACCTCATCGCCGAGCTCAAGCTCATCTACAACAAGACCCGCCAGGCTGCGATCACCAAGGAACTCAGTGAGATCGTGGGCGGCGCGGCCGCTGTCTGACGCATTCGAGAGATCAAGGAACACTCAATGGCTGCTACCCAAAACCAAGGCAAGATCGTCCAGTGCATCGGCGCCGTCGTGGACGTGGAGTTCCCGCGCGAGCACATGCCCAACATCTACGACGCGCTCAAGCTCGAAGGCACCGCGCTGACGCTCGAAGTGCAGCAGCAGCTCGGCGACGGCGTGGTGCGCACCATCGCCCTGGGCTCGAGCGACGGCATCCGCCGCGGGCTGATGGTGTCCAACACCGGCGCGGCCATCACCGTGCCGGTGGGCAAGGGCACGCTGGGCCGCATCATGGACGTGCTCGGCAACCCCATCGACGAGCGCGGCCCGGTCGACCAGACGCTCACCGCGGCCATCCACCGCAAGGCCCCGGCCTACGACGAGCTCAGCCCGAGCCAGGAATTGCTGGAAACGGGCATCAAGGTCATCGACCTGATCTGCCCCTTCGCCAAGGGCGGCAAGGTGGGCCTGTTCGGCGGCGCCGGCGTGGGCAAGACGGTGAACATGATGGAGCTCATCAACAACATCGCCAAGGCGCACAGCGGCCTGTCGGTGTTCGCCGGCGTGGGCGAGCGCACGCGCGAGGGCAACGACTTCTATCACGAGATGATGGACTCGGGCGTGGTCAACAGCGACAACCTGGGCGAGTCCAAGGTGTCCATGGTCTACGGCCAGATGAACGAGCCGCCGGGCAACCGCCTGCGCGTGGCGCTCACCGGGCTGACCATCGCCGAGAGCTTCCGCGACGAGGGCCGCGACGTGCTCTTCTTCGTCGACAACATCTACCGCTACACGCTGGCCGGCACCGAAGTCTCGGCGCTGCTCGGCCGCATGCCTTCGGCCGTGGGCTACCAGCCGACGCTGGCCGAGGAAATGGGCCGCCTGCAGGAGCGCATCACCTCCACCAAGGTGGGTTCGATCACCTCGATCCAGGCCGTCTACGTGCCTGCCGACGACCTGACCGACCCCTCGCCCGCGACCACCTTCGCGCACTTGGACGCCACCGTGGTGCTCTCGCGCGACATCGCCTCGCTGGGCATCTACCCGGCGGTCGATCCGCTGGACAGCAACAGCCGCCAGGTCGACCCCAACGTCGTCGGCGAGGAGCACTACAGCACCACGCGCGCGGTGCAGCAGACGCTGCAGCGCTACAAGGAGCTGCGCGACATCATCGCCATCCTGGGCATGGACGAACTCAGCCCCGAGGACAAGCTGGCGGTGGCGCGCGCGCGCAAGATCCAGCGCTTCCTCAGCCAGCCTTTCCACGTCGCCGAGGTCTTCACCGGCACGCCGGGCAAGTACGTCTCGCTGAAGGAGACCATCCGCGGCTTCAAGATGATCGTCGCCGGCGAATGCGACCACCTGCCCGAGCAGGCGTTCTACATGGTCGGAACCATCGACGAGGCCTTCGAGAAGGCGAAGAAGATCCAGTGAGCGGCGCATACGGGCGTGATGCGTCGTTGCCCTCCTCGCCGTACGGGCGTACGGCTGCGGGGGGCGCCTAGCCTGACGCCCGTCTGCTTGCTCCCTGAATCTTCTTCAAGACTGAGGTAATCCGCATGGCCACCATTCACGTCGACGTCGTCTCTGCCGAAGAGAACATCTTCTCCGGCGAGGCCCGGTTCGTCGCCCTGCCCGGCGAGAGCGGCGAGCTCGGCATCCTGCCGCGCCACATGCCGCTGATCACGCGCATCCGGCCCGGCGCGGTGCGCATCGAACGCGCCGCGGCCGACGGGTCGGCCGACGGGGACGAGTTCATCTTCGTCGCCGGCGGCATCCTCGAGGTGCAGCCCGGCACGGTCACGGTGCTCGCCGATACCGCGATCCGCGGCAAGGACCTCGACGAGGCCAAGGCCAGCGAAGCGAAGAAGCTGGCCGAGGAAGCCATGCGCAATGCCAAGAGCGACATCGACCTGGCCGCCGCGCAAAGCGAGTTCGCGACCATGGCCGCGCAGCTTGCGGCGATCCAGAAGCTGCGCAAGAAGTAGCGCGCACGCCTGCGCTCGGCCCCAGCCCGCCCGGCAGCAATGCCCGGCGGGCTTTGTCTTGTGCGCGTCCGGCGCTATAACGCCATGCAGGGGGTGCGGCATGGGCAAGAACGGCAAGGATGGCAAGGACGCTAAGAACGGTAAGGACGACCGCCTGGGCAAGGCCGAGTACTTCGACGCGCTGGCGCCCCTGCAACTGCAGCTCAACGACGTGGCGCGCTGGCTGCAGCACACCGGCAAGCGCCTCGTGGTGCTGGTGGAGGGGCGCGACACGGCGGGCAAGGGTGGGGTCATCGGCGCCATTGCCGAGACGCTCAACCCGCGCCAGTGCCGCGTCGTGGCGCTGCCCAAGCCCACCGAGCGCGAGCGCACGCAGTGGTATTTCCAGCGCTATGTGGCGCACCTGCCCGCGGCCGGCGAGATCGTCCTTCTCGACCGCAGCTGGTACAACCGCGCCGGCGTCGAGCGCGTCATGGGCTACTGCAGCGAGTCCGAGACCGCGGCCTTCCTCGAGCAGGCCCCGGTGTTCGAGCGGCTGCTGGTGGACGACGGCATCCTGCTCTTCAAGTACTGGCTCACGGTGGACCAGGCGCAGCAGGAAGAGCGCTTTGCCGAGCGGCTCGAAGATCCGCTCAAGCGCTGGAAGCTCAGCCCCATCGACCTGAAGGCACGCGAGAAGTACGCCGAGTACACGCAGGCCCGGCACAGGATGCTCGAGGCGACCCACAGCCGGCATGCGCCGTGGACGCTGGTGGACTTCAACGACCAGCGGCGCGGGCGCCTGGCTCTCATCCGCCATCTGCTCGAGGCGATCCCCGAGCGCAAGGTCCCGGAGACGGCGATCGAGTTCCCGGCGCTGGGACACGAGCCCCTGGTGGAGCGCTTCGAGGGCCGCCTGCGGCCGATCTGATGGTGCGCGGTGCCGCGGCTGCGCGGCGTCACCCGCGCGATAGTGCCCGAGGCCTAGTACTGCGGCACCGAGGTTTCGGAACACGATGAAAGCGATGGATTCGGCCCG
>DYOR01000021.1:0-7578 GCA_020720385.1 Rubrivivax sp.
CCACACGCCGGGCACGGGGCTCACCGCCCCGGTGCCGGTGGTGGTGCCTGCCGCGCCCTGAGTCTCACGCCGCGGCGCGGCCGAGCTTGAACACCGCCACCGCGTCGACGAGCTGACGCGCCTGCTGCTTCAGGCTCTCGGCCGCGGCGGCGCTTTCCTCGACCAGGGCGGCGTTCTGTTGCGTCACCTGGTCCATCTGGCTCACCGCCTCGCCCACCTGCGACACACCGGCGCTTTGCTCGGTGCTGGCGCTGTTGATCTCGCCCATGATGTCGGTGACGCGGCGGATGGCGGTGACGATCTCCTGCATCGTCGCGCCGGTCTGGTCGACCAGCGTGGTGCCTTGCTCGACGCGCTCGACGCTCGTCGTGATCAGCCCCTTGATCTCCTTGGCCGCCTCGGCGCTGCGCTGCGCCAGCGTGCGCACCTCGCTCGCCACCACGGCAAAACCGCGGCCCTGTTCGCCCGCGCGCGCGGCTTCCACCGCGGCGTTGAGCGCCAGGATGTTGGTCTGGAAGGCAATGCCGTCGATGACGTTGATGATCTCGGCGATCTTCTTGCTGCTGTCGTTGATGCCCTTCATGGTGTCCACCACCTGGCCCACCATCTCGCCGCCGCGCAGGGCCACCGTGCTCGCGCCCATGGCGAGCTGGTTGGCCTGGCTGGCGTTGTCGGCGTTCTGTTTCACGGTGGAGCTGAGCTGCTCCATCGACGCCGCGGTCTGCTCCAGCGCGCTGGCCTGTTCCTCGGTGCGCTGGCTCAGGTCGGCGTTGCCGCTGGCGATCTGCGCACTGCCCGTGGCGATGCTGTCGCTGCTGGCGCGCACCGTGCCGACGATGCGCACCAGGTTCTGGTTCATGGCCTCGAGGGCGCTCAGCAGGCGGCCGGTTTCGTCGCGCGTGGTGACGCGTATGGTCGAGCCCAGGTCGCCGGCGGCGACGCGCTCGGCCACTTTCACCGCTTCGTCCATGGGCTGCGTGATCGAGCGTGCGATCCACCAGCCCAGGCCGATGCCGGTGGCGACCATGCCGCCGAGCAGGCCGAACATGATCCACAGCGCGCTGGCGTAGTGAGCGCCGCCCTCCTTCACGTCCAGGCTGATGTCTTCGGCCTGTGCTTTGCTGAAGGCATCGATGGCTTTCAGGTAGGCCTCCTGCGCCGGGCGCATGCGTTCGTCGAGCAGGGTCAGGGCTTCGGCCTTCTTGCCCTCCTTCACCAACGCCATGAACCGTTCGGACGAGTCGACGAAGGGCTTGCGCGCGTCCTGTATGCCGGCCATGAGTTTCTTGTCCTCGTCGGACTCGAGCGTGACGCTCATCTCCTCCAGCGTCTTGGCCACCCCGAAGCGCGACTTGCTCACCGTGCCCATGGCGGCGGCGATTTTGCCGGCGTCGTGCCATAGCAGCATGTCGCGAAGCTCGCGCGAGATCACCCCCACGTCGTGGGTGATGTCGACCACATGCTCGAGTCTGGGCAAATGGGTCTCGCCGATGGTGTTCAGGCTGGTGACCAACTCCCCCAGTTTGCTGATGCCGACGAAGACCACCGCGCTGGCGAGCACGATGACCGAGCCGAAACCCAGCGCCATGCGTGGGGCGATTTTGAGGTTGTCGAGAAAGGTCATGGGTAGGTTCCTATTGAAGTGGCCGACGAAGCGACACGCTGTGGCACGACCAGGCCATGGCGGGCTGGGCGGCGTCGTCCAGCGGCATTGCCCATGCCAAAGTGTCGGCCATTGCGTGATCGAACTTGAGCGGAATAGAGCCCATCGCACCAGGCTGTTCCCGCTCGAGTTCGCCACCTGCGGCCATCGGCCGGCGCTTCGCCGCGTCGCTGCGACGCGGCAGCGGCCTTACATCTGTGCCAGCGGAATGCCCGCCGCGCGCTCGTCGGCGCCGAGCGCGGAGATGAGGGTGGCGAGGTCCTGGTCCAGGCGCGCCAGGGTTTGCGCGTCGAGCGTGGCCAGGGCTTGCGGCAGGACGCCGGCCAGCGGTCCGGGGGCCTTGCGCAGCACGCGCGTGCCGGCGGGCAGGATGCGCAGCTGCACGGCCCGGCGGTCCGAGGCATTTCTCTCCGCTGCCACCATGTCCGCACCCACCAGAGCCTTGACGAGGTTGCTCGCCGTGGTCTGATGGACGTCCATGGCCTGCGCCAGCTCGCCGACACCGATGCCGCGCCGGGCCTGGATGACGCTCAGGGCCCAGACCTGCGCGCCACCGATCCCGGCCTTCTTCTCGACCTGCCGCAAGTGCGTCTTCACGGTGTTGAACACCAGGCGGAAACGCCGCAGCACCCGGCTCGCCTGCGCCGCCACGTCGACCGGATGCGTCGACGCGGCAGGCGCAGCCTTCGGTCTCACTTCTTCGGGTATTGCAGGTCGGCGCGCCGGTTCTGCGCCCAGGCCGATTCGTCGTGGCCTGCCGCCCTGGGCTTTTCCTCGCCCCAGCTGATGGCTTCCATCTGCGAGTCGCGCGCGCCGTAGATCTTCAGCGCCTTGAGCACCGCCTGCGCCCGCTTCTGGCCCAGGGCCAGGTTGTATTCGGTGCTGCCGCGCTCGTCGGCATTGCCTTCGATCTTGATCGCCAGAGCCGGCTGCGAGGCCAGGTACTTGCCGTGCTGTTCGACGAGCGCGCCGAACTCGGGCTTGATCGAGTAGTCGTCGAAATCGAAGTACACGCTGCGCGTGGTCGAGATGGCGCTCTTCGGATCCAGGTAGGCGGGCAAGGTCACCGTGGCCACGGTCGACGCGGCGGTGGGCTTGGGCGCTGCAGGCGTGGGGGCGGGCGCCGGTGCCGGTGCCGGTGCGGGGGCGGTGGCCACGACGGGCTGGGCCGGCGCCGTCGGCTGCACGGGCGTGCTGCTGCACGCGCCCAGCAGAGCGGCAAGGGCGATCAGGGACGTGGCGGTCTTGACGGTGGTCACTGGCGAATCTCCATGGGTGAAGGAACGACCGGGGAATGCCGGCCGTTGGCAGCCCGGGCTCGCGGGCGATTATGTTCCAGGTGGATTGTGACAAATGTATCGACGACCATCACGGTCTCGGGTCCGATGCGAGCAAGCCGCACATGCGTTCGAGCAGCAAGGCCATTTCGTGCGGGCCGGCGAGGCAGAACTGGGCGCTGGAGGGCGTTTGGTCGCGACCCACGCGCACCGTCAGCCAGTCGGCCGGTGCCGCGGCGAAGACGGGCTCGTCGTTGACGTCGTCGCCGGCGAAGAAGGCGCAGCTGGCGCCGCTTCGCGCCAGCAGGGCGCGCACCGCCACGGCCTTGTCCGGGGCTTGCGGCGGCGTGACGTTGACCACCATCTTGCCGGCGAAGACATGCAGCGAGGCGCGCACGGGGCGCAGCAGTTCCTCGATGAATTCCCGGGCCGTTTCGCGCTGCGCGGCAAGACGGAAATGCAGCGCGAGCGACAAGCGCTTGTCCTCCACCATCACGCCCAGGGCGGAGAGTTCCGCGCTGCGGCCGCGAAGAATTTCGCGCAGGCCGTCCAGCGCGGGTGCCGCGGGGGGGGCGGTGCCGTCGCCGAGCATGGCGTCGTCCTCCGCCCCGTGGTTGCCCACGATGTAGGTGGGTGTGAAGTCCAGGCGCGTGCGCACATCGGCCACCGTGCGCCCGGTGACGATGGCCACGGGCAACTGCAGCGCGAGCCTGCGCAGCCGCGTGGACACCGCGCTCGAGAGATGCGCGTCGTGCGGCCGCGGCACGATGGGCGCCAGCGTGCCATCGAAGTCGAAGGCCAGCAGCGGCCGGCGGCGCAGCAGGCTGGCCAGGCGGGCCTGGCCCTCGGGGCTGAAGAGGTGCGGCATGGGCACGAGCGGACTCCGGCGCTGGATTCAGCCCGTCTGGTGGCGGCGCACGCGCGCCTCGATGCGTTCGCGCAGGCGCGAGCGCCCGGCGTCGGCGAGCATGCGCCCGGCCCAGCGGAAGACGTTGAACTCGCGCACCGTGCTGCGCAGGCTGGCCATGCGCTCGCGCTGCTCCGCCGCAGGCATGGTGGCGGCGCGGTACAGCGCGTCGGCGGTCTCCTCGACGTGATAGGGGTTCACGATCAAGGCCTCGGGCAGCTCGCGCGCCGCACCCGCGAAGCGGCTGAGCACGAGCACGCCCTGCAGGTCGTCGCGCGCGGCGACGAACTCCTTGCTCACCAGGTTCATGCCGTCGTGCAGGCTGGTGACGACACAGATGTCCGCGGCGCGCAGCAGCTCCATCACCGCGTCGTGCTCATGGTGCCGGGCGAGCAGGTGGACGGGCTGGTACCCGGGCCGGCCGAAGCGCGCATTGATGCGTTCGGTGACGCGCTCGACGCGTTCCTGGAAGCTGCGGTATTCGTCGAGCGACGAACGCGTGGGTGCGGCGACCTGCACGAAGACGAAGCGGCCGATCCAGGCCGGCCATTTCTCCAGCAGGCGCTCGACGGCGTTGAGTCGCTCGAGGATGCCCTTGGTGTAGTCGAAGCGGTCCACGCCCACCGCCAGGCACAGGTCGGCCGGCAGGCCCAGGCGCTCGATCACGCGGCGCCGGCACTTGGCCACGGCGGGCCAGGCGGCGACCTCGGTGGGCCACTCGATCGAGATGGGGTAGCTCTCGACCAGGGTCTCTTTCTCCTGGTAGGCGATGGTGGAGTGCTCGTGCTCGATGCGCGCCTCGAGGTAGCGGTCCACCGTTTCAATGAAGTTCTTGCAGTGGAAGCGCGTGTGGAAGCCCAGGATGGTGCTGCCGAGCATGCCCTGCAGGATCTCGCGCCGCCATGGGCAGATGCCGAAAGACTCGGGGTTGGGCCAGGGGATGTGCCAGAACGTGATGATGGTGGCCTGGGGAAGCTTGTCGCGCACCATCGCCGGCAGCAGCGCGAAGTGATAGTCCTGCACCAGCACGATGGGATCCTCGCCGCGCGCCTCGGCGACCACGGCGTCGGCAAAGCGCTGGTTGACGGCACGGTAGGCCTCCCAGTCGGACTCGCGGAACACCGGGCGCACGTGCGCCACGTGGCACAGCGGCCACAGGCCCTCGTTGGCGAAACCGTAGTAGTAGCCCTGTTCCTCCTGCTCGCTGAGCCAGATGCGGCGCAACCAGTAGTCGTCCTGGCCGGGCGGCACGCGCACGCGGTCGAGTGCGTCGACCACCTCGCGGTCGGCGCTGCCGCTGCCATGCGCCACCCAGGTGCCCGAGCAGGCGCGCATGACCGGCTCCACCGCGGTCACCAGTCCGCTCGCGGGGCGCTTCACCAGGATGCCGCTGGCGCTGCGTTCGTGCATGTACGGCTCGCGGTTCGAGACCACGATCACCTGGTCGCCGCTGAGCTGCGTGCCCAGCAGCGTGCGCAGGCGCTCGGCCGTCCACTCGGCCTCGGGGCCTTGCGCGCGTCGGTATTCGTCCTCCAGGTCACGCAGCCGCGTGCGCAGTTCGGCGGCGAAGGGCGCCAGCTCGGGCACGGGCAAGAGCGGGCTGAGCAGGCCTTCGCCGCGCATCAGCGCGCGCACGCCGTTGACCCAGCCGCGCCAGCTCAGCTGCGCCACCACCACGGTGATCAGGGCGATCACCGCGCCAAGCGCAGTGATGAGCCCGATGAGGTAGCGCCGCGTGTCCTGGCTGCGCCGCTCGATGAAGCTGAGGTCGTGCAGGAGCACGAGGTGGCCCACCAGCTCCGCAGGAGCAGGCTCCTGCGCCTGCGGCGCCGGGCGCGGCAGCGTGGCCACGGCGTCCTCGGGTAGCACCTCGGGGGCCGGGTTGAGCAGCGGCACCGGTGCAGGCGGCGGGGGTGACGGGCGCTGACCCATGATGTCGTGCACGCCGACATGCACCGCGCCCCCCGGCAATGCCAGGTGGGGTTCGGCTTCACCGGCCAGCACGGTCGCCGCGGCGCAGTTCAAGGTCGAGGGGTAGCGGTCCGTGGCCTGCAGCAGGCGGCCGTCGGGGGAGCACAAGCCGACGGCGAACATGCGTTCGTCCTGCGCCGCGCGGTCCAGGAGCTTCTGCAAGCGCCCCACCTGGCCCGACATCAGCGCCTGGGACACCGAGTCGGAAAGCGCGTTGGCGACGACCACGCCGCGGCTGTTGAGGTCGCGGCTGAACCAGCGCAGCGTGACCTGGTCGAGCAAGGGCACGGCCAGCGTGGCCGCCACGACCAGTGCGGCCAGCAGGGGGACCAGGAATCTAAGTTGCAGGCGCAGAGTCTTCAAATCGACGGAGATCTCCAGGTCGAAGGAGGCTCGAGGACCATGATGGGTGGATGAGCCGCATCGTATCGCGGGTCAGAGCGAGGCTCTGGGGCCTCGACGCTGCGCGTCGGTTCAGGCGGGCTGATCGCGTAGGCTGTGCCCACTGGTTCACTCCGCCCTTTGAACGGCCTACAGTCGCTCCAATGACGTCGTGAGCGGTTTCGAGGCCGTAAAGCTGGAGGCGACCGCGCGACACTGGTCGGTGGCAGGTGCGACAGGGCACGGAGGGGGCCAAGTGAGGTTCGAGTGTGGGAAGCAGGGCCATCGTCCCGATCGGCGTGGGCGCCCTGTGGTGGTCGGCGAGGTCGCCAGCCGTGATGGCGACGGCGCGCGTGGCACCGCCGGCGGACTCCATCGAGGCGGCCGTCTGCATACGCCGTGGTGACGCTCTGGCTCGAGTTCATCGCCTGTTCGCTGCTGATCCTCGCCGCCGGATCACAGCTCCTCAGGTATGGGGACCAGATCGCACAGCTGACGGGACTGGGGGGCACATGGATCGGCGTGATGCTGCTTGCCACCGTGACCTCGCTGCCCGAACTGGCAACCGGTATCACCTCCGTGACGGTCGCGCGCGCACCCAACTTGGCCGTGGGCGACGTACTCGGGAGCTGCATCTTCAACCTCGCCATGATCGCGCTGCTGGATATGCTGCAGCGCCCCGCTTCGGTGTTCGAACGATCCACCACCAGCCATCAACTGGGGGCGGCGTTCAGCATCCTGCTGCTGGCTTTGGTCGCCATTGCGTTGGTCGGCCACCGCACTGCGGGGCTGAACCTGTTCCCATCGGGCTTCGTGGCACCTTCACTGCTGCTCGGGTATGTCGTCGCCGTGCGCACGATCTACGTGCGGGAGCGTGCGGCCCGGGCAGCTGACGGCAGCGGCCCTCGTCGGGGTGCTGGAGAGTTGCCCAGAGCGGTGATGGGCTACTTGCTGGCGGCATGCATCGTGGTGGCTGCAGCCATCGCGCTGCCGTTTATTGCTGGACGCCTTGCCGCGGCCATGGGCTGGACGGACAGCTTCGTCGGCACGACGCTGGTTGCGATGACGACGAGCCTGCCCGAGATGGCCGTCACGGTGGCGGCCGTGCGCCGCGGCGCGGTCGATCTCGCCATCGGCAACCTGGTCGGCAGCAACCTGTTCAACGTCGTCGTGCTTGCGGTGGACAGCTGGCTCTATGCGCCAGGCCCGCTCTTCGACGTGGTCTCGCCATCACACCCGGTCTCGGCACTCATCGCGATGGCCATGTCGGCTTTGGTCATCGTTGCATTGATCGCGCCGCCACGTGCGCGGGTGCTGAATGCGATGAGCGGGACCAGCGTGCTGCTTGTCGCGCTGTACTTCGGCAACGTGTGGGTTCA
>DYOR01000021.1:7678-22593 GCA_020720385.1 Rubrivivax sp.
TGCACATCAAGGCGTTCCACGACGCCGATGGTGACGGCAGCGGCGACTTTGCCGGGCTCATCGACAAGCTCGACTACGTGCGCGACCTCGGCGTCGACACGATCTGGTTGCTCCCCTTCTACCCGTCGCCGCTGCGCGACGATGGCTACGACGTGGCCGACTTCATGGGCGTGCACCCGGCCTACGGCTCGGTGGCCGACGTCGGCCGCCTGGTGGGCGAGGCCCATGCGCGCGGGCTGCGCGTGATCACCGAACTGGTGCTCAACCACACTTCCGACCAGCACCCCTGGTTCCAGGCGGCGCGCAAGGCCCCCCGGGGCTCGCCCGAGCGCGACTTCTATGTCTGGGGCGACGACCCGCACGCCTACGCCGGCACGCGCATCATCTTCACCGACAGCGAGAAGTCGAACTGGACCTGGGACGAGGTCGCCGGGCAGTACTACTGGCATCGGTTCTTCAGCCACCAGCCCGACCTGAACTTCGACAACCCCCAGGTGCGCACAGCGGTGTTCGGCGTGATGGAGTTCTGGCTGGAGCAGGGCGTGGACGGGTTCCGCCTCGACGCCATTCCCTACCTCGTCGAGCGCGAAGGCACGGGCAACGAGAACCTGCGCGAGACGCACGAGGTGATCAAGGAACTGCGCCGCCGGGTCGACGCCAAGTACGCCCACAAGCTGCTGCTGGCCGAGGCCAACATGTGGCCCGAGGACGTGCGCGAGTACTTCGGCGAGGGTGACGAGTGCCACATGGCCTACCACTTCCCGCTCATGCCGCGCATGTACATGGCCATCGCCCAGGAAGACCGCCACCCGGTGGTGGAGATCCTGGCGCAGACGCCCGAGATCGGCGAGACCTGCCAGTGGGCGGTGTTCCTGCGCAACCACGACGAGCTGACGCTGGAGATGGTGACGCACAAGGAGCGCGACTACATGTACCGCATGTACGCCGTCGATCCCCGCGCGCGCCTCAACCTGGGCATCCGCCGGCGGCTCGCACCCCTGCTCGACAACGACCGCGAGCGCATCAAGCTGATGATGAGCCTGCTGCTCTCGATGCCGGGTTCGCCGGTGCTGTACTACGGCGACGAGATCGGCATGGGCGACAACATCTTTCTCGGCGACCGCGATGGGGTGCGCACGCCGATGCAGTGGAACGGCGAGCGCAACGGCGGCTTCTCGCGCGCCGACCCGCAGCGCCTCGCCCTGCCGCCGATCCAGGATGCCGTCTACGGCTACCAGGCCGTCAACGTGGAGCGCCAGTCGCGCGACATGTCCTCGCTGCTGAACTGGACGCGCCGCATGCTCGCGGTGCGCCGCTCGACCAAGGTCTTCGGCCGGGGCCGCATCGTCATGCTGCACCCTGGCAACCGCAAGATCCTCGCCTACCTGCGCGAGTGGGGCGAGGAAGTGGTGCTGTGCGTGGCCAACATGGGTCGCACGGCACAGCCCGTGGAGATCGACCTGCCGCATTTCAAGGGCCGCGTTCCGGTGGAGATGGTCGGGGCCATCGCCTTCCCGCCGATCGGCGAGCTGCCCTATGTGCTGACGCTGCCGGCGCACGGCTTCTACTGGTTCCGTCTGCGCAGCGACGCCGCGCCGCCGGATTGGTACACCGACCGGCGGCCGGTCGAGGATCTCGCCGTGCTCGTGTTGTTCGACGGCTGGAACAGCCTGTTCCGCGACCGCGTCGTGCCCTGGCGCATCGGCATGGCGTTGAAGACGCTGGCCCAGTTCGAAGGCGAGTTGCTGCCGCGCTTCATTGCCCGCCAGCGCTGGTTTGCGGGCTGCGACGCGAAGCAGGCGCACACGCGCATCGCCGACCACGCGGTGTTCGATCACGGCGGGCGCGAGTGGCTCCTCACGCTGCTCGACGCCGAACCCGCGGGCACAGGCGCGCGCTGGTTCATGCCCTTCGCGCTGGCCTGGGACGACGACGAGGAAGAGCGCATGCGCCAGCTCGCCCCCGCCGCGCTGGCCAAGGTGCGACAGCAGGCGCGCGTGGGCCTCGTCGCCGACGCCATGGCCGACGAATGCTTCGGCCGCGCCCTGGTGCAGGCGGTCGCCGATGCGCGCGAGCTGAGCAGCGCGCACGGCGTGCTGCGCTTCAGGCCAACGGGCGCTCTTGCCGGTGCCATCGGTGCGGCGCCGCTCGCCGGCTTGCGCCTGTTGCCTTCGTCACGCGCCTGCACGGCGACGTTCGGGGAGCGCGTCTTCCTGAAGGTCGCGCGGCGGGTTCGCGCGGGAATCGACGTCGAGTTCGAGGTGGGCAATTTTCTCTCCGAAGTGGCGCACTTCGCGCATTGCGCAGCGGTGCTGGGCAGCGTGGAACACGTGGCCACGGACGGCCAGCGCAGCATGCTCGTGCTGCTCCAGGCGAGCATCACCCACCAGGGCGACGCCTGGGGTCTCGTTGTCGACCAGCTGGCACGCCATCTCGAGGGTGGAACTTCGGCCGACCCGGCTGTGGACCCCGGCCTGCTGTCGCGCCTGCAGATGCTGGCGCAGCGCACGGCGGCCTTGCATGCGGCACTGGCGCGGCGCAGTGGCGACGCGGCGTTCGACCCGGAGCCGGCCAGCGCCCAGGACATGGCGCAATGGGTGGAGAAGGCGCGCCGGCGCGCGGCTTCGGCGCTCGGCTGGCTGCGCGAGCACGCGGCGGAGCTGCCCGAAACGCTGCGCGCGCTGGCCGAGCGCGTGGCGGGCGCGTCCGCCGCGATCGAGCAGCGCATCGCCCGCAGCGCGGCGAGCCCGGCGCTGGGCCTGAAGACGCGCATCCACGGCGGCTACCGGCTGCAGGAGGTGCTCCTCGTGCACGACGACTTCGTCATCATCGATTTCGAAGGCGACCCCGCGCGGCCGCTGGCCGAGCGGCGCGCCAAGAATTCGTCCTGGCGCGACGTGGCCTCGATGCTGCGTTCGCTGGAGCAGGCCTGCCACGCTGCGCTGCACCTGGATGCGCCCGCAGGGGTCGCACAGGCGCACCGCGAGCCCGTGGCGCAGGCCTGGGCTGCGGCCATCAGGCAGGCTTTCCTGCAGGCCTATGTGCAGGCTGCGGTGGCGGCCGGGCTCTACCCGGACCGGGATGCCGCGGCGGCGCAGCGCCAGCTGCTGGACCTGTTCGAGATCGAACGCGCACTGGCTGCGGTCGACGATACGCTGCCACAGCGCACGCCGGCGGCCGAGGCCGCGCTGGCCGGACTGCTGGCGCTCTTGGCGATCGACCCCCTCACGGAGGAATCATGGACTCACTGAACATCGCCCTGGAACCGCTGCGTGCCCTGCTCGTCGAGATCGGCACCTACCTGCCGCGCCTGGGCGTGGCGCTGGCCGTCCTTGTCGCCGGCTGGCTGCTGGCCAAGGCGCTGCGCTTCGCTGCCGTGCGTGCGCTGCGCTCGCTCAACTTCCACGTGCTCACCGAGCGTGCCGGGGTCGATGCCTTCCTGCAGCAAGGCGGCACGCGCCTGGACACGACGGACCTGTTCGGCATGTTCGTCTACCTGCTGGTGGTGTTGGGCGCGCTCATCGTCGCCTTCAACGGCCTCGGGCTGACCCAGGTGACCGAGTTGCTCGGCCGCGTGCTGCTCTTCCTGCCCAAACTGATGGTGGGCTTGCTCGTGCTCGTGTTCGGCCTGTACTTCGCGCGCTTCGTCGGTCAATCCGTGCTCGCCTACTGCCGCAATGTCGGCATCGGGGACGCCGAGTTGCTGGCCGGTGTGGCCAAGTACGCCATCGTCACCTTCGTGCTGCTCATCGCCATCGACCACCTGGACATCGGCGGCGGCCTCGTGCAGCAGACCTTCCTCATCCTGCTCACGGGCGTGGTGCTGGCGCTGGCCCTGGCCTTCGGCATCGGCGGGCGCGAGCGTGCGGCCGCCCTGCTCGAGCGCTGGTTCCCGCGTGCCGACGAGACCCGGAGTCCCTGAGGTGCCAGCGGCCCGCAGGCCTGCTGGCGAGTGCGGCGGGCCGGGGCTCGCGTGGCCCTTCAGTCCGCGGGCGGCAGGGTCGGCTGCGGCTCGGCACGAGGGGCGGCCGCAGCAGCCTCGCCCCGCGCTTGGCGCAGGCGTTGCAGCAGGTGGACGGCTTCGCCGCGCTCGGCAGGCGGCGGGGATACGCCAAAGGCGGGCCTGTCGGCGCCGCGCGCCGGCTCCTGGCGCGGCGCACGCCCGATGCGCAGCACGAGCACGCCCGCCACGCCGAGCAGGGCGGCGAGGGTGGCGAGCAAGGCGCTGCGTTCGAGCTCGATGCTGCGCCGGCGCTCGGCCAGGGCGCGGGCGCGGGCCTCCTGGGCGTGCTCGAAGAGCGCGAGCTGCGCTTGCAGCGCCGCGCTCTCCGCGGCGCGCGCGTCGGCATGGCGCGTGCCGTCGGTGAGGGCGGCGATGCGCCAGGCGAGTTGCGGCAGGCCCTGCGCCATGTGCGTGGCGGGTGCGGCGAGCGGGTGCGCTGTCTGGGGAGCCGTGGCCACGGACACCAGGTCGATGACCTGCAGCGTCTGTTCGATGAGCAGGCGGTGGGCCTGGTCGCTGTCGCCGGCCTTGAGCGCGTGGGTGCTGACGCGGCGCGAGAGCGCCGACCAGTCCTCGTAGAGCGCGTGGGCTTCCTGCAGGGCGCGTTCCCAGGCGCCGCTGGCCAGGGCCAGCGAGAGCGCGGCGAGGCGGTCGTCGACCTCGGCCTGGCGCAGCCGGCGCGCGGGCTCTAGGGCCGGGCGGCCGCCCAGCACCTGCGCGGCCAGGTCGCGATGCGCGAGCAGCCCGCGCTGCACCGCCACCGCCCGCGCCACGGGGTCCAGGCCGGCGCGCGCGTCGAACACGGCCTGCAACTCGGCGTTCTGGTAGCGCAGCACCTGCACCAGCGGCAGCGCGACGACGAGCGCGGCAACCACGCCCAGTGCCGTGAGCTTGTGGCGGGACGAGGAGGCCGGGCGGGCAGGGGTGGGTGGTTCGGACATCGGCGCTGCGGGCAAGCGTGCAGCCCGCACCGCGCGGCGTGGGCCATCACCCTGGTCTTATCGGCCGCGCGCGCCGGCGCTTGAGGGGCCGCCGACGGTCCGCCCCCCAGTGGGCGCTCAGCACTCGACGATGTTCACCGCCAGCCCGCCGCGCGCGGTTTCCTTGTACTTGGTCATCATGTCGGCGCCGGTCTCGCGCATCGTCTTGATGACCTTGTCCAGGCTGACGTGGTGCGTGCCGTCGCCGCGCAGCGCCATGCGCGCGGCATTGATCGCCTTCACCGCGGCGATGGCGTTGCGTTCGATGCAGGGGATCTGCACCAGCCCGCCCACCGGGTCGCAGGTCAGGCCCAGGTGGTGTTCCATGCCGATCTCGGCGGCGTTCTCGGCCTGCTCGGGCGTGCCGCCCATCACCGCGCACAGCGCCCCGGCGGCCATGGAGCAGGCCACGCCCACCTCGCCCTGGCAGCCGACCTCGGCGCCGCTGAGGCTGGCGTTCTCCTTGTAGAGCATGCCGATGGCCGCGGCGGTGAGCAGGAAGTCGATCACGCCGGCGTCCGTGGCGCTGAGCCCCCTGGGGGGGGCGTCGTGCAGCGGCGCGGGGCTGTCGTGCATGACGAAGCGCGCGTAGTAGTGCAGCACCGCCGGCACGATGCCCGCGGCGCCGTTGGTCGGCGCGGTGACGACACGTCCACCGGCGGCGTTTTCTTCGTTCACCGCCAGGGCGTAGAGGTTGACCCAGTCGAGCACCTGCAGCGGGTCGCGCAGCGCTTCCTCGGGCTTGGCGGTGAGCGCCTCGCGCAGCGCCTTGGCGCGCCGGCGCACCTTGAAGCCGCCGGGCAGCGTGCCGCCGGTGGCGCAGCCGCGGGCCACGCACTCCTGCATCACGCGCCAGATCTTCAGCAGGCCGGCGTCGATCTCGGCGTCGCTGCGCCAGTGGCGCTCGTTGCGCCGCATGACCGCGGCGATGGAGCCTCCGGCCGCGCGCGTGTGGCGCAGCAGCTCTTCGGCGCTGTGGAAAGGCAGGGGCAGCAGCGTGGTGTCGGGGGCGATGGCCTTGTAGCGGCTGCCGTCGGCGGCGACTTCCTCGCTGACGACGAAACCGCCACCCACCGAGTAGTAGGTGCGGGCGACGAGTGCGTTGCCCGCGGCATCGAAGGCCGTGAAGCGCATGCCGTTGGCGTGCAGGGGCAAGGTCTCGCGGCGGTACAGGCGCAGGTCGTCCTTCTCGGCGAAGGCGATCTCGTGCGCGCCCAGCAGCACCAGCCGGCCCATCCTGCGCACCTGCGCCAGCAGCGCCGGCACCGCGTCGACGTCGACGCTGTCGGGTTCGTGCCCGGCCAGGCCCAGCAGCACGGCCTTGTCGCTGCCGTGGCCCTTGCCCGTGGCACCGAGCGAGCCGTAGAGCTGGGCCTGCACGCGCGCCGTGTGCGCCAGCGCTCCGTCGTGCTGCAGACGCAAGGCGAACATGCGCGCGGCGCGCATCGGGCCCACGGTGTGCGAGCTGCTCGGGCCGATGCCGATCTTGAACAGGTCGAAGATGGAAACGGCCATCGCTTCAGGTGCCTTCGTCGTCCGGCCCGCCTGCGCCGTTGCTCATGCCATCGCGGGCACGCAGCTGCAGAACAGGTGGCGGTCGCCGTAGACGTTGTCCACCCGGCCCACCGGCGACCAGTACTTCTGCCGGCGCAGGCCCGGCACGGGGTAGGCGGCCTCCTCGCGGCTGTAGGGGTGCGGCCAGTCGGCCTTGAGCAGGAATTCGGCGGTGTGTGGCGCGTTCTTCAGCGGGTTGTCGTCGCGCGGCCAGGTGCCGGCCTCGACCTTGGCGATCTCGCCGCGGATGGCGATCATGGCGTCGCAAAAGCGGTCCAGCTCGGCCAGCGGCTCGCTCTCCGTGGGCTCGACCATCAGCGTGCCGGGCACGGGGAAGCTCAGCGTGGGGGCGTGGAAGCCGTAGTCGATGAGGCGCTTGGCCACGTCCTCGGCCGAAATCCCCTTGTCCTTGCCCGTGGCCTCCTTCAGCGGCCGCAGGTCGAGGATGCACTCGTGCGCCACGCCGCCGCCCTTGATGCCGGCATCGCCGCCGCTGTAGAGCACCGGGTAGTGTTCGCCCAGCCGTGCGGCGATGTAGTTGGCGCTGAGGATGGCCACTTCGGTGGCCTCGCGCAGGCCGTCCGCACCCATCATGCGGCAGTACATCCAGCTGATCGGCAGCACCGCGGCGTTGCCCAGCGGCGCGGCGCTCACCGCGCCGACCGACTGTGTGCCGCCCAGCCCCGCCGAGCGGTGCGCGGGCAGGAAGGGCACCAGGTCGGCCACCACCGCCACCGGCCCCACGCCCGGGCCGCCACCGCCGTGCGGGATGCAGAAGGTCTTGTGCAGGTTGAGGTGGCTCACGTCGCCGCCGAACTCGCCCGGCGCGGCCACACCGACGAGCGCATTCATGTTCGCGCCGTCCACGTAGACGCGGCCGCCATGCCGATGCACGAGTGCGCAGAGTTCCTTCACGCGCACCTCGAACACGCCGTGCGTGCTCGGGTAGGTGATCATCACCGCGGCCAGGTTCTGGCTGTGCTGCTCGCACTTGGCCTTCAAATCGTCCATGTCGACGTTGCCCTGCGCGTCGCAGGCGGTGACGACGACCGTCATGCCGGCCATCTGCGCGCTGGCCGGGTTGGTGCCGTGCGCCGAGGCGGGGATGAGGCAGATGTTGCGCTGCGCCTCACCCCGGGATTCGTGCCAGGCCTTGATCACCAGCAGGCCGGTGTACTCGCCCTGCGAGCCGGCGTTGGGCTGCAGGCTCACGCCGGCGTAACCCGTGGCCTGCGCCAGCCAGGCGCAGAGCTGGTCGTTCATGGCCCAGTAGCCCGCCAGCTGGTCCTGCGGCGCGAAGGGGTGCACGTGCGTGAACTCCGGCCAGGTGATGGGGATCATCTCGCTGGTGGCGTTGAGCTTCATCGTGCACGAGCCCAGCGGGATCATGCTGCGGTCCAGCGCCAGATCCTTGTCGGCCAGGCCGCGGATGTAGCGCAGCATCTCGGTCTCGCTGTGGTGCGTGTTGAACACCGGGTGGGTGAGGAAGGCGCTGGCGCGGCGCAGGGCCGGGGGAATCATCGGCTCGATGCCGGCCGCGAAGGCCGCCATGTCGGGCAGGGCCTGGCCGGGCTGGGCAAACACGCGCCACAGCGCCTGGATGTCGGCGCGCGTCGTGGTCTCGTCGAGGGCGATGCCGAGCATCGTGTCGCCCCATTCGCGGAAGCGCCGCAGGTTCATGCCGGCGGCGAGCGCGCGCGCGGCGATCTCCGCGGTGGCCGCACCGGTGTCGACGACGATGGCGTCGAAGGCGGTCTTGCTGCGCAGCGCCACGCCCATGTCGCGCAGGCCCTGTGCCAGCACGGCGGTGTAGCTGGCCACGCGTTGCGCGATGCGCTTGAGTCCCGCCGGGCCGTGGTAGACCGCGTACATGCTGGCCATCACCGCCAGCAGCACCTGCGCCGTGCAGATGTTGCTCGTGGCCTTCTCGCGCCGGATATGCTGTTCGCGCGTCTGCAGCGCCAGGCGGTAGGCCGGCGCGCCGTGGGTGTCCACGCTCACGCCCACCAGCCGGCCGGGCAGGCTGCGCTTGAACTCGTCGCGGCAGGCGAGGTAGGCGGCATGCGGGCCGCCGCCGCCCATGGGCACGCCGAAGCGCTGCGTGCTGCCCAGCGCGATGTCGGCACCGAGCTCGCCCGGCGGCGTGATCAGCGTCAGCGCCAGGATGTCGGCGGCGATGATGAAAGCCGCCTGGTGGGCATGGATGCGCGCGGCGTCCTCGCGCACGTCGTGGATGCTGCCGCCGGTGGTGGGCATCTGCACCAGCGCGGCGAAGTAGTCACCGGCGGCAATCAGCCGTTCCCATTCCTCGGCCGAGTCGGCCAGCTGCAGCCGCACGCCCAGCGGCGCGGCGCGGGTACGGATGACCTCGATGGTCTGCGGGTGGCAGTCGCCGGCCACCAGGAAGGTGGAGCTCCTGCTCTTCACGCTGCGCCTGGCCAGCGTCATCGCCTCGGCCGCGGCGGTGGCCTCGTCGAGCATGCTGGCGTTGGCGATAGTCATGCCGGTGAGGTCGCAGACCATGGTCTGGAAGTTGACCAAGGCTTCCATGCGCCCCTGCGAGATCTCGGCCTGGTAAGGCGTGTAGGCGGTGTACCAGGCCGGGTTCTCGAGGATGTTGCGCAGGATGACGCCCGGCGTGTGCGTGCCGTGGTAGCCCTGGCCGATGAAGCTCTTGAGCACCCGGTTGCGCGACGCCAGCGCCTCGAGCTCGGCCAGCGCCTGCGCTTCGCCCACCGGCGCGGGCAGCTGCATGGCCTGGCTGCGCGCGATGCTGCGCGGCACGATGGCGTCGATCAGCGCCCTTCGCGTCAAATTCGGGCTTGCCGCGCCGATCACCGACAGCATGTGCCTCTCGTCGGCGGCCGCATCGCGGATCTCCGGGCCGATGTGGCGGGCGGCGAATTCGGTGGCGTTCTCGAGTTCGCTCAGGGGCTTGAGGGCAGACATCAACATGGGGCGGATCCGGTCAGGGGGCGCGTGCGGGCGCGAGGGGTCAGAGGGTCTTGAGCAGCGCGTCGTAGGCCGGCGGGTCCATGAGTTGGTCGAACTCGGCCATGTTCGTCACATGCACCTTGAAGAACCAGCCGTTGCCCAGCGGATCGCTGTTGGCCAGGGCCGGATCGGCGCGCAGTGCCTCGTTGACTTCGACCACCTCGCCGCCCACGGGCATGAAGATGTCGGCCGCGGCCTTCACCGACTCGACGACGCCGGAGACCTCGCCCTTCTTGTAGCTGCGCCCGACCTCGGGCAGGTCGACGAAGACCACGTCACCCAGCGCGTCCTGCGCGTGGTGCGTGATGCCGACGACCGCGGCTTCGTGGTCTTCGATGTTGATCCACTCGTGATCGGGGGTGTACATGGTGGTCATCGGAGGTGCTCCTGTGGGATGTGGGCGTCAGCCGCGGTGGTAGTGGTGGGGGTGGAAAGGCATGGGGGTGACACGCATCGGCAAGCGCTTGCCGCGCACCTCGGCATAGACCTCGTGTTGCGGCTTGGCGTGGTCCACCGGCAGGTAGGCCATGGCGATGGGCTGGTTCACGCTCGGGGCCAAAGTGCCGCTGGTGACCACGCCGAGCTTGTGGCCGTGGGCGTCGAAGAGGAGCGTGCCCTCGCGCACCGGCACGCGCTCCAGGCCGACCAGGCCCACGCGCCGGCTGTGCGCGCCGCCGGCCAGGTGGGCGGCGATGGCCGCCGCGCCGGGGTAGCCGCCCTCGCGCGCGCCACCCGGGCGGCGCACACCCTGAATGGCCCAGCTGAGACCGGCCTCCACCGGGCTGGTGCTCGGGCCGATGTCGTGGCCGTAGAGGCACAGGCCGGCCTCCAGGCGCAGCGTGTCGCGCGCGCCCAGTCCGGCGGGCTTGACCTCGGGCCGCGCGAGCAGCGCTTCGGCCAGCTTCACCGCCGCCTCGGCGGGCACGGAGATCTCGAAACCGTCCTCGCCGGTGTAGCCCGAGCGCGTGACGAAGCAGGGCACGCCGGCCAGGTCGAGCACGCAACCGGACATGAACACGAGCTGCGCCACGCAGGGGTTGAGCTCGGCCAGCGCATGCGCCGCCTGCGGGCCCTGCAGCGCGAGCAGCGCGCGCCCGGGCAGGGGCGTGACCTGGCAGCGGTGGCCGATGTTCGTCTGCAGGTGGCGCAGGTCGGCGTCCTTGCACCCGGCGTTGACGACGAGGAAGAGGTCGCCGAAGGCGGCGCGGGCGTTGGCCGCCGGCCGCGTCACCATGAGATCGTCGAGCAGGCCGCCGCTGGCGTTGGTGAAGAAGGCATAGCGCTGCTTGCCCTCGCCCAGGTCGACCACGTCCACCGGCACCAGGGTTTCGAGCGCCGCCGCGGCATCGGCGCCCACCAGCCGCACCTGGCCCATGTGCGAGACGTCGAACAGCGCCGCGGCCTCGCGGCACTGCTTGTGCTCGGCGATCACGCCGCCGGGGTATTGCACCGGCATGGCGTAGCCGGCGAAGGGCACCATGCGCGCGCCCAGGCGCAGGTGCAGCTCATGCAGCGGCGTGTGGTGCAGGGGGGCTTGTTCGGCGGCGGACATGGCGCACTCCTCAAAGGGCTTGGACGTGTACACCGCACGCGGTGCACCGGGGCCCTCGCTGTCCGCTTTACCTGAGAGATTCGGCGCTGCCGCATCCGCGAGGACCGGCAGGCTTTGCCCCTTCGGTGGGCTGCCTCGCCTCGGTGCGCGGCAGCCTCTCTCCAGTGAGGTGAAACATCAGTCCTTTTGCCTGAGCGTTCCGAGCCTTGCCCCGGTGGCCCGGGGTGGGCTCTTGCGCCTTCGGCGGCTCCGGCTGGCGGGGCTCTCTCCTGATTGAAGAACAGTGTAGCAGTGGCCACCGGGCTGGCGGCAAGCCGTGCGGGGCCGGCATGATGCGCGGTCCCCATCGACCTGGAAGCCTCATGCCCGGAACCGAATTCACGCGCTTGCTGCACGCCCACCGCTCGATCCGGCGCTTCGAGGAGCGGCCGGTCGACGCGGCCCTGGTCGACCGCGTGCTGTGCGATGCGCTGGCCGGTTCCTCGTCGAGCGGCAACCTGAACATGATCTCGGTGGTGAAGACGCGCGACGCCGAGCGCAAGCGCCGCCTGTACGAGCTGCATTTCGAGCAGCCCATGGTGCTGCAGGCGCCGCTGGTGCTGACCTTCTGCGCCGACACCTTCCGCACGCGCCAGTGGCTGGCGCAGCGCGGTGCGCGGCTCGGATTCGCCGACTTCATCAGCTGGCACGTGGCGGCGTTCGACGCCGTGATCCTGGCGCAGACCACCGCGCTGGCGCTCGAGGCGCAGGGGCTGGGCATGTGCTACATGGGCACGACGCTGCACTCGATGGGCGCGATCGCCGAATTCCTCGAGTTGCCCGGGACCTGCCTGCCGGCGACGAGCATGGTCGTGGGCTGGCCCGCCGAGGCGCCCGCGCCGCGCGACCGCCTGCCCGGCGCGGCGTGGATCCACGACGAGCGCTATCACCACCCCAGCGCCGCGGACATCGACGCCCATTTCGGCGAGCGTGAGCGGCGCGGCTGGGAGCGCTATCGCTCGATGGGCGAGGACATGGTGCGGCGCATGCAAGAGCTGGGCATCCACTCGCTGGCGCAGTTCTACACGAGCAAGATGAAGTACGACCCCGACCACTTCGCGCTGGACTCGGCCGCATTGGCCGCGCTGCTGCGCGAGCGCGGCTTCCTGCCGGCGGCCTGAGCCGCAGCCACAGCCCGGCACCGGGCGCCGCGCGGCGCGCAGGCGCGGTCCCTACAATCCGCGCTGCTTCGCAATCGGTCGACGGCGGCAGTTCCTGGGGTCTTCATGACAGTGGTTTCCGGCGTCACCGGCGGTACGTCCACGAGCAAGCTCATGCCGGTGCTCTTCATCGGCGTCTTCATGGCCGCCCTGGACACGGCCATCATCGGGCCGGCCATCCCCGCGCTGCGCAGCGCCTTCGGCGTGGACAACCGCGAAGTCGGCCTGGTGATGGTGGTCTTCATCATGTTCTCGCTGTGCAGCACGGCGCTCATGGCCAACCTGGGCGATCGCCACGGGCGCCGGCCGGTGTACCTGGCCAGCGTGGCGCTCTTCGCGCTGGGCTCGCTCATCATCGCCATCGCGCCGCGCTTCTGGATGATCGTCGCCGGGCGTGCCATCCAGGGCATGGGCGGCGGAGGCATCATTCCCACGGCCAGTGCCGTCATCGGCGACGCCTTCCCGCCGCACAAGCGCGGCCGCGCGCTGGGCCTCATCGGCGCCGTCTACGGCCTGGCCTTCGTGCTCGGTCCGCCGCTGGCCGGGCTGGTGATGGTGGTGGCGAGCTGGCACTGGATCTTCGTCGCCAACCTGCCCATCGCCGCCGTGGTGCTCTACCTCGGCGTGCGGGCGTTGCCCGCGCGCGGCCCGGCGCGGCCGCTGCCGGCGCTGGACGTGGCGGGCATCGTCGTCGTCTTCGCGCTGCTCGGCGCGCTGGTGGCGGGCATCACGCGCGTGGCCGACGGCGTGCTCGGCGCCACGCTGTGGCCGGGGTTCCTGCTCGCTGCGCTGGTGCTGCTCGTGCTGCTCGTGCGCATCGAGCGGCGCGCGGCGCAGCCGATGATCCCGCTCTCGCTCTTCGCCAGGCGGCAGCTCGCCACGGCCTACCTGCTCACCGCCGGCGCCGGCTTCGGCATGGGCGGGGTGGTGTTCCTCACCTCCATCGCCCACCTCGCGCACGGCGTCACGGCGCAGCACACGGGTTTCGTGCTCATGCCCATGGTGCTGTGCTCGATGCTCGGCTCGATGGGCTCGGGCCGCTTGTTCAACCGCCTCGGGCCGCGTGCCCTCATCGTCGCCGGCTTTGCCTTCATGGCGCTGGGCTACGGTGGCTCGGCCATCACCTCGTTCGGACTGGCGGGCTTCCTCGTCGCCTCGATGCCCGTGGGCCTGGGCGTGGGCATCGTCGTCGGCGGGGCCCTGCGTTCCATCGCCATCGACGAGGCCCCCGTGGCCGTGCGCGGTGCGGCGCAGGGGCTGATCAACATCTGCACCGGCATCGGCACGCTGCTCGCGGCCACGACCATCGGCGCGCTGGCCGACTTCAGCGGGGGCGGCGCGCAGGGGTTCAGCACGGCCTACGTGGCGCTGGCCCTGCTCATGCTGGCGATGATGCTGACCGCGCTCAGCCTGCGCGCGCAGCCCAAGGGCCTGGAAGTGGCCCGGCCGGCGCCGTGAGTTCAGCCCCCTCCCCACCGAGCGAAGGAGACAAGATCATGAGTGACCCGGACCTGGTGCTCTTCGAGAAGGACGCGCGCGGCGTCGTCACGCTCACGCTCAACCGGCCGTCGGCGTTCAATTCGCTTTCCGAGGCGCTGCTCGAGGCGCTGCAGGCGGCGCTGGACCGCGCGGCCGGGGACGACGGCGTGCGCGCGGTGATCATCGCCGCGCAGGGCAAGGCCTTCTGCGCCGGGCACGACCTCAAGGAGATGCGTGCCGAGCCCTCGCTGGGCTACTACGAGAAGCTCTTCACGCAGTGCGCGCGCATGACGCTGAGCATCCAGAAGCTGCCCGTGCCGGTGATCGCCCGCGTGCACGGCATCGCCACCGCGGCGGGCTGCCAGCTCGTCGCCATGTGCGACCTGGCGGTGGCGGTGAAGGAGGCGCGCTTTGCCGTGAGTGGCGTCAACCTGGGCCTGTTCTGCTCGGCCCCGGGCGTGGCGCTGAGCCGCAACCTGCTGCGCAAGTTCGCCTTCGAGATGCTCGTCACGGGCGACTTCATCAGCGCCGCCGAGGCGCGCGAAAAGGGGCTGGTGAACCGCGTCGTCGAGTGCGACCAGCTCGACGCCGAGGTGGACAAACTCGTTTCGCGCATCGTGAGCAAGCCGCGCGTGGCCATCGCCCTGGGCAAGGCGCTGTTCTACCGGCAGATCGAAGTCGGCATCGACTCGGCCTTCGACGACGCCGGCAGGACCATGGCCTGCAACATGATGGACGACGCCGCGCTGGAGGGCGTGCAGGCCTTCATCGACAAGCGCGCGCCGGCCTGGAAAGCCTGAGGGCGCAGATCGCGGGCATGCGTGCCGGCGCGTCGTAGGATGCGCTCACCCTGGCGCGAAGGCTGGCCGATCGACGCCGACGCCGACGCCGTGGAGCGGGCGCTGCGCGACGACCCGGCGCATGCCATCCAGGTCGTGTTCACGGTGCACGCCGACACCTCCAGCGGCGTCACCAGCGACCTGGCCGCGCTGCGCCGCGCCATCGGCGGCGCACGCCACCCGGCGCTCTTCGTCGCCGGCGTGGTGGCCTCGCTGGCGGCGGCACCGTTTGCCATGGACGCGGTGGGCGTGGACGTGGCGCTTGGCGCATCGCCTGCTCGCTGCGCTCACATCCCCGCGTGAAGCAGGCGGCGC
>DYOR01000021.1:22693-34188 GCA_020720385.1 Rubrivivax sp.
GCTTGGCGCATCGCCTGCTCGCTGCGCTCACATCCCCGCGTGAAGCAGGCGGCGCATCGCCTGCTCGCTGCGCTCACATCCCCGCGTGAAGCAGGCGGCGCGGGGCCTGCTCGCTGCGCTCACATCCCCGCGTGAAGCAGGCGGCGCGGGGCCTGCTCGCTGCGCTCACATCCCCGCGTAATTCGGCCCGCCGCCGCCTTCGGGCGTGACCCAGACGATGTTCTGCGTCGGGTCCTTGATGTCGCAGGTCTTGCAGTGCACGCAGTTCTGCGCGTTGATCTGCAGCCGCTCGCCGCGCGCGTCGGTGTTCACGAACTCGTACACGCCGGCCGGGCAGTAGCGCGCCTCGGGGCCGGCGTAGCGCGCCAGGTTCACGGCCACGGGCACGCGCTCGTCCTCGAGCGTGAGGTGCGAGGGCTGGTTCTCTTCGTGGTTGGTGTTGCTGAGGAAGATCGAAGAGAGGCGGTCGAAGGTGAGTTCGCCGTCGGGCTTGGGGTAGCGGATGGGCTCGACCTGGGCCGCGGCGTGCAGCCGGGTGTGGTCGGGCTCGCTGCGGTGGACGGTCCACGGCGGGCGCTTCACGCCGAGCTTGGGCAGCAGCCACTGCTCGATGCCCGTCATCAGCGAACCGACGGTGTTGCCCTGCTTGAACCACTGCTTGAAGTTGCGTGCCTGGTCCAGCTCCTCGTGCAGCCAGCTCTTGCCGAAGGCCTCGGGGTAGGCGGCGAGCTCGTCGCCCGCACGCCCGGCGTGGATCGCTGCGGCCGCCGCCTCGGCCGCGAGCATGCCGGTCTTGATGGCGGCGTGGCTGCCCTTGATGCGCGCGGCGTTGAGCGTGCCGGCGTCGCAACCCACCAGCGCGCCGCCGGGGAAGACGAGCTTGGGCAGGCTGAGCAGGCCGCCCGCGGCCAGGGCGCGCGCGCCGTAGCCGATGCGCTTGCCGCCCTCCAGGTGCGCGCGGATCGCCGGGTGCGTTTTCCAGCGCTGCATTTCCTCGAAGGGGCTCAACCACGGGTTCATGTAGTCCAGGCCGGTGACCAGGCCGAGCGTCGCCAGCTTGCCTTCCAGGTGGTAGAGGAAGCCGCCGCCGTAGCTGTGCTCGTCCATGGGCCAGCCGGCGGTGTGCACCACCAGGCCCGGCCGGGCCTTCGCCGGGGCGATCTCCCACAACTCCTTCACGCCCAGGGCGTAGCTCTGCGGGTCGCGCCCGGCATCGAGGTGGAAGCGCGCGATGAGCTGCTTGCCGAGGTGGCCGCGCGCGCCTTCGGCGAACACCGTGTACTTGGCGCGCAGTTCCATGCCCAGCTGGAAGCCGTCGTGCGGCTGGCCGTCCTTGCCGATGCCGGCGTTGCCGGTGGCCACGCCGCACACTTCGCCGCCCGCGCCGTAGAGCACCTCGGCCGCGGCGAAGCCGGGGAAGATCTCCACGCCCAGGGCCTCGGCCTGCTCGCCCAGCCACTTGGTGACGGCGCCCAGCGCGACGATGTAGTTGCCTTCGTTGCGCATGCAGCCCGGCACCAGCCACATCGGCAGGCGGCGCGCGTGGTCCTTGCCGAGGAAGAGCACCTCGTCGGCGCTGACGGGCTGGTGCAGCGGCGCGCCGCGCTCCTTCCACTCGGGCATCAATTCGCTGATGGCACGCGGGTCCATCACCGCGCCGGAGAGGGTGTGGGCGCCGGGCTCGGAGCCTTTCTCCAGCACCGCCACGGAGAGCGCGGCGTCGATCTGCTTGAGTCGGATCGCCGCGGCCAGCCCGGCCGGGCCGGCGCCGACGACGACCACGTCGTAGGCCATCGACTCGCGGGGCCCGTACTGGGCGAGGATTTCGGCAGGGGTCATGGCGCTCTCCGCTCGCGTCTGCGGCGCGAGGAGGCGGGATTCTATGAGCGCCGACCCGAGGGCATTCAGACCGGGGTCAGCCCCACGCGCCGGCTTTCGCCGAACTCGGGCTGGTCTTCGTCGCCCAGTGCCGCCACGGCGCGCGAACGTCCCTGGCGCTTGGCCTCGTACAGCGCCTGGTCGGCGCGGCGCAGCGCCGCGGCTATGTCTTCGCCGCTTCCCACCTGGACCACGCCGAAGCTCAGGCTGAGCAGCGGCAGACCCTCCTGCGCCGCGCGGCGCTGCACTTCGGTGGCGATGCGCGCGGCCACGCCCATGGCGCCGGCCGGGCTGGCCTGGCGCAGCAGGAGCACGAATTCGTCGCCGCCATAGCGGCCGGCCACGTCGGGAGCGCGCATCTCCTCCTGCACGCAGCGCGCCACCAGGCACAGGGCGCGGTCGCCGGCGGCGTGGCCCAGCAGGTCGTTGACGCGCTTGAAATCGTCGACGTCGAAGAGCAGCAGCACGGCACTGCCTGCGGCGTCGCGGTGCAGCGCCAGGCTGGCCAGTTCGTCGAAGCCGCGCCGGTTGGGCAGGTGCGTCAGGGGGTCCAGGTTGGCGAGCACGCGCAGCCGGCGGCGCGACTCGCGCAACTGGCGCTCGGTGCGCTCGCAGGCCAGGGTCACGGCGACGAAGGCGAGCACGATGGCCCCCAGCGCGGCGGCCACCGCCCCGGCGTGCAGCGACGGCACCGCGCCGGCGGGCAGCGCGGCGAGCAGCGGGGCCAGACCCACCAGCACCAGCGTCACCGCCAGGCCCTGCAGGGGGGTGGCATCGTGGTCGCTCGGCCCGGTGAAGAGCACGGCGGCGGCGTAGAGGTGGGCGCAGGCGTTGGCCGTGCCCGCCAGCCACAGGCCCTGGACCTCGGCGACCTGCGTGCTGGCGGCCATGCAGGCGATGGCCGTGGCGAGGACGGCCAGGTCGATGCGCTCGCTCGCCGGCCAGGTCTGGCGCGCGTGGAAGCGGCGCACGCCGATGAGCGTGACCACGGGCGTGAGCAGCAGCAGGCACGACGCGAGCACCGCGCCGCCCTGCCGGGTGGCGAGTGCGCCGGTGAGCGCACCCATGGACGCGAGCCACATCGCCGCCACCCACCAGCCCCAGCCGGCGTAGCGCTGTGCGCGCAGCCCGAAGGCGCTCAACGAGGCCGACGCGACGATGAGCGCCGCGCTGGCCACGAGCAGGACGTCGTCGGGGTGGGCCATGGTGCGGCGCATTCTGGGCGCCACGCGGCGCGCGCGCGCCAGCCCGGCGCGGCGCATTGCAACCGGTTGCTACGGGGCCACGCGGCCGCTTGGGTACCATTCGTCTCGGGTTTTCCAGAACACGAGGGCCGGCATGGCGATGGACGCGGTGGATTTCGAGATCAAGGGCGAAGAGATGCAGTTCGTCGAGATCGAGCTCGACCCGGGCGAGGCCGCGGTGGGCGAGGCCGGCAGCATGTTCTTCATGGACTCGGGCATCGGCATGGACACCGTGTTCGGCGACGGCAGTGGCGGCGGCGGCGCGGGCCTCTTCGGCAAGCTGCTCAGCGCGGGCAAGCGCCTGGTCACCGGCGAGTCCCTCTTCACCACCGTCTACACGAATGCGGCGTCGAGCAAGCAGCGCGTGGCGTTTGCCGCACCCTACCCGGGCAAGATCATCGCCATGGACCTGCGCCAGTTCGGCGGCACGCTGTTCTGCCAGAAGGACGCCTTCCTCTGCGCGGCGCGCGGCGTGGCGCTGGGCATCGCCTTCCAGAAGCGCCTCTCGGCGGGCTTCTTCGGCGGCGAGGGCTTCGTCATGCAGCGGCTCGACGGCGACGGCCTGGCCTTCGTGCACGCCGGCGGCACCATCCTGCGCCGCGAGCTGCAGCCTGGCCAGACGCTGATGGTGGATACCGGCTGCGTGGTCGCCTACACGCCGGGGGTGGATTTCGAGATCCAGTACGTGGGCAAGATCAAGACCGCGCTGTTCGGCGGCGAAGGCCTGTTCCTGGCCAAGCTCAGCGGGCCGGGCACGCTGTGGCTGCAAAGCCTGCCCTTCTCGCGACTGGCCTCGCGCGTGTTCGCCGCGGCGCCGCAGCGCGGCGGCTCCAAGGAGGAAGGCGCGCTGGGCGGCCTGGCCGTCGGCGGGGGGCTTCTGGGCGGCATTCTGGGCGGTGACGACGAGTGATGCTGCTTACCCGCCGATACGCACGCGCCCGGTATGGCGTTGGGCTCGCCCTGGAGCGCGGCTTGTTGCACGGCGTCTGCACGCCGCATCATGCCTCGCGCCAGTAGGGCGGCTTTCGCCGCCCTCTCCGGGTTCGCGCTGCGCCGGCCGTGGTCGTGATGAACGATCTCCTCGATTCCTTCTGGCGCGCCGCGGCCTACTGCCTGCACCCGCGGGTGATCCTGTGGTCCTTGCTGCCGCTGCTGGTGGCCGGCGGCGTGGTCGCCTTGCTCGGCTGGGCCTATTGGGAGAGCGCGGTGGGCGCCGTGCGCGGCGCACTGGAGGAATGGTCGCTCGTCGCCGCCGCACTGCAGTGGCTAGCGTCCATAGGCGCCAACCAGTTGCGCACGCTCATGGCGCCGCTCATCGTGGTCGCCCTGGCCGTGCCCCTGCTCGTGGTGGCCACGCTGCTGCTGGTGGGCATGCTGGTCACGCCGGCGGTGGTGCGCCTGGTGGCGGCGCGGCGCTTCCCCGCGCTGGAGCAGCGCGAGGGCGGCGCCTGGTGGCAAAGCGTGCTCTGGTCCCTGGCCTGCACCGTGGCGGCGCTGCTGGCGCTGCTCGTCAGCGTGCCGCTGTGGCTGGTGCCGCCGCTGGTGCTGGTGCTGCCACCGCTGATCTGGGGCTGGCTCACCTGCCGCGTGTTCTCCTTCGACGTGCTCTCGCTGCACGCCACGCCGGCCGAACGCCGCTTCGTCGTGCGCTCGCGGCGCTGGTCGCTGCTGGCCATCGGCGTGGTCTGCGGCTACCTCGGCGCACTGCCCTCGCTGCTCTGGGCCGTCAGCGCGATGACACTCATCTTCGCCCCGCTGCTGGTGCTCGTGTCGGTGTGGCTGTACACGCTGGTGTTCGCCTTCGCCGCGTGCTGGTTCGCCCACTTCTGCCTGGCCGAACTGCAGCGCCTGCGCAGCGCCCAGGCCGTGGCGGCCGTTCCTTCCCTGCCAACGAGCCCCAGCCCATGAACATCGGCCTCGTCATCATCGGCGACGAAATCCTCTCCGGCAAACGCCAGGACAAGCACCTCGCCAAGGTCATCGAATTGCTCTCGGCGCGCGGCCTGGCGCTGACCTGGGCGCGTTACGTGGGCGACGACCGGCCGCGCATCACCGCCGACCTGAAGCACGCCTTCGCCAGCGGCGACCTGGTCTTTTCCTGCGGCGGCATCGGTGCCACGCCCGACGACCACACGCGCCAGTGCGCGGCGGCGGCGCTCGGCGTGCCCCTGGTGCCGCACCCCGAGGCGCAGGCGCTCATCCTGGAGCGCATGCGCGACCTGGCCGCGCAGCAGGGCCTGCCCTACGAGCCCGAGCGTGCGGACAACGCGCACCGGCTGAACATGGGCGTGTTTCCGGCGGGCGCACGCATCATCCCCAACCCGTACAACAAGATTGCCGGCTTCTCGCTCGGGCACGTGCATTTCGTGCCCGGGTTCCCGGTGATGGCCTGGCCGATGATCGAGTGGGTGCTGGACCACCAGTACGTCCACTTGCACGGCGGCGCGCGCAGCTGCGAGCGTTCGGTGATCGTCATGGGCGCGATGGAGGCCACCCTCACGCCGCTGATGGAGGACGTCGAGGCGCGCTTCCCCGGCGTGAAGGTCTTCAGCCTTCCCAGCGTCGAGCACCCCGAGTTCGGCCGCCACATCGAGCTCGGCGTGAAGGCCGGCACCGATCCGGTAGATGCGTATGCCGCGCTGCGCGCTGGCCTCGAGCAATGCGGCGCCAGGCTCGGCCCTGAAATGGTGCGCTCCTGAGCGGCTAAACGCCCCATTGCGGGGCTGAAATGCGCACCCGTGCGAGGCGTGCACTGCGCTGCGGCGAGCGCCGTGCGGCGCCCGGTTGCAGGCATGGTTTCTGCTAAATTGCAGTGCGCCTTCTTGGGGCCTGCCCCGGCCGCGAGTCCTTCCCCTTGTCCCAGGCATAGCCGCATACCAATCCACGAGCCCCGCTAGGAGAGACCTGAATGGCAAAGACCGTTGCCGACGTGATGAAGATGGTGAAGGAAAACGAAATCAAGTTCGTCGACTTCCGCTTCACCGACACCCGCGGCAAGGAGCAGCACGTTTCCGTGCCCGTCTCCCACTTCGACGAAGACAAGTTCACGGCCGGCCACGCCTTCGACGGCTCGTCGATCGCCGGCTGGAAGGGCATCGAGGCCTCCGACATGCTGCTCATGCCGGACCCCAACACCGCCAACGTCGACCCGTTCTACGAAGAGCCCACGCTCATCCTGAGCTGCGACGTGCTCGACCCCACCGACGGCAAGGCCTATGAACGCGACCCGCGTTCGCTCGCCAAGCGTGCCGAGGCCTACCTCAAGAGCAGCGGTCTGGGTGATGCCGCCTACTTCGGCCCCGAGCCCGAGTTCTTCATCTTCGACCAGGTGCAGTGGACCAACGAGATGTCGGGCTGCTCGTTCAAGATCGGCTCCGAAGAAGCGCCATGGAGCACCGGCGCGAGCTTCGAAGGCGGCAACATGGGCCATCGGCCGTCGGTCAAGGGCGGCTACTTCCCGGTGCCCCCGGTGGACAGCTTCCAGGACATGCGCAGCGAGATGTGCCTGATCCTCGAATCGCTGGGCATCCCGGTCGAGGTCCACCACCACGAAGTGGCGGGCCCGGGCCAGAACGAACTCGGCACCAGGTTCAGCACCCTGGTGCAGCGCGCCGACTGGTTGCAGCTGCAGAAGTACGTCATCCACAACGTCGCCCACGCCTACGGCAAGACGGCCACCTTCATGCCCAAGCCCGTGGTCGGCGACAACGGCAGCGGCATGCACGTGCACCAGAGCGTGTGGAAGAACGGCGTCAACCTCTTCGCCGGCGACGGCTACGCCGGCTTGTCGGAGTTCGCGCTGTACTACATCGGCGGCATCATCAAGCACGCCCGCGCGCTCAACGCCATCACCAACCCCGGCACCAACAGCTACAAGCGCCTGGTGCCCGGCTTCGAGGCGCCGGTGAAGCTGGCCTACTCGGCGAAGAACCGCTCGGCATCGATCCGCATCCCCTACGTCGCCAGCCCCAAGGGCCGGCGCATCGAGGCGCGTTTCCCCGATCCCCTGTGCAACCCCTACCTGGGCTTCGCCGCGCTGCTCATGGCCGGCCTGGACGGCGTGGAAAACAAGATCCACCCCGGCGACCCCGCCACCAAGGACCTCTACCACCTGCCGCCGGAAGAGAACGCGAAGATCCCCACCGTGTGCCACAGCCTGGACCAGGCCCTGGACTACCTGGACCGCGAGCGCGGTTTCCTCACCAAGGGCGGCGTGTTCACCGATTCCTACATCGACGCCTACATCGAGCTGAAGATGCAGGAGGTGACGCGCTTTCGCATGGCCACGCACCCCTGCGAGTTCGACATGTACTACTCGCTCTAGAGCGGCGAGTGGCGGACCAAGGGGCGGGCCTGCGGGCCCGCCCTTTTTTCATCGGCACGCGCGGCTTGGACGCTCGCGCCAGCGTGCGCCACAATGCCCGCATGCCGACCCGCCAGACCCTTGCGCTCCACCTGGGCGCCACGCTTTGCGCTCTCCTGCTGGCCGCGTGGCCGGCCGTGCACGCATGGGCCCAGGAGGCCAAGCCGGTGTACCGCTGCCCGGGTCCCCCGGTGCTCTACACCGACGCCCTCTCGGCCGCCGAGGCGCGCGAGAAGGGCTGCCGCCTCATCGAAGGCTCACCCATCACCATCGTGCCCGCGGTCAAGCCGCGGCCGGCGGCTTCGGCCACACCCGCGCGGCCCGGGGAAGGGCGCGTCGACCCCGCCGAGCAGCGCGCGCGCGACAGCGACGCGCGGCGCATCCTGGCCGATGAACTGCGCCGCGAGGAGGACCGCCTGGCGGCCCTGCGCACCGAGTACAACAACGGCCAGCCCGAACGGCGCGGCGACGAGCGCAACTACCAGCGCTACCTCGACCGCGTGGCCGAGATGAAGGCGGCCATTGCGCGTCGCGAGGCCGACATCACGGCCCTCAAGCGCGAGCTGGCCAAGCTGCCGCAGTGACCGAGGCGACGCCGGCGGCGGGTCTCGAGGCCTTCGACCAGCTCGCCACCATGGTGGTGCTGGTCGCCCCCGACGGGCGCTGCCTGCTCGCCAATTCGGCGCTCGAGAACTTGGTGGGCGTGTCGCGGCGCACGCTGCAGCGCGGCAACGTGCTCGACTGGCTGGCCGAGCCGGCGCAGCTGCGCGACACGCTGGGCCTGGTGGCCGGCAACCAGGTGAACACGAGTCGCTTCGACGCCCACCTCAAGCGCATGCCCGCGGGCAGCGTCGACCTGCAGGTGCACGTCATCGTCAGCCAGACCGAGTGGCCTGGCCGCGTGCTCGTGGAGATGATCGAGATCGAGCAGCAGACGCGGCGCGAGCGCGAGGAGCGCGCGCACAACCTGGCGCAGGCGAACAAGGAACTGGTGCGCAACCTGGCGCACGAGATCAAGAACCCGCTCGGCGGCATACGCGGCGCGGCGCAGCTGCTGGCCATGGAGCTGGGTTCGCGCGAGCTCACCGAGTACACGCAGATCATCATCCAGGAAGCCGACCGCCTGCACGCCCTGGTCGACGGCCTGCTCGCCCCGCACCGCAGGCCGCAGGTGGTGGCCGACGTGAACATCCACGAGGTGTGCGAGCGCGTGCGCTCGCTGATCCTCGCCGAGTACCCGCGCGGGCTGGACGTGGCGCGCGACTACGACACCTCGATCCCCGAGTTCCGCGGCGATGCCGAGCAGCTCATCCAGGCCGTGCTCAACATCGCCCACAACGCCACGCAGGCCCTCGCCGGCGGCTCGCCCGGCACCGGCGGCCCGGCCGACGGCGGCTCGCAGCGTGGCGGGCGCGTCGCCCGCGGCGACGCGCGGCTCGTGCTGCGCACGCGCACGGCGCGGCAGGTCACCTTCGGCCGCCAGCGCTTCCGGCTGGCACTGGAATTGCATATCGAGGACAACGGGCCCGGCGTGCCCGAGGCCATCCGCGAGAGCATCTTCCAGCCCCTGGTGTCGGGGCGCGAAGGCGGCTCGGGCCTCGGACTCACCCTGGCGCAGACTTTCGTGCAGCAACACCGGGGAATCATCGAATGCGACAGCGTACCGGGCAAGACGGTGTTCAAGATCCTCATCCCGCTGCCGTGACGGGCACGGCGCGCGCATGAAGCCCATCTGGATCGTCGACGACGACCAGTCCATCCGCTTCGTGCTCGAGCGGGCGCTGCTGCGCGAGCAGTTCAGCGTGCGCACCTTTGCCAACCCGCGCGACGTGGTCAAGGCGCTGGCCGACGACGTGCCGCAGGTGCTGGTGAGCGACATTCGCATGCCCGGCGGCAGCGGCATCGAGCTGCTGGGCGAGGTCAAGGCGCGCCACCCGGGCCTGCCGGTGATCATCATGACGGCGTTTTCCGACCTCGACAGCGCCGTGTCGTCCTTCCAGGGGGGCGCCTTCGAGTACCTGCCCAAACCCTTCGACCTGACCACCGCGGTGGAGCTCATCCGCCGCGCGGTGCAGGAGAGCCTGCGCGAGGAAGTCGCCGAGGCCACGCCGGCGAGCGCGCCGGAGATGCTCGGCCAGGCCTCGGCGATGCAGGACGTGTTTCGCGCCATCGGTCGCCTCAGCCAGAGCCAGGTGACGGTGCTCATCACCGGCGAGAGCGGCACCGGCAAGGAGCTCGTGGCGCGCGCGCTGCACAAGCACAGCCCGCGCGCGCAGGGCCCGTTCATCGCCATCAACACCGCGGCCATCCCCAAGGACCTGCTCGAAAGCGAGCTCTTCGGCCACGAGCGCGGCGCCTTCACCGGGGCGCAGACGACGCGCCGCGGGCGCTTCGAGCAGGCCGACGGCGGCACGCTCTTCCTCGACGAGATCGGCGACATGCCCTTCGACCTGCAGACGCGGCTGCTGCGCGTGCTCTCGGACGGACAGTTCTACCGCGTCGGCGGGCACCAGCCGCTCAAGTCCAACGTGCGCGTCATCGCCGCCACGCACCAGAACCTCGAGGAGCGGGTGCGCCAGGGCGGCTTCCGCGAAGACCTGTTCCACCGCCTCAACGTCATCCGCCTGCGCCTGCCCGCGCTGCGCGAGCGGCGCGACGACATTCCCATGCTCACGCGCTTCTTCCTCGGCAAGAGTGCGCGCGAACTGGGCGTGGAGACCAAGCGCATCTCGGAGGCCGCGCTGGAGCGCGTCTCGACTTTCGATTTCCCGGGCAACGTGCGCCAGCTCGAGAACCTGTGCCACTGGCTCACGGTGATGGCACCGGCGCAGGTGGTCGAGCCCAAGGACCTGCCGCCCGAAGTGATCGGCCCGGCGGCCCCGGCGGCCAGCGGCGCCGGCGCGAGCGCTGCAGGCGCTGCGCCGGCACTCCCGCCCGAGGCGGCCGCAAGCGAGACGCCCCGGGCGACGCTGCCCGTGACCTGGCTGGGTGACCTGCAGCGCGACGCGCGCCGCCGGCTCGAAGCCGGCGAGCGCGACGTGTGGGAGGCGCTGAGCCAGCAGTTCGAGGCCGGGCTCATCCACGCCGCGCTCGAGTTCACGCGCGGCCGGCGCATCGACGCCGCGCAGCGCCTGGGCATCGGCCGCAACACCATCACGCGCAAGATCCAGGAACTCGGCCTGGACGATTGACGCCGCGCGCGCCTGCAGCGGCCGGCTCGTCACGGCGCTCTGCCCCGCGCCTCAGTCGGCCAGGGTGAGCAGCACCGGCGCGTGGTCACTGGGGCGCTCGTTCTTGCGCGGCAGCTTGTCGATGCTGCACGCCTGCACCCGCGCACGCAGCGCCGCGCTCACCAGGATGTGGTCGATGCGCAGCCCCTGGTTCCTGCGGAAGGCGAGGTTGCGGTAGTCCCACCACGACCACGACTTGGGCGGCTGCTCGAAGAGCCGGAAGGCATCCGCGAAGCCGAGCTCGAGCAGCGCCTGGAAGTGCGCGCGCTCCTCGGGCGTGCAGTGGATCTGCCCGGCCCAGGCCACCGGGTCGTGCACATCGCGGTCCTCGGGGGCGATGTTGAAGTCGCCCATGAGCACCACTTGTGCGTGCGCCGCGAGTTCGGCGCGCAGCCAGTCGTGCAGAGCCTGCAGCCAGCGCATCTTGTAGGCGAACTTGTCGCTCCCGGGTTCCTGCCCGTTGGGAAAGTAGGCGCCGATCACGCGCACACCCACCACGCTGGCGGCGACGACGCGCGCCTGCTCGTCGGCCAGGCCGGGGATGTTGCGCACCACCTCGGTGGCCGCTTCGCGCGTGAGCAGGGCCACGCCGTTGTAGGTCTTCTGCCCGAAGCACTGCACGGCGTAGCCCGCGGCCTGCATCTCGGCGTGCGGAAACTTGTCGTCGGTGAGCTTGGTCTCCTGCAGCGCGAGCACGTCCACGGGGTTCGCGGCGAGCCAGGCCAGCACCTGGGGCAGGCGCACGGTGAGCGAGTTGACGTTCCAGGTGGCGAGTTTCAA
>DYOR01000141.1 GCA_020720385.1 Rubrivivax sp.
AGCTCCGCTTCGCCCTTGCGGGTTCAGTCGAGCTTTTGCTTCGTGACGCACCATGGCGGGCGATTCTAGGTTCGCCCTCCTGATCGCCTTTGGCGGGCCGCGGCCGGCCCGGGAGCAACCCCGCCGCGCACCAGGCCGGTGGAATTCCGAGAGAATCGCGCCGGTGAATCCGACCCGACCCGCCCCGCTGTCAATGTTCCAGGTGCTGCTCTGCGGTGCCGCCATCGTCACCCTGAGCATGGGCATCCGCCACGGCTTCGGCTTGTGGCTGCAGCCCATCACCATGGACCGCGGCTGGTCGCGCGAGACCTTCGCCCACCCCAGCTTCAGGTTGCTCATGGCGGGCTATTTCTCCGGGCACTCGCCGCTGCGGCGCCGACCACGGTGGCACTGACCTACTTCGACCCGCACCTCATGCTCGACCTGGCCACGCGCGTCTGGACCTGCTTCTGATGGAGCACTCGCCCCCGTCGTACTGGGTGACGCGCTGGTCCCACCTGCTGCCGCCCGGCGGCAGCGTGCTCGACCTGGCCTGCGGCAGCGGGCGCCACGTGCGCTGGCTCGCCGCGCAGGGCTGGCGCGTGACGGGCGTCGAGCGCAACGCCGCGGCCGTGGAGCCCCTGCGCCCCCTGGCCGAGGTGGTGGTGGCCGACCTGGAGGCCGCTCCCTGGCCGCTGCCGGGCCGGCGCTTCGACGGCATCGTCGTCACCAACTACCTCTGGCGGCCGCTGTGGCCGGCGCTCCTGGCCGCGCTGGCCGAAGGCGGGGTGCTGATCTACGAGACTTTCGCCAGCGGGCAGCAGCACGTGGGTCGGCCCTCGCGCGCCGAGTTCCTGCTCGAGCCCGGCGAGTTGCTGCGCGCGTGCGCCGGCCTGCGCGTGGTGGCCTTCGAGGACGGTTTCGAGCCCGGGCCGCCGCGTTTCGTGCAGCGCATCGTCGCGGTGAAGAGCGCGCCGGGCGCGGCCGCGGCGGCACGCTACGGGCTGCCCGGCCCCGGCGGCTAAAATCCGCCGATTGCCCGGAACCCGCACCCCATGAAACCCATCACCGGCAGCATCGTGGCGCTCGTCACGCCCATGCTCGAGGACGGCAGCGTCGACTACGCGGCGCTGCGCCGCCTCATCGACTGGCACATCGCCGAAGGCACCGACTGCATCGGCGTGGTCGGCACGACCGGCGAGTCGCCCACCGTGTCGATGGAAGAGAACTGCGAAATCATCCGCGTCGCCGTCGAGCACGCGGCGGGCAGGGTGCCGATCATGGCGGGCACGGGAGCCAACTCCACCGCCGAGGCGATCACCCTGACGCGCTTTGCCAAGCAGGTCGGCGCCGACTGCCATCTGTCGGTGGTGCCCTACTACAACAAGCCCTCGCAGGAAGGCATCTACCAGCACTTCAGGACCGTGGCCGAGGCGGTAGACCTGCCCATGGTGCTGTACAACGTGCCCAGCCGCACCGTGGCCGATTTGCAGCCCGAGACCGCCCTGCGCCTGGCGCAGGTGAGCGGCGTGGTCGGCCTGAAGGAAGCCACGGGCGACATCGAGCGCGCCTGCCAGCTCATCAAGCGCGCGCCGCCGGGCTTCGCCATCTACTCCGGCGACGACGGCACCGCCGTGGCCCTCATGCTGCTGGGCGGCCAGGGCCACGTCAGCGTCACCGCCAACCTGGCGCCGCGGCTCATGCACCAGATGTGCGTGGCCGCCCTGTCCGGGGACGCGCGCCAGGCCGCAGCGCTGCACCTGCGCCTGCTGCCGCTGCACCGGCAGCTGTTCTGCGAACCCAGCCCGGCGCCCGCGAAGTGGGCCATGTCGCAGCTCGGCCTGTGCACGCCGAAGGTCCGCCTGCCCCTTTTGCCGCTCACCGAAAGCGGCCAGGCCGTGGTGGCGCAGGCCCTGCTCGATGCCGGCCTGCGCGCCTGAGCACACCCTCGTCTGCCCGGGCCTCGCCCCGGGCCTCATCCATTGCCATTGGCGCGGCCGCAGCTCGGCCGTCGCGGAGACATCGAACGTGAACCTGCTTCCTGCCGTCACCCCCATCCGGCTCGCGGTGCTGGCCCTGGCCACGCTCCTCGCGGGCTGCTCATCCATCGGCGGCCTGTTTTCGAGCAGCGACACCGACTACCGCAGTACGGTGGTGAAGACGCAGGCCCTGGAAGTGCCACCCGACCTGACGCAGCTGGCGCGCGACTCGCGCTACCAGCCGCAGGGCGGCGTGGTCAGTGCGGCCTCGGCCGGCGGGCCGCAGGCCACTGGACCCGCGGCCGCGGCGGCGGCCTCCCCAGCGGCGGCGGTGGCCTTGGCTAGCCTCGCCGGCATGCGCGTGGAGCGCGCGGGACAGGAGCGCTGGCTCGTCGTGCCGCAGTCGCCCGAGCTGCTCTGGCCGCTGGTGCGGGGCTTCTGGGAGAAGCACGGCTTCGCGCTCGAGGCCGAGAATGCGGCCGCCGGCGTGATGCGCACGCAATGGGCGGAGAACCGCTCCAAGCTGCCCAACGACGTGGTGCGCAGCACCATCGGCCGCCTCCTGGGCAGCTTCTACGACACCGGCGAGCGCGACCAGTTCAGCACGCGCATCGAGCGCGTGGCCGGTGGCAGCGAGATCTACATCACCCACCGCGGCATCCAGCAGATCTACATCGACGAGCGCCACGAGAACACCACCTGGCGCGCGCGGCCCAGCGAGCCGCAGCTGGAAGCCGAGATGCTCGCGCAGCTCATGGTCGAGCTGGGCAGCAAACCCGAGCCGGCCCGTGCCACCGTCGCCGCGGCCGCCGAAGCCCCCGGCCAAGCGCGGCCGGTGGCCTCGGCCGATGCCACCTCGCTGGTCGTGCCCGAGCCCTTCGACCGCGCCTGGCGCCGCGTCGGCCTGGCGCTGGATCGCGGCGGGTTCACCGTGGAGGACCGCGACCGCGCCGCCGGGCTGTACTACGTGCGCTACGTCGACCCGAAGGGCGTGGGCCAGGAGGGGCCGGGCTTCTGGGCCAAGCTGTGGGGCGACAAGAGCAACCCGAACGCGGCGCTGCGCTACCGCATCGTGCTCAAGCCCACGGGCGAGAAGACCGCGGTGTCGGTGCAGACCACCGCGGGCGCGCCGGAGACGGGCGAGAACGCCAAGCGCATCATCGCCCTGCTCGCAAGCGACCTGCGCTGAGCGGCACCATGAAAAAGGGCCACCGCGAGGGTGGCCCGATCTTGCCCGAAGGCGCTTGGGATCAGCGCCCGGCGAGCGGCTTGACGTCGCGCTTGGGCGAGCCGACGAAGAGCTGACGCGGCCGGCCGATCTTGTACTCGGGGTCAGCGATCATCTCGTTGAGCTGGGCGATCCAGCCCACCGTGCGCGCCAGCGCGAAGATCGCGGTGAACAGGCTCACCGGGATGCCCAACGCGCTCTGCACGATGCCGGAGTAGAAGTCGACGTTCGGGTAGAGCTTGCGCGAGACGAAGTAGTCGTCTTCCAGGGCGATCTTCTCCAGCGCCATGGCCAGCTTGAACAGCGGGTCGTCGTGCAGGCCCTTGGCCTCGAGCACCTCGTAGCAGGTCTCGCGCATGAGCTTGGCGCGCGGGTCGTAGTTCTTGTACACGCGGTGGCCGAAGCCCATCAGCTTGACGGTCGAGTTCTTGTCCTTGACCTGCTTGATGAACTCGCCGATCTTCTCCACGCCGCCCTGGCGCTGGATGTCGTTGAGCATGCTCAGCGCGGCCTCGTTGGCGCCACCGTGCGCCGGGCCCCACAGGCAGGCCACGCCCGCGGCGATGGCCGCGAACGGGTTGGTGCCCGAGCTGCCGCACAGGCGCACCGTGGAGGTGGAAGCGTTCTGCTCGTGGTCCGCATGCAGGATGAAGATGCGGTCGATGGCGCGCACCACCACGTCGTTGGGCACGTAGTCCTCGCACGGATTGGCGAACATCATGCGCATGAAATTGGCCGAGTACGACAGGTCGTTCTTCGGGTAGACGAAGGGCTGGCCGATGCCGTACTTGTAGGCCATCGCCACCATCGTCGGCATCTTGGCGATCAGGCGGATGGCCGCGACCTCGCGGTGCTGCGCGTTATGAACGTCGGTGCTGTCGTGATAGAAGGCCGACAGCGCCCCCACCAGGCCGGTGAGCACCGCCATCGGGTGGGCGTCACGGCGGAAGCCACGCAGGAAGAACTGCATCTGCTCGTGCACCATGGTGTGGTTGGTGACGAGCTTGGTGAAATCGGACTTCTGCGTGGCGTTGGGCAGCTCACCCTTGAGCAGCAGGTAGCAGGTCTCGAGGAAGTCGCACTTCGTGGCGAGCTGCTCGATCGGGTAGCCGCGGTAGAGCAACTCGCCCTTGTCACCGTCGATGTAGGTGATGGTCGAGTTGCACGACGCCGTGGACAGGAAACCCGGGTCGTAGGTGAACTTGCCCGTCTGGCCGTAGAGCTTGCGGATGTCGATCACATCCGGGCCGACCGTGCCCTTGTAGAGAGGCAATTCCATCGAGGGGCTGCCGTCGGAGAACGACAGGGTGGCTTTGACGTCGGAGGGGATCATTGCGGGGACCTTTCTTGGGTTCGATATGACGGACGGCAGGCGCATCAAGGCCAGCACTTCGCGCACTTCGGGTCGATCGACCTCGCCCTGGGGCTCCGTACGGGCAAGCAGCAGGTCTAGCAGGTCGGGATCGGCCAGGTCCATCAGGGCGCCAAGGCCTTCGGCCTGCCTGGTGGTGATCGTTTCCTCGTGCTGTCGAAAGAAGCGCTCGATGAACAGATCACTTTCTAACAGGCCACGCCGGCACCGCCACTTGAGCCTGCTCAAGGAACGTTCATCCAGGCGCATGGCGCAGTCAAATGGCCCGGCGGACCATCATTTCCTTGATCTTGCCGATGGCCCGCGTCGGGTTCAGGCCCTTGGGGCAGACGTCGACACAGTTCATGATGGTGTGGCAGCGGAACAACCGGTACGGATCCTCGAGATTGTCCAGGCGCGCCGCGGTGTCCTGGTCGCGGCTGTCGGCGATGAAGCGGTAGGCCTGCAGCAGCCCGGCCGGGCCGACGAACTTGTCCGGGTTCCACCAGAAGCTGGGGCAGGCCGTCGAGCAGCTGGCGCACAGGATGCACTCGTACAGGCCGTTGAGCTCGTCGCGCTCTTCGGGGCTTTGCAGGCGTTCCTTCTCGGGCGGCAGGCTGTCGTTGACGAGGTAAGGCTTGATCGACTCGTACTGCTTGAAGAACTGCGTCATGTCGACGATGAGGTCGCGGATCACGGGCAAGCCGGGCAAGGGCTTGAGCACGATGGTGCCCGGCAGGCTGCGCATGTTGGTCAGGCAGGCCAGGCCATTCCTGCCGTTGATGTTCATGGCGTCGGAACCGCACACGCCTTCGCGGCAGCTGCGCCGGAAGCTCAGGCTCGGGTCGACCGCCTTGAGCTTCATCAGCGCGTCGAGCAGCATGCGCTCGCTGCCGTCGAGCTCGACCTGCAGCGACTGCATGCGCGGCCGCGCGTCGGTGTCGGGGTCGTAGCGGTAGATCTGGAAGGTGCGGGTGGTCATGGCGTGCGTGGCCTCTTGCGTCAGAACGTGCGGACCTTGGGCGGCACGCTCGCCACCGTGAGGGGCTGCATGCGCACCGGCTTGTAGTCCAGGCGGTCACCGTCGCTGTACCACAGGGTGTGGCGCAGCCACTCGCGATCGTTGCGCCCGAGCGGATGCTCCGGGTCGTCGGCCGGCCGCTCGTAGTCCATCACCATGTGCGCGCCGCGGCACTCGTGGCGCGCCGCCGCCGAGCTCATCGTCGCGCGCGCCACCTCGATCAGGTTCTCGACCTCCAGGGCCTCGATGCGCGCGGTATTGAAGACCTTGGACTTGTCCTTCAGCCCGATGGCCTTGGCGCGCTCGGCCACGCGGGCGATCTCCTTCACGCCCTCGTCCATCAGCGCCTGGGTGCGGAAGACCGCCGCGTGGCTCTGCATCGTGCGACGGATGTCGTCGCCCACTGCCTGGGCGTATTCGCCCGAGGTGGCACTGTCCAGCCGCGCCAGGCGCTCCAGCGAACGGTCGGCGGCGTCGGCCGGCAACGGCTTGTGGGCCTTGCCGGCGCGGTGGGACTCGACGATGTGGTTGCCCGCGGCGCGCCCGAAAACGACCAGGTCGAGCAGCGAGTTGCAGCCCAGCCGGTTGGCGCCGTGCACGCTGACGCAGGAGCATTCGCCCACCGCATACAGGCCATTCACGGGCGACACCGGGTCGCCGTCGCGCGGCACCACCACCTGGCCGTGGATGTTCGTCGGGATGCCGCCCATCTGGTAGTGCAGCGTCGGCACCACGGGAATGGGCTCCTTGGTGATGTCGACGTTGGCGAAGTTGTGCCCGATCTCGAAGATGCTGGGCAGGCGCTTCATGATCGTCTCGACGCCCAGGTGCGTCATGTCCAGGACGATGTGGTCCTTGTTCGGGCCGCAGCCGCGCCCTTCCTTGATCTCCTGGTCCATCGAGCGCGAGACGAAGTCGCGCGGCGCCA
>DYOR01000142.1 GCA_020720385.1 Rubrivivax sp.
GGCGATCGCAAAACATGGCTAAGTGTTCAAGTTATTGTTTCTAGGTTCCTTAGCCCGGACGCAAGGGCGCGCCCGCGCGTGGCCTTGCGCCTGGCGAAGGCCCGGACCCTCTGTGGTTCGGGCTGAGCAGCCGTGGCCCGGGCGGCCGCGCTCAGGCCGCCTGCAGCTGCGCGGCCGGCGTGAGCAGCCGCTCGAGCAGTTCGCGCACGCTGCGGATCTGCGAGCCGAAGGGCAGCTCGCCCACGCCGCGGAAGAACAGGCCCGCCTTGACGTCGCCGCGCAGCGCGGCGGCGAGCTGGTTGTCGATGCAGAACTGGCCCCAGCCGGAGAAGCCATCGCGCAGCCCGCACTGCGCCAGGCAGTCGAAGGCCTTGGTGCAGCGCGCCTTGGCGCGCGCCACGGACTGCAGGCGCGGCTCGCTGCGCAGGTAGTTCTTCATCCACGGCGTGCCCACGGCGCGCGCCGGCAGCCCAGCCACGCTGGTGAACTCGACCATGTCCGCGGTCTGGGCTTCGGCGAGCACGCGCTTGAATTCGGGGTGCGCGTCGCATTCGGTGGTCACCGCGAAGGGCGTGCCCATCTGCACCGCCGCTGCACCCATGGACTGCAGGCGCGCGATGTCTTCGAAGCTGCGGATGCCCCCGGCGGGGATGAGCGGGATGTCGCGCTCGTAGCCCGCCGAGCGGATGAAGGCCAGCGACTGCGGGATGGCGTTCTCGAAATCGAAGCGCGGGTCGGCGAGGTCGGCCACGCGGGCCGCGCCCAGGTGCCCGCCGGCCAGGCGCGGATGCTCGATGACGATGGCGTCGGGCAGGCGCTTCTTGCGCTCCCACTTCTTCAGGATGAGCTGCACGCCGCGGGCGTCGCTGAGGATGGGGATGAGCGAGGTGCGCGGGTGGTCCTGCGCCAGGTCGGGCAGGTCCAGCGGCAGGCCTGCGCCGACGACGATGGCGTCGATGCCGGCTTCCAGGGCGCGTTTCACCGAGGCCGCATAGGCGCTCACCGCGCGCATCACGTTGATCGCCAGCAGGCCGCGGCCGCCGGCATCCACGCGCGCCGCTGCGATCTCGCGCGAGATGGCCTCGAGGTTGGCGTCGTCGATCACCGCCTTGGCATGCTCGCCCGCGCCCAGGCCGGTGGTGCGCTCCATCAGGTCGGGATGGTGGCGGCGCAGGTCGACGCTCGACAGCGTGCCCACCGCACCCATCGCCGCCACCGCGCCGGCGAGCCGGTGCGCCGAAACGCCGATGCCCATGCCGCCCTGCACGATGGGCAGCAGGGCGCGGCCGCCGAGCTGCAGCGCCTTCAGGCCGCTGGCGGCGAGCAGGCCCGCCAGGCGCTCGTCGACATGCGGCATCCTCATCGTGGGCCCGTTCAATGCAGCACCAGCAAGGGCAGCTTGCTGCGCGAGATGACGTTCTTGGTGTGCGAGCCGAAGAGCATCTCGCTGAACACGCCGCGGCCATGCGTGACCATGACGACGAGGTCGCAGCCGTATTCCGCGGCGGCCTCGACGATGGCCTGGTCGACGGCGTCGGTGCACTTGAACTGGCCGTCGAAGGGCACGCCCTGCTCCGCGGCCAGGGCGCTGAATCCGGCCAGCACCGTCTGCGCATGCGCCTTGGTGCGGGCGCAATGTTCTTCGTTGGCCTGGGCGTACGAGGCCAGGGTCATGCTCTCGAGGGCCAAGGGCGGCATCGGCTCGACCACGAAACCGGTCACCCGGGCGCCGAGCTTGGCCGCCAGGCTCAGGCTCTCGTGCGCAGCGCGCACGGACAGCTCGCTGCCATCGATGGGGACGAGAAGATGCTGGTACATGGGGATCCTGCGTCACGCTCCGGAGGAACACCGGGGCCGGGTTCGCAGTGTACTTTCACCACGGCGGCGGCGGGGCGCGGGCCCCTCGCGGCGAAGGGTCGGCGCCACCCATAATGCCCGCTGCCCCGTCGCCCTGGAGATAGCCCCATGACCCGCGTGTTCAATTTCAGCGCCGGCCCCGCCGCGCTGCCCGAATCCGTGCTGCGCCGGGCCGCCGACGAGATGCTCGACTGGCACGGCTCGGGCATGTCGGTGATGGAGATGAGCCACCGCGGCCCCGAGTTCACGGCCATCGCCGCCGAGGCCGAGGCGCTGCTGCGCGAGCTGCTCGGCGCGCCGGCGCACTACAAGCTGCTCTTCATGCAGGGCGGCGCCATCGCCGAGAACGCCATCGTGCCCATGAACATGCTGCGCGGGCACGCTGGGGCCGACTACATCGACACCGGCGAGTGGAGCAAGCGCTCGATCAAGGAAGCGAAGAAGTACGGCCGCGTGAACATCGCCGCCAGCGCCGCCGCCGGCGGCTACACCCACATCCCGGCGCGCGAGACCTGGGCGCTGGACCCGAACGCGGCCTACGTGCACATCTGCAGCAACGAGACCATCGGCGGCGTCGAATACCACTGGACACCCGACGTGGGCGGCGTGCCGCTGGTGGCCGACATGTCCAGCTCCATCCTCTCGCGACCGGTGGACGTGTCGAAGTACGGCCTGATCTACGGCGGCGCGCAAAAGAACATCGGGCCCGCCGGCCTGACCCTGGTGATCGTGCGCGAGGACCTGCTGGGCCAGGCCCTGCCCTGCACGCCCTCGGCCTTCGACTACAAGGTGGTGGCCGACAACGGCAGCATGTACAACACGCCGCCCACCTACGCCATCTACATCGCCGGGCTGGTCTTCCACTGGCTCAAGGCGCAGGGCGGCCTGCCGGCCATCGAAGCGCACAACCGGCGCAAGGCGGCGCTGCTCTACGACTTGCTGGACAGCACGGCCTTCTACCGCGCCCCGGTGGCGCGCGATTGCCGCAGTCTCATGAACGTGCCCTTCAAGCTCGCCGACGACCGGCTCGACGGTGCCTTCCTCCAGGGCGCCGAGGCGCGCGGCATGGTGCAGCTCGAGGGCCACCGCCTGGTGGGCGGCATGCGCGCCTCGATCTACAACGCCATGCCGCTGGAAGGCGTGCAGGCGCTGGTGAGCTACATGAAGGAGTTCGAGGCCAGGCATGGTTGAGCCGTCGGCCCTGCCGGGCCGGGCGCTGCAGCGATGAGCACGCCCGAAGGCGCGCCGGTGCTGAGCCTGGATGCCCCCGGCCGCGCCACCATCACCCTGCACCGGCCGCGCCACCGCAACCGCCTGCACCGCGAGGACCTGCTCGCGCTGCAGGCGCACTTCGCCTCGCTGGCGGCGATGCCCGACCTGCGCGCGCTCGTGCTCACCGGCGCCGGCCGCGTGTTCTGCGCCGGTTTCAACCTCGAAGAACTCGAACAGGCCGATGCGGCCTCGGCCGACCCGCAGCTCTTCGAACGCACCGTGGACGCCCTCGAGACCCTGCCCGTGCCGACCATCGCGCGGCTCAACGGCAGCGTCTTCGGCGGCGCCACCGACCTGGCGCTGGCCTGCGACCTGCGCGTCGGGGTGCAGGGCATGGAACTGCGCATGCCTGCGGCGCGCCTGGGCCTGCACTATTACCCCGGCGGCCTGCGGCGCTACGTCTCGCGGCTCGGCCTGTCGGCGGCCAAGCGGCTCTTCCTGCTCGCCGAGAGCGTGCCCGGCGAAGAGCTGCTGCGCATCGGCTACCTCGACGCCCTGGCGGCAGCAGATGCGCTGGACGAGGTGGTCGAGGGCCTCGCCGCCTCACTGCTGGCCGGTGCGCCCCTGGCGCTGCAGGGCATGAAGCTCTCGCTCGACGAGATCGCCCGCGGCGAATTCGACCTGCGCCGCCTGCGCCAGCGCGAAGCGCGCTGTGCGCAAAGCGATGACATCCGCGAGGGCCTGGCCGCCTTCGCCGCTCGGCGCGCGCCGCGTTTCATGGGCCGCTGAGGCCGGCTGAGGGCCCGCGCCTCCGGTGGCACGGCGCGTGGTCTGTGTCTTGGGTCACTGAAGCCGCCTCAACGCCGGCCGACACTCAGGGCAACCGCTGCTGAGGGACCGGTCGGCCGGTCAGGTTGCGGCCTGCATGCATTCCATCCACCCCAGATCGAGGACTGAACCCATGAAGACCAAACCCCTGATTTTCGCCGCGGCGCTGGCCTTCACGGCCAGCGCCCAAGCCGAGGAACTGTTCGTCGCGCTCAGCACCGGTGCCTCGATGGCCCAGGGTGCTGCGCTGGTGCTGGCCAGCCAGGCCGCGGAACAGAAGGCGCCGGTGCGCGTGCTGCTGTGCGACGCCGCCGGCGATATCGCCGTGTCCGGCAAGGACATGCCCGCGCTCAAGCCGCGCAACGTGACGCCGCAGCAGATGTTGCAGGGCCTGATGAAGGCCGGAGCCAAGGTCGAGGTGTGCGCGCTGTACCTGCCCAACACCGGGCGCCAGCCCAGCGATCTGCTGCCCGGCGTGACGCCGGCCAAGCCGGCCGAGGTGGCGGCCTACCTGCTCAAGCCCGGCGTGCGCACTCTGTCGTTCTGAGCTCCTGCCCATGCGCAGGGCCACCGCACGCCGGTGGCCTTGTGTTCTTTGTAGGATGGCGCCTGGCCCTGGCCGCCAGGCCGGAGCGCTAACACGACGGGAGGCCGAGCACCCCCCGCACACCCGGAGACCCATCATGACCCACCCGCACACCCCGGCGCCCGCCGATGCGCCGGCCGAGCCTTGCCTTGAAACCGCCGTGCAGGGCCGGCGCCGCTGGCTGCAGACCCTGGCCGCCCTGCCCGCCGCGCCGGCGCTGGTGGGCGCGGCCGCCATGCCGCAGGCCGCGCGTGCGGCCGTGCCAAGCAAGGCGCACATCGTCATCGCCGGTGGCGGCCTGGGGGGCATTGCGGTGGCCAACCGCCTGAGCCAGGCGCTGGACGGCGCCCGCATCACCCTCATCGACCGCAAGGAAGAGCACAACTACCAGCCCGGCTTCACGCTGGTGGCCACCGGCGTGTGGCCGGTGAGCAAGGTGCAGGACCGCAATGCCGACTTCCACCCTTCGGGGCTGGAGTGGATCAAGGACATGGCGGTCGAATTCGACCCCAGCGCCAACACCGTGGTCACCGCCGGCGGCCAGCGTGTGCGCTACGACTTCCTCGTCGTGGCCACCGGCTTGCACCTGGACTACGCGCAGATCGAAGGCATGGACGTGGCCGCCATCGGCACCCACGGCCTGGCCAGCGTCTACCACGGGCCGCAGGCGGCGGTGGCTTCCTGGGGCGCGATGCAGGCCTTTGCCGCCAAGGGCGGCGAGGCGGTGATGACGCTGCCGGCCACACCGCTGAAGTGCGCCGGCGCGCCGCTGAAGATGACCTTCATGCTGCGCGACCGCCTGCAGCGCGCCGGCAGCATGGGGCAATCAAAGATCCACTTCGAATCCGCACTCGGCAATGTCTTCGGCGTCAAGGTCGTCAACGACAAGGTGCTGGCGCTGTGGAAGGGCCTGGGCATAGCCGTCGACTTCTCGCGCAAGCTCACCGGCATCGACATCGGCACGCGCCGCGCGCGCTTCGTCACCCCCGAAGGCGAGAAGCACGAGCTGCCCTACGACTTCATCCACGTCGTGCCGCCGATGCGCGCGCCCGACGCCATCAAGAACAGCGACCTGTCGTGGAAGGAAGGCCCGTTCGCCGCCGGCGGCTGGCTGGAGGTGGACAAGACCACGCTGCAGCACCGGCGCTTTCCCAACGTCTTCGGCATCGGCGACATCAACGGCACGCCGCGCGGCAAGACCGCCGCCACGGTGAAGAAGAGCGCGCCCATCGTCGTGCACAACCTGCTGCAGGCCATCACCGGCAGCAAACCCGACGAAGCCTTCGACGGCTACACCTCATGCCCGCTGATCACCCGCGAAGGCTCGGCGATGCTCATCGAGTTCGACTACGAAGGCCGGCTCACGCCGTCGCTGCCGATGATCGAACCGCTGCAGGAGAGCTTCTTCGCCTGGTTCATGAAGGTGCGCATGCTCAAGCCGGCCTATCTTGCCGTGCTGCGGGGCCGCGTCTGAAACCCAAGCTCAGGCTGTCGAACAAGGAACACCGTCATGTATGAGATCTGGTTGATGCTGAACATCGTCTGGGAAACCGTGCTGGGCATCTGGCCGCTGCTGCTGATTGCCGGCGTGCTGTGGCTGGCGTTGCTGGCCCTGGCTGCAAGGCGCCCCGCCGAGGCCTGGCGCCGCGCCCGGCCCTGGGCCCTGGCTGCGGCGGTGGCGGGTGCCGCATTGGCGCTGCTGCTGCTGCCGGGCGGCATCGGCTCGTCGCTGCGCGAAATGGGCTACTGGCTCGACTGGGCCACGCTGCTGGGGCTGGCCGGCGCGTGCGGCGCGGCGGCGGCAGCTCTCGCCTGGCCGCTGGGGGCCTTGAAGCGGTCTTAGGCCGCGCGTGCGACCCCACCCCGCGCCGACACGCGCGATCAGACCCACGACTCGCTCAGCGCGGCAAGCGACGCGCCGCTCGGGGCTGCGCCTTCCCTGCAA
>DYOR01000143.1 GCA_020720385.1 Rubrivivax sp.
CCAGGGCGGCAAAGACGCGGTTTTATGTGCCGCATAGCGTGGAACACTGCACTAGAGGATGCGCCGCGGGTGCGCCAGCGCCTCGTGCGCCGCGTGCAGGCGCTGCACGAGCACGACGATGAAGGCCTTGTCGAAAAGGTGGCGCGTGGACAGGGAGAACTGCTCCATCGTCTCGGGCGTGAAGGCCACCGTGGTGGCGGGCTTGGAGACGAGGATGTCGACCGTGTGCACGCGCAGGGCCGGGTTGGGCGCGAGGTAGGCCATCTCGCCCACCGAGGCGCCCGCGCCCATCGAGGCCACCGCGCGGCCGTCGCGGTAGACCTCGATCTGGCCTTGCGTGACGATGTGGAAGGTGTTGCCTTCCTCGCCCTTGCGGAACAAGGCCTGGCCGAAGGTATGGCGCTGCCATTTGGCGCGGCGCACCACTTCCCAGAGTTCGACGTCGCCGAAGGCGCTGAAGAAGGCGAGCGAGCGCAGCAGCGTGAAGCGCTCCGAGTCCAGCACCTCCTGCAGCGGTCCGCGCGCGTCGCGCCCGCCGGCGCTCAGGCTGGAGAGGGCCTGGGCAAACTCGTCCCAGTGGGCGGGCCGCAGCTCGCGCTCCTTGGCCAGGCTGCGCTCGATGAGCGACTGCAGCGCCGGCGGCACCCCTTCGCGCATGCTGGAGAGCGGCGGCGCGGTGCCGTTGAAGATCTGGTTCATGATCGCCTGCTGCTGCGTGGCGTCGAAGGGCGGGCGCCCGGCGATCAGGTGGTAGAGCACTGCGGCCAGTGAGTAGATGTCGGCGCGGCAATCGAGGATGTCGCCGTCGAGCTGCTCGGGCGACATGTAGGCCAGCGAACCGACGCGGTAGACCTGCGTGTGCTCCGAGCCCTGGTTGAAGACGCTGCCGAAATCGGTGACCTTGAGGTCGGTGATCTGGTCGCCGTCGAGCGTCACCAGCAGGTTCGCCGGCTTCACGTCGCGGTGGATGAGGCCCTGGCGCCAGCAGTAGCCCAGCGCCATGGCGCACTTGAAGCCGACTTCGACGATCTGCGCCATCGGCAGCAGGTTGTCGGCGCGGCAGAAGCGCCGCAGCGTGAAGCCGTCGACGTACTCCATCACCAGGTAGGGCGCGTCGTCGTCGGCCACGGCGTCGAGGATCTGCACGACGTTGGGGTGGTTGAGCTGGCCCACCAGCGCGGCCTCGGCGGCGAAGAAGCGCTGCTGGTAATGCGACTCGCGCGAGTCCGGCAGGACGCCGGGGCGCACGCGCTTGATGGCCACGTCGAGCTTGCGGAACGGGTCGTGCGCGAGGAAGACCTCGCTCGTCGCGCCCTCGCCGATCTTGCACTTCACGCGGTATTTGCCGATCAGCGCCGGCGGCCCGGGGTCGGGCCCGGCGTGGGCGACTGCAGTGCGCTGAGGTGTGGGCATGGCGGCGGCGGCTCTGGGCGCGGGGGCTCCTGGCCTGCGATGGTGCACGCACGCGCCGCGTCGCCAAGCCGCGATGTGGCCGACTTTGCGGTGTCAATTCACGCTCGCGCCGGGCACGCCCGTGCAGCGTCGCGGCCGCGTCGCCCGGCCGCGGCGGAAGGTCAAAAGTAGAATCGCCCGATGATCCAAGCCAAGCAGGAGTTGCTCGCCGCGTTGCAGACTGCGCTCGCCGAGATGGCCTCGGGCCTGGGCGTGGCGGCGCCGGCCGCCCTCTTCGAGAGGCCCAAGCAGGCCGCGCACGGCGACCTGGCGATCACCGCGGCGATGCCGCTGGCGCGCGCGCTGAAGAGCGCCCCCAGGCAGGCCTTGCCGACCGCCCCCCGTGGGGGTATGAGCAAAGTGGCGGAGCCACCTTTGCCCATGAGCAACCCGCGCGAGATCGCCCGGCAACTGGTGCAGGCCCTGCAGGCCACGCCCGCGGCACAGCGCTGGGTGCAGCAGTTCGAGATCGCCGGGCCGGGCTTCATCAACCTGCGCCTGTGCGCGGCGGCCAAGCAGTCCGTGGTGGCCGAGGTGCTCGCCGCCGGCAACGCCTTCGGTCGCCGGGCCGCGAGCGGGCAGCACATGATGGTCGAGTTCGTCTCGGCCAACCCCACCGGCCCGCTGCACGTCGGCCATGGCCGCCAGGCGGCGCTGGGCGATTCGATGTGCCACCTGATGCAGACCCAGGGCTGGCAGGTGCACCGCGAGTTCTATTACAACGACGCCGGGGTGCAGATCCAGACCCTGGCCCGGTCCACGCAGGCCCGGCTCAAGGGGCTAGCGCCCGGCGATGCCGCGTGGCCCGAGCCCGCCTACAACGGCGACTACATCGCCGACATCGCGGCCGAATTCGCCGCCGGCAAGACCGTGCACGCCGACGACCGCGAGTTCACCGCGTCGGGCCGTGCCGACGACCTGGACGGCATCCGGCAGTTCGCCGTGGCCTACCTGCGCCACGAGCAGGACCTGGACCTGCAGGCCTTCGGCGTGCACTTCGATCACTACTACCTGGAGTCGGGCCTCTACGCCGACGGCCGCGTGGCGCGCACCGTGCAGCGCCTGGTCGAGGCCGGCAAGACCTTCGAGGAGGGCGGCGCGCAGTGGCTGCGCACCACCGAGTACGGTGACGACAAGGACCGCGTGATGCGCAAGTCCGACGGCAGCTACACCTACTTCGTGCCCGATGTCGCCTACCACCTGCACAAATGGGAGCGCGGCTTCGTCAAGGTCATCAACGTGCAGGGCACCGACCACCACGGCACGATCGCGCGCGTGCGCGCCGGGGTGCAGGCCGCGGCTGCCGGCATCCCCGCCGGCTACCCCGACTACGTGCTGCACAAGATGGTCACGGTGATGAAGGGCGGGCAGGAGGTGAAGATCTCCAAGCGTGCGGGCAGCTACGTGACGCTGCGCGACCTCATCGACTGGACCAGCCGCGACGCGGTGCGCTTCTTCCTCATCAGCCGCAAGGCCGACACCGAGTTCACCTTCGATGTCGACCTGGCGTTGAAGGCGGGCGACGAGAACCCGGTGTTCTACGTGCAGTACGCGCACGCCCGCATCTGCTCGGTGCTCGCGGCCTACGCCGACAGCGGCCGCGGCGGCGCGGCCGCCGCCACGCGGGCCGGCTTCGCCGACGCGGACCTTGCCCTGCTCGTCGCGCCCACCGAGGCCGCGCTCATGCTCGAGCTGGGCGAGTATCCCGAGATGCTCGAGCGCGCCGCGGCCGAACTGGCGCCGCACGACGTGGCCTTCTACCTGCGCGAGCTGGCCGCGGCCTTCCACGCGTACTACGCCAGCGAGCGCTTTCTCGTCGAGGACGCCGCGCTGGCGCGCGCGCGCATGGCCCTGCTCGCGGCCACGGCGCAGGTGCTGCGCAATGCGCTGGCGCTGCTGGGTGTGTCGGCGCCGGAGTCGATGTCACGCGAGGCCGATACCGCGGCCGCGCCGGAGGTGATGCAGTGATTTCTCAGCGCGGTGGTTTCGTCATGGGCCTGGTCGCGGGCCTGCTCATCGGCCTGGCCGTGGCGCTGGGGGTGGCGCTGTACATCACCAAGGCGCCCGTGCCCTTCATCGACAAGGTGCCGCAGCGCACCGCCGAGCAAGACAGCGCCGAGACCGAGCGCAACCGCAGCTGGGATCCCAACGCACCCCTGGCCGGCAAGATGGCGCCGCGCGCGGGTGCGGCGGCCTCCGGCACCGTGTCGCCTTCGGCCAGCGCGCCCGCCGAGGCCTCGCGTGCGCCCACGGCAGCGGCGCCGGCCTCCGCAGCCCGGCCGGCGCCGCGCGACCCCGCGGCCATCCTTGCCGGCGGCGCCGCGCCGGCCACACCGGCCAAGCCCGGCACCCCGGCCGCCGATCCCTTCATCTACTTCGTGCAGGCCGGCGCCTACACGCGCGCCGACGACGCCGAGCAGCAACGCGCCCGCCTGGCCCTGGTCGGACAGAGCGCCAAGGTGGTCGAACGCGAACAGGCCGGGCGCACCGTGTACCGCGTGCGCCTGGGGCCTTTCCCCACGCGCGACGAGGCCGACGCGCTGCAGGTGAAACTGCAGGAGCAGAAGTTCGAGACGCAGATCGTGCGCGTCGAACGCCCCTGAGGGCCCGGAACTCCACCCCCACCGGCGAGTCCACCGCCGCGAAACGTCCATTCGAAAGGAACCTCATGAAGCGGCGCGATTTCTCCCTCCAGCTGGCCGGCGCAGGCCTCGGCCTGGCCGTGGCCGGCGCGGCACGTGCGCAAGGCGCGCCGATCGAGGGCAAGGACTACCTGAAACTGCAGACCGCGGCTCCCGTGACGCTGCCTTCACCGGCGAAGAAGGTCGAGGTGGTGGAGTTCTTTTCCTACGGCTGCCCACACTGCTTCGCCTTCGAGCCGGTGCTCGAGCGCTGGGTCAAGACCCTCGCCGCGGACGTCTACTTCCACCAGCTGCCGGTGGGCTTCTCGCTCGTCTACCAGATGCAGCAGAAGCTCTTCTTCGCCCTCGAGGACATGGGCTTGCGCGAGGCCCTGCAGTTGAAGGTCTTCAGCGCCATCCACCAGCAGCACCGCAGCCTCAACAGCGAGGCCGAGATGCTCTCCTTCCTCGGCACCCACGGTGTCGACGGCGCGAAGTTCAGCGCCGCCTTCCGCTCCTTCGGCGTGAACACCCGGGCCGCGCGGGCGCGGCAGGTCTCCGAGGCCTACAAGCTCGACGGCGTGCCCGCGGTGGGCATCCATGGGCGCTACCTCACCTCCGCCGCGCTCACGGGCAGCCACGAGCGCGCCACGGCCGTCACCGACTACCTCATCCAGCGCGTGCGCCAAGGGGCCTGAGCCCGGACGCAAGGGCGCGCCTGCGCGCGGCCTTGCGCCTGGCGAAGGCCCGGATCCTCCGCGGTCCGGGCTGAGGCCGCGGCCACGGCCGCCCGGCGGGGCCCCAGACGGGGCGGATTTCGCGCATTCGGCCGCGCATTCGGAGGCGCCGGCGTCGACGCGGGCCGATCTGGCAGCTAGAATGATCTGCAAGTTTCGTGCCGCCAAAATGACGCTCCGCATTCTCCCTCTCCACGTGGCGCTGGCCCTGGCCGGCGCCGCCGTGCTTGCGCCCGCCGCGGCCCTGGCCGAGAGGGCCGACCGCGACAAACCCATGGTCATCGAGGCCGACGGCTCGGCCACCGTGGATGCACTGCACCGGGCGATCGTCTACGCCGGCAATGCGGTCATCGCGCAGGGCTCGCTGCAGTTGCGCGCCGAGCGCATCGAAATGCGCGAAGCCGCGGACGGCTACCGCGTCGCCAGCGCCAGCGGCGCGCCGGGCAAGCCGGTGCGCTGGCAGCAGCGCCGTGACGCCGCAGGCGAGACCGTGGAGGGCAGCGCCGAGCGCATCGAATACGACGGCCGCAGCGACACGCTGCGCCTGCTCGGCGATGGCGTGCTGCGCCTGCGACACAACGGCACCATCACCTACGAGGTGAGCGGCGGCGAGATCACCTGGGACAACACCAACGAGGTCTTCAGGGTCGAGGGCGGCACGGTCTCCCCGGTCAACCCCAGCGGCCGCGTGCGTGCCGTGCTCGCTGCGCCCGGCGCCGCGGCATCGGCCGCCAGCGGCACGCCGACGGCCCCGCTCACACCCAGCCGCGCTCTGGAGGACAAGCGCTGATGGACGCGCCGCCGGCGCCGGCCACGAGCCGCTTGCAGGCCGCGCACCTGCGCAAGAGCTACGGCCCGCGCACGGTGGTCAAGGACGTGCATCTGGCGGTCCACGCAGGCGAGGTGGTGGGGCTGCTGGGACCCAACGGCGCGGGCAAGACCACCACCTTCTACATGGTCGTCGGCCTGGTGCGTGCCGACGCGGGCGAGATCCACATCGACGGCCAGCCCGTGCACGGGCTGCCCATCCACCGCCGCTCGCGCATGGGCCTGTCGTACCTGCCGCAGGAAGCGTCGATCTTCCGCAAGCTCACCGTGGCGGAGAACATCCGCGCGGTGCTCGAGCTGCAGCTCGACGCCCAGGGCAGGCCGCTCAAGACCGCGGGCATCAATGCGCTGCTCGACCAGTTGCTGCGCGACCTGTCCATCGACAAGCTGCGCGACTCCCCGGCCCCGGCACTTTCCGGCGGCGAACGCCGGCGCGTGGAGATCGCGCGCGCCCTGGCCACGCAGCCGCGCTTCATCCTCCTGGACGAGCCCTTCGCCGGCGTCGACCCGATCGCCGTGATCGAGATCCAGCGCATCATCGGCTTCCTGCGCTCGCGCGGCATCGGCGTGCTCATCACCGACCACAACGTGCGCGAGACGCTGGGCATCTGCGACCGCGCCTACATCATCAGCGAGGGCAGCGTGCTGGCCGAAGGCACGCCCGCCGAGATCGTCGCCAACGCCGAGGTGCGCAAGGTGTACCTCGGCGAGAACTTCAGGATGTGACATGCGACCCCCAAGCTTGTCGCGTCGCGCCTTCGCTACCCCCCAAG
>DYOR01000144.1 GCA_020720385.1 Rubrivivax sp.
TGCGCGTGCGCGGCGCGGGTGAGCTCGTCGAGATAGACGGGTCCGATGTCGAAGGGCGTCTTCATGTACCCCTGGGACAAGCGCGAGCCCGACAAACCCGGCAAGCTGCGCCTGATGTACGAGGCCAACCCGATGGCCTTCCTGGTGGAGCAGGCCGGCGGCCTGGCCACCAACGGCCGCGAGCGCATCCTCGACATCACGCCCGGCAAGTTGCACGAGCGCGTGGCCGTGATGCTGGGCTCGAAGAACGAGGTGCAGCGCATCACCGACTACCACGGCGCGGCAGCGACCTGAGGCCGCAGCGGCAAGTGCCGGGCCGCTGTGCAACGCCGCACGGGCCTCATGCCGCAGGCAAGAACATCCGCACGGTCGTGCCCTGCCCGGGCGCGCTGCTCACCTCGACGCTGCCGCCGTGCAGCTCGACGATGCGCTTGACGATGGCCAGGCCCAGGCCCTTGCCCTCGTCGCTGGTGGCCGGCTCGACGCTGCTGCGCGCCCGGTAGTGGCGGTCGAACAGGTGCGGCAGCGCGTCGGCCGCAACGCCCACGCCGCTGTCGGCCACGGCCACCTGCACCTGGCCGTTGGCGCAGCCGGCACGCAGCACGACCTGCCCGCCGGCGGGGGTGAACTTCAACGCGTTGTCCAGCAGGTTGGCCACCGCGCGCTCGAACAGCTCGACGTCGACCGCGGCCACCGCAGCTTCGCCGCCCTGCGGCTCGAAACGCAGCGCCACGCCTTGCTGCGCCGCGCGCTGGCCGAAGCGCAGCGCGATGTCGTCGAGCACCTCGGCCAGATCCAGCCGCATCGGCTCGAGCTTGAACTCGGGTTCGTCCAGCAGCGCCAGGTCGCCCAGTGAGCGCACCAGGCCGGCGGCGTTGCGGGTGTTGCGCAAGGCCACCTGCACCAGATGCCGGTCGTCGTCGCGCCGGCCGTCGCCGGCCCAGCGCTGCTCCAGCGTCTCCAGGCAGGCCACGGTGGCGGTGAGCGGGCTGCGCAGGTCGTGCGAGAGGTTGGACACACCCTCGCGGCGGAAGCGATCCATGAGCTGCAGTGCGTCCCACTGCGTGCGCAGTGTGGCCAGCAGCGCACGGAAGCCCTGGCGCAGGCGGCTGAATTCGTCGTCGCCGGCGAGCTTCTCGGTGGGCACCGCAGCCAGCCTGGGCACTGCGGCGGCGGTGAAACCATCGCGCGACGCGGCGGCGACCTCGTCGCTGATGACGCGCAAGGGCCGCGTCACGGCGCCGATGATCCAGGCCGCCAACGCCGAGCCCAGCACGATGAGTACCGCCACCACCACCAGTGCCGGGCCCGCCAGACTGCTGTGGAACAAGGCCTGGCTGGCACCGGGCAGGCCTTGCTTGCGAAAGACCAGATACAGGTAGCCGGCCACCGGTTCGGCGGCACGGATCAGCCGCTGCTGCAAGGCGCGCGCGGCCACCACGGTATCGGCATCCATGTGCTCGGGGTCGTCGCCCATCACGTAGGGCGCGAGCTTGCGCGCCTGCGCGTCGACGGCCGCCGCGGCCGATTGCCGCACGGGCTCGAGCGCCACCTTGAAGCCCGGCGGCAGCACCACCTGCCCGGTATGTGCCAGCACCGTGCCGTCGGCCGCCAGCAGGTAGAGCTGGCTGTCGGGTTCGAACAGCAGCAGGCTGGACAGGAACTGCTTGAAGCCCTCGGGGTTGCGGGCATGCACCTCGAGCAGGTTGTCGTACTGCGCCAGCACGCGACCCAGGAACGCATCGGCCCGCACGTAAGCGCTTTCGTGCTCGACGCGCTGGAAGGCCAGCGCCAGGGTCGCCAGCACGCCCGCGGTCGTCAGCAGGCCCGCGAGCAGCACCGCCAGCGCGAGCCGGGCGCGCACCGTCATGTCGGCCTCCGGTCCGCCGCGCCCGGCCCCTCGGGCGCTGCGCGGCTACTGCGGTGCATCGCGCATCTTGTAGCCGGCGCCGCGCACGGTCAGGATGAACTGCGGCTGCATCGGGTCGCGTTCGAGCTTGGCGCGCAGGCGGTTGATGTGCGTGGTGACGGTGTGCTCGTAGCCCTCGTGGCTGTAGCCCCAGACCGCGTCGAGCAGCTGGGCGCGCGAGAACACGCGGCCAGGATGGCTGGCGAAGTGCAGCAGCAGGTCGAACTCCAGCGCCGTGAAATCGAGCGTCGCGCCGCGCACGCGCACCTCACGGCGGCTGGGCAGGATCTCGAGCTCGCCGTTGCGCACCGTCTGCGTCGGCGAGGCCGGCGCCAGCGCCGCGGCGCGCAGCAGTTCGGCACGCCGCAGCAGGGCCTTCACGCGGGCCAGCAGTTCGGCCATCGAAAACGGCTTGGTCAGGTAGTCGTCGGCACCCAGCTCCAGGCCGAGCACGCGGTCGAGTTCGGTGCTCTTGGCCGTGAGCATCAGGATCGGCGTGGCGCGACCGCGCCCACGCAGCGCCTTGCAGACCTCCAGGCCGTCCAGGCCCGGCATCATCAAGTCCAGCACCAGCAGGTCGTCGGCTTGCTCCAGTTGGCTGGCCAGTGCGGCACTGCCGTCGGCCACGGCCTGCACCTGGTAGCCGGCCTGGCGCAGGTTGAGCACGATGAGCTCGCGGATGTCGGCCTGGTCTTCGGCAACGAGGATGTGGCTGGGCATGGCAGGGTGTCGTGCGGCGGCGCAGGCCTCTTACATCGCCCGAGTTGCTGCCGATGTGATCTGGCTGTGATCTTCGGTGAGCGTGTTGCGATGGGCGCGGCAGACAGTGTAGTCATCGCCCGCTCAACCCACCGCACACCATGAACGATCTTGCCTGCCCGAACCCTGCACCCGCCGCCTGCTCGCTGCCGGCCATTGACTGGGCCGAAGTGGTACCGCATCGCACCCACCTGGTGAGCTATGCCCGCCGCCGTCTGCAGGATCCAGCCCTCGCCGAGGACCTGGTGCACGACACCTTCGAGGCCGCCCTTGCCGCCCGTGCCACCAACGCCGGTTTCGCCGGCCGCAGCGCGCTGCGCAGCTGGCTCGTCGGCATCCTCAAGCACAAGATCGTCGATCTGGTGCGCCAGCGCAGATGCCACGAAAGCCTGGATGCCGGCAGCGGCGACGACGACGATGGCGGCATGCCTTCCGCCCACGCCGCACTGGAATGCCCGCTGCCACGGCCGGACCAGATCGCCGAACAGCGCCAGCGATTGGCGCAGACGATGCGACGCATCGCCGCGCTGCCGCCCAAGCTCAAGCGGGTGGTCGAGCTGCGCCTGCTGCACGAGCGCAGCAGCGCCGAGGTCTGCGACGCCCTGCGCATCAGCGAACAGAACCTGTTCGTGCGGCTGCACCGGGCGCGCCAGGCGCTGGTGTGTTGAAGTAGGGTCTTGCATGAAAGATCCATGCCGCTGAGACGACTGTTGACCACCCTGCATCACAACCTCTACCGACCCCCACCATGAACCGCCGCCAGATCATGAGCCTGTTATCGCTGTTCGGCCCGGGCACCAAGGCCGCCGCCGCTGCCACCACGCCGGCGCAGCCCACACCCGCCACGCTGCGCCTGAGCGAAGCCGAGTGGAAGCAGCGGCTGTCGCCCGCCGCCTTTCGCGTGCTGCGCCACGAAGGCACCGAAGCCCCAGGCAGCAGCGCGCTGAATGCGGAGAAGCGCAAGGGTGTCTACCAGTGCGCAGGCTGCGAGCTGGCGCTGTTTTCTTCGGACGCCAAATACGACAGCGGTACCGGCTGGCCCAGTTTCCACACCGCGTTGCCGGGCGCGCTGGGCACGAAAACCGACTTCAAGCTCATCCTGCCGCGCACCGAGTACCACTGCGCCCGCTGCGAGGGCCATCAAGGGCATGTCTTCGACGACGGCCCGCGGCCCAGCGGCAAGCGCTACTGCAACAACGGGGTGGCACTGCAGTTCGTGCTGGCATCCGCATGACGCGCCGCTTTGCCAGCCTGGGTGTAGTCGCCGGCCTGCTCGCGCTGGCGCATGCGACGTCGGCGCCGGCCATGGCGCAGACCACGGCCAAGGCCACCTTCGCCGGCGGCTGCTTCTGGTGCGTCGAGTCCGACTTCGACAAGATCCCCGGCGTGCTGTCGACGACCTCGGGCTACATCGGCGGCAGCGTGGCCAACCCCAGCTACGAGCAGGTGTCGGCCAAGAGCACCGGCCACGCCGAAGCGGTCGAGATCGTCTTCGACCCGGCCAAGGTGAGCTACGCTGCGCTGGTCAAGCACTTCTGGCGCACCATCGACCCGACGACGCCGGATCGCCAGTTCTGCGACGTCGGTTCGCCCTACCGCACCGCCATCTTCACCCACGACGCCCAGCAGGCCGAAATCGCCAGGCAGTCGCTGACTGAGCTGGAGAAGACCAAGCCCTTCAGGCAAGCCATCGTCACGGCCGTGCTGCCAGCGACTGCCTTTTACCCGGCCGAGGCCTACCACCAGGACTACTACAAGAAGAACCCGGTGCGCTATGCCTACTACCGCGCCAGCTGCGGCCGTGACGCGCGGCTGGAGCAGTTGTGGGGCAAGCGTTGAGGTGCGCTGTCCAAGCGCCTCGCAGCGGCGATCGGGCCGCCGCGGAACCGGGGTGCCGCGCTGAGCCGGCGCCGCGGCAATGCAGCGCCGAGGGTGGCGACCCGTCACCATGAAACCGGCCCTGGCGATCCTGTGCCTGGCAGCGCTGCCGGTGCTCGCGGCGGCGCAGACCTGCGAGCGCACGGCCGGTTCGCGACCGCCGCTGGTGGTGGAGCTGTACACCTCCGAAGGCTGCAGCTCGTGCCCGCCAGCCGACCGCTGGCTGTCGACGCTGAAGGGGCGTGACGAGCTCTTGCCGCTGGCCTTTCACGTGGGCTACTGGAACCGCCTGGGCTGGGTCGACCGCTTCGCCACGCAGGCCACCACCGACCGCCAGTACGCGCTGGCGCGGGCGATGGGCGCGCCCAATGTCTACACGCCGCAGGTGTTGGCGCAAGGCCGTGACTGGCGCCGCTGGCCTGAGCTGCCCTCGGCGGCCTCGGTGCCACCAGCGCCGATGTCGCTGAGGCTCAGGCGCGAGGGCGGGGTTGTGGTTGCCGAAGTCGGCACGGCCCCGGGCCGTTGGACCGGCTACTGGGCCGTGCTCGAAGACGGCCATCGCAGCCGCGTCGACGCCGGCGAGAATCGCGGCGAAACACTCGCACACGATCATGTCGTGCGCCTGTACCGCGCCGTCGAGCCCTGGCAAGGCGCACGGACTTTCACGCTGGACCTGCCGCCAGGCGATCCGGCGCATACGCGGCGAGTTGCCTTCGTGATTGCCGATGCGGCAAACCTGCGGCCGGTGCAGGCCCTGAACCTGGGTTGCTGAGGAGCGGCGGACCGCAATGGCCAGACCGCCACCAGCGCAACGCGGCCTGACAAACGAAGGGCTCGGAGAACATCCGAGCCCTTGTAGATGGTGGTGGTGGAACACGGAACTGAACCCGCGTCCGTCATCTGAGTAGTAGTCCGTCCGCAAGTCTCCAGTCCCGGATCTGGATCATTTGGCCGTTTCCGTGGACATTCGTCCGAACTGGAACAACCCCTGAGAGCAGGTTTTGAAGCGCTGTACTGGCTACCAGTCGGCACCCGCACCTGCGGCATGGGGCGCGCCGCGTATTGACAACGGCCACACGCTTCGCCGCAATCTGTGTATCTGTTGTATATGCCTGAATAGGAGAAACCAATGCGTGATGCCGCCATCAATCTGCGGGCCCTGCCCGAGCAGCGCGACCTAATCGATCACGCCGCCAGTCTGCTCGGAAAGAACCGATCAGACTTCATGCTCGAAGCTGCCTGCGACCGCGCGCAGTCTGTGGTGCTCGATCAGGTCTTTTTCAGCTTGGACGTCGACAAGTTCAAGCAGTTCACCGCGATGCTCGACGCACCTCCCGGCCCCAACCCCGGGCTTGAACGTCTCATGTCCGCCAAGGCACCCTGGAGCACCGGCGCGGCATGAGCTTGCAACTGAGCGCGCCGCTTCCGCTGGCCGCCACCCACATCCTGGACGATTTCGCCTGCGGTGAAGCCAGTCTCGATGAATGGCTCGAGCGCCGGGCATTGACCAACCAATTGAGCGGTGCAAGCCGCACCTTCGTCGTCACTCATCAGGAGGGGCGTGTCTACGGCTACTGCGCGATGGCCGCAGCTGCGGCCATCGCACCAAGCGGCAACCAGCAGCGTGCGGCGAAACATGCCCGACCCGGTGCCGGTGATGGTTCTGGCCCGCTTGGCCGTTGACCATCGGGCCCAGGGCATCAAGCTCGGAGCATCTTTGCTGCAGGATGGCGTTGGTCGCGCGGCGAGCGTTTCGCAGAACGCCGGTGTCCGCGTGCTGCTCGTCCACGCCCTGCATGACCGCGCCAAGCAG
>DYOR01000145.1 GCA_020720385.1 Rubrivivax sp.
CTCACGCGCACCCAGGCCTCGCGGTCGGGCTGCGGCGTTGCGGGGTCGGCGGCGAAGAGTCCCGCCGCGCGCGGCGCGGGGGCCTGGCGGGCGACGACGGGCGGGGGCGGGAGCTGCACGTCGCGCAGCGTGATCGACAGCGGCGGCGCGCCCGGCGTGGCCGCCGGCGCCTCGCTGCCCAGTTCATCGAGCCAGAGCGCGCCGGGGTTGGTGTCGCCGGCCAGCCGGTGCAGCGGCAGGAGCTGCGTGTCGATCTCGGCCAGATCCAGGTTCAGGCCGCAGAACTGGCAGCGCGGCGCGTCGTCGGCGTTGACATGCCGGCAGGCGGGGCACAGGTTGGTGATCATGGCGGACGCATTCTGGGTCCGCTGCCGGTGTTCGCGCAACGTCCCAAGGTCGCGCCGCGGCGCCGCGCGCTAGCGGAACAGCCCCAGGCGCTGCGCCTCCAGGGCGGCCTCGGCGCGCGAGCTGACATTGAGCTTGCGGTAGATCTGCTTGACGTAGTCGGCGATGGTGTGGCGCGACAAGCCCAGCTGCACGCCGATCTCGGGCAGCGTGTAGCCCTTGGCCACGCGCAGCAGCACCTCGCTCTCGCGCTCGGTGAGGCTCACGTTGGGCAGCATGTTGGCCTGCTGCTGGGGCTTGGCCTTGGCGCTGAAGTAGGCCATCACGCGCCGCGCGATGCTCGGCGAGAGGGGCGGTTCGCCCTGGCTGATGCGGTGCAACTGCTCGGAGATGAGCTCGCGCGCCTGCTCCTTGAGGATGTAGCCGAAGGCCCCGGCCTGCAGCGCCGGGAAGAGGTGCTCGTCGTCGTCGTGGATCGTCACCACCACCGACTGTGCCTCGGGCTGCACGTCGCGCAGCTTGGTCACCACGTCCACCCCGCTGCCATCGGGCAGGCCCAGGTCGATGAGGGCGAGGTCGAACTTGGCCGCACCGACCTGCGCCAGCGCGTCGTGCACGCGCGCGCTCTCGACGATGGTGGACCCGGGGAACACCTGCAGCACGAGCTTGCGCAGCCAGGCCCGGATCTCGGGCAGGTCTTCGAGCAGCAGGATGTTCTTCATGGGTGGGGGCACGGGCAGCGATTTCGATCTTATCGGCGTGCCGCCGCCGCTTCATGAGCCCTCGATGGCGCGATCCAGCGGAAGCGTGAGGCGTATCACGGTCCCGTAACCGGCGCCGCTCTCCACCAGGCACTGCCCCTGCAGCTGCTTGGCGCGGTTCTTCATGCTCGCCAGGCCGTGGCCGCGGTCCAGGCGGCCGTCGATCTCGCTGCTGATGCCTTCGCCGTTGTCCTGCACGACGAGATGGAAGTCACCGTCGGCGAGGTGCGCGCTCACGGTGCAGTGCGTGGCCGCGCTGTGCTTGATGACGTTGCTCGTGGCCTCGCGCAGGATGCGCGTGGTCTGCACGTAGGCGCGTGCGCTGAGCGTCTGCGGCAGGTCCTCGGGCGCGTCCCAGTCGCCTTCGATGCCCGCCTGCGCCAGGCGCGAGACGACCTCGGCGCGCCAGTCGCCCAGCGCGTCGGCCAGGCGCACGGGCTTGCCCGTGAGGCCGCGCACCGACAGGCGCATCTCCTCCAGCGCCTCGCGCGCCAGCGTGGAGATGCGCTCGCTCTCGCTGGTGTGCACGATGGTCAGCAGCTTGGCACCCAGGTCGTCGTGCAGGTCCGCGGCGATGCGCTTGCGCTCGCGCTCGGTGACCTGCTCGACGCGCAGCTCGGCAAGCTGGCGGTAGTTGCGCTCGATCTCGGCGGTGGCCTCGCGCACGCGCTGCTCGAGCTGTGCCTTGCCTTGCTCGGCCTGGTGCAGCGCGTGGCCATGCTGCTGCACCAGGCGCAGGCCGACGAGGACGAAGATCACCGGCACCACCAGCTGCGCCACGTGGGCCGCCAGCGGCCTTGTGCCGGTCCACTGTGCGGCGAACTCGATGCCGCCGGACACCGCCACCGTGGCGAGCAGGGCGGCCATGATCCACACCGAGCGCGCATGCCGCTGGCGCTGCAGGTGCCAGGCGGCAGCGGCGAACACCTCCAGCGCCAGCACCGGGTACCAGACGTGGGCCACGGCGTTCAGGCGGGCCGGGCCGGAAAGCACCAGGGTGAGCACAACCAGCGCCGCCTGCAGCGGCAAGCCGAGGTCGGCGGCGCGCAGCCGCACGCGGGCATAGCGCAGCAGGAACTGCACCGCCGCCCAGGTGACGAAGGCAAGCATCGCGCAGAGCAGGAACTCGGTCTGCGAGTGGCCCAGCGGCGTGTTGCGCAGCCACAGCCGCATGTCGATGAGCGCCCAACCCAGCGACAAGGCGCCGAAGTAGGCGAGGTGGCTTTCGCGCCGGTTGATGAAGCCGAGCACGAACATGAAGCCGCCCATGAGCGCGAGCGTGGCACTCACGGCCTGGGGCGCCCACACCTGCAGCGCGCTGTGGCGTGTGTGCAGGGCCGCCAGCTCGGGCTGGGCGCCGACGCGCAGCACCGAGAGGGCGCCGGCACGCTGGCGCGAACCGACTTCGGCCAGCGCATGGCCGGCCACCTTGATGTCCAGCGTGTTGCCGCCGGGCCGCAGCAGCGCCGCGGGCAGGGTCACCAGCTGCGGCTGGTTGCAGTCGTTGGTCAGCGGCTCGTGCATGCGCCCGCCGCGGTGTACGCGCTGGCCATTGAGCTGCACTTCCATGGTGCTGCACACTTGCTCGACGTAGAGGGCAAGGAGCTCCGCGCCGGCCGGCGGGGCTGCAGGCAGGCGCACCCGGTACCACACCGGGCCCGACGCGCCCGGCCGCGTGCGCGCCCATTCGTCGGGCAACGCCACCGCGCGCGTGGCCGCCGTGGCGGGAAAGGTGGCGCCGTCGTCCTGGACGCTGAGGGCCTGGCGGATCTCGAGCGGCTGCGCCTGTGCCGGGAGCGCCAGGGCCAGCACCCAGAGCACCAGCAGCAGGATCGAGCGGTGAGCCATCGCGCGGGCATTGTGCCCGCGGCGCGGGCCGCGCCGCGCTGCGACAATCGAGGCCCATGCGCATTAGGCCCCAAACCCGCCGCCCGCCGCCGTGATCCGCCGCCACCGTTTCGAGGCCGCCGACAATCGCCGCCTGGCCCACCTGTGCGGCCCGCTCGACGCGCACCTGCGGCGCATCGAGGAGAGCCTGGGCGTGACGCTGTCGCGCCGCGACGCGAGCTTTCGCGTCGAAGGACCGCGTGGCGCGGTGGAGCAGGCGCTGGCGCTGCTCGATGCCCTCTACGCCAAGGCGCAGCAGCCGATCGGCGAGCGCGCGCTGCAGCTCGCCTTGCTGGATGGCGCCCGCGGCGCGCTGCCGCAGCCCGGTGCTGCCCCACCGCCTGCCGGCGCCGAGGCGTCGATCGAGGCCCCCGTGGTGCTGCACACGCGTCATGCCGACCTCGCCGGGCGCACCGCCAACCAGGTGCAGTACCTGCGCCAGATGCTCGCCCACGACATCACCTTCGGCATCGGCCCGGCGGGCACCGGCAAGACCTTCCTCGCCGTGGCCTGCGCGGTGGACGCGCTGGAGCGCCACGGCGTGCAGCGCATCGTGCTCACGCGCCCGGCGGTGGAGGCCGGCGAGCGGCTCGGTTTCCTCCCCGGCGACCTGGCGCAGAAGGTCGACCCCTACCTGCGCCCGCTCTACGACGCGCTCTACGACCTGATGGGCTTCGAGCGCGTGGCCAAGGCCTTCGAGAAGGGCCTCATCGAGATCGCGCCGCTGGCCTTCATGCGCGGGCGCACACTGAACCACGCCTTCGTCATCCTCGACGAGGCGCAGAACACGACGCGCGAACAGATGAAGATGTTCCTCACGCGCATCGGTTTCGGCGCCAAGTGCGTCGTGAATGGCGACGTGAGCCAGATCGACCTGCCCAAGGGCATGGCCAGCGGCCTCATCGACGCCCAACAGGTGCTCGCCGGCGTGACCGGCATCGCCGTGACCCACTTCACGGCGGCCGATGTCGTGCGCCACCCTCTGGTGGCGCGCATCGTCGACGCCTACGACCGGGCGCGCGGTGGCGTCGACCCGGACCGTGCGCGCGGCGACGAGGGGGCGCGCTGAAGGCCCGGCCACCGCTGCAGCTGTCGCTGCAGTTCGCCGACACCACGCACCGCGCGCAGTTGCCGCGCCACCGCGTGCAGCGCTGGGTGCGTGCGGCGCTGGCCCGCCCAGGGCAGGTCACGGTGCGCATCGTGGGTGAGGACGAAGGCCGGGCGCTGAACCGCGACTACCGCGGCCAGGACCACGCCACCAACGTGCTCACCTTCGACTACGCGCACGAACCCATCGTCGCCGCCGACCTCGTGCTGTGCGCGCCCGTGGTGGCGCGCGAGGCGCGCGCGCAGCGCCTGCCCCTGCCAGCCCACTACGCGCACCTGCTCGTGCATGGCACGCTGCATGCCCAGGGTTTCGAGCACGAGGACGAGGCCCAGGCCGCAGTGATGGAGTCGCGCGAGAGCGAGATCCTGCTCGCGCTGGGCCTGGCCGACCCCTACGTGCGCCGCCGCCGCTGAGAACTCGAGATGATCCGACCCATCCCGGCGCGCTACTTGGTGCCGAAGAGCCGGTCGCCCGCGTCGCCCAGCCCGGGCACGATGTAGCCGTGGTCGTTGAGTTCGCGGTCGATGGCGGCGGTGTAGATGGGCACGTCGGGGTGGTGGCGCTGCATGTTGGCGATGCCCTCGGGCGCCGCCACCAGGCTGACGAAACGGATCGACTTCGGTTTCGTCTCCTTCAGTCGGTCCACCGCCGCCACCGCCGAATTGCCAGTGGCGAGCATGGGGTCGAGGACGATGGCGTCGCGCTCGCTCATGTCCTGCGGCATCTTGAAGTAGTACTCCACCGCGCCCAGCGTCTTGGGGTCGCGGTACAGGCCGACATGGCCCACGCGCGCGCCGGGCACGACCTCGAGCATGCCGTCGAGAAACCCGCTACCGGCGCGCATGATGACGACGAAGACCGTCTTCTTGCCGTCGATCACGGGCGAGCGCATCTTCTCCAGCGGCGTCTCGATCTCCACCAGTTGCGTGGGCATGTCGCGCGTGACCTCGTAGGCCATGAGCATGCTGATCTCGTGCAGCAGGCGACGAAAGCCGCTCGTGCTGCGATCCTTGCGGCGCATCAGCGTGAGCTTGTGCTGGACGAGGGGGTGGCCTATGACGTGGACGGCAGGGGAAGTCATCGCAGGGAATTCCAGATGGGGATGGTCGGGATCGGTGTGGGGGTGGCGCCACACCTCGCGGGTGCCGGCAAGGCGGGTGTGGGCGCGTGTGGCAAGGCCCGATTTTCAGGGCTGCGCGGGCAACTTCGGGCAGTTCGCGAGCAACTTCTCGCCGCCAGCCCCGTGCGGTGGCGGCGCGCTGCGGGTGCGTCGCGAGCCGGGGTTGAGCCCATGCCCGCGCCGTTTTCCTTGGCTCGCCTGGCGGTGCGCTGTCTTACGCGTCGGCCTTGCCCAGCTCGCCGTAGGCGTGGTTCAGCCACAGCTTCAGGCGCTGGCGCTCGAGCAGGCCGAGCGAGGGGCTGTCGGCTGCATGGCCGTTCTTGGCGGCCCAGAAGCTGGCGTTCTTGGCGTCGATCTTCTGCACCACGGCTTCGTGCAGCTTCCTCACCGTGACCAGCCGCGCGCCCAGGCCGAGAGCGCGTTCGAGCTGGCCCGAGCGCTCGAGCTGGCCGAAGTCGTCGCCGCGCAGCTGGTTCTTCACCAGCACGTAGCGCAGGCGCTGGCCGAAGCGGTCGAGCAGCCGCTCGAGCAAGTCCACCGAGTCGCGCCCGGCATCCATCACGTGCCAGTAGTGCAGCGCGATGCCCGACAGGTCGGCCAGGTCGAGCACACCGGACTCGTCCATCCAGCGCACCAGCGGGTCGTGGGTCTGCGCCGCCAGGTCGACGAGCACGCGGCGGCCGGGGTTCTCCACCGCGCTCTCGATGATGCGGTCCAGCGCCTCGTAGCGGTCGACCAGCACCGGCGAGGCGAAGTCGGCGTAGAAGCGCATCAGCGAGCCGTGCGAGCGGTCGGTGTCGAAGCCGACGAAAGGCAGCTGCTGATCGATGAAGTACTGCGCCAGCAGGCGCGAGACCATCGACTTGCCGACACCTCCCTTCTCGCCACCGATAAGGTGGACCTTGGACACCGGTTCGGGTTGGAGCGTGGGGACGTGCATGGGTCTGTGCCGGCTGGGAAGACGCGCCATTGTGCAGCGCCCCGGCCGTCGGCGGGCCGGCGTGCCCGGCGCGGTGCAGCGCCCTGCGCCGCTGCGGCCCCGGGCTAGACTTGCCGCGTCATGCGCACCCTCAAGCTGGGCCTTCGGCCCTACGCCGA
>DYOR01000146.1 GCA_020720385.1 Rubrivivax sp.
GCACCTGGGGCAGGCGCACGGTGAGCGAGTTGACGTTCCAGGTGGCGAGTTTCAAGGTCGGTGCCCCGGTCATCGGGAGAGGTGGCGCGGCGTGGCTGCGCCGGGGCTGCGCCGTGCCCGGGCGGCGCACTCCGCGCAGCGCCCGTACAGCGTCAGCTCGTGGTCCTCGACGACGAAGCCCTGCGGCGCCATGCGCGAGAGGTCGCCCGGGCAGGCGTGGACGTCGAACACGCGCTGGCACTGCGTGCACTGGAAATGGTGGTGGTGCTTGCACCCGGCGAGCTCGAAGCGCGGGTTCTCGCCGGGCAGCTGCACGGCGCTGAGTTCGCCTTCGGCCACCAGTGCCTTGAGGTTGCGGTAGACGGTGGCGATGCCCAGCCCGGGCGCCTGCTGCCGGGCCGCTTGCAGCACCTCCTGCGGCAGCAACGGGCGCTCGGCCTGGGCGATGGCCTCGCGGATGGCGGCGCGTTGACGGGTGTTGCGTTCCACCCCGGGAAGCGTAGCGGATTTGTCGTTGATGGCCGGCAGTTGTTGTAACTGCGAAGCGTTCGCATTTACACTAGTTCAATCCGTCAGCCTTGCGTCGCTCGGGTTGCCTGGGGCTTCTGCCCCCATGGCGCAGCCCCGGCGCCGGGCATCTTCCAACAGACCATCTTCCAACAGACCATGACCCACTCCACCACCTCACTTTCGAAGACCTCCCGCCGGCGCCGCGCGCTGGCTGTGGCGACCGTGCTGGCGACGACTTCGTCCATCGTGCCGGCCGCCACCGGCGAGGCGGACGCCGGCAGCGCCACGACGATCACCATCACCGGCCGCACCAACCAGGGGGCCATGCGGCCGGGCGCGCTGCGCGACGAGATCGTCAGCACGGAGTCCATCGGCGAACGTGCCATCGAGCGTGCGGGGGCGACCAACGTGAACGAGGCGCTGGACAAGAACCCGGGCATCTCGGTGCAGGTGGAGTGCTCGATCTGCAACGTGCGCAACGTGCTGCTGAACAACCTGCCCGGCCGCTACACCACGCTGATGATCGATGGCGTGCCGATCTTCTCTTCGGTGTCCTCGGCCTACGGGCTGGACAGCGTCAACGTCTACGGCATCGAGCGCATCGACGTGGCACGCGGGGCAGGCGCGAGCCTGATCGCCCCCGAAGCCCTCTCCGGGACGGTGAACATCGTCACCAAGCGCCCGCAGCAGAGCGAGGGCCGCGTGCGCCTGCAGCTGGGCAACTTCGGTTCGCGGCAGGCCGAGGCCTACCTGGCACGCCCCTTTGGCGGGGGCGCGTTCGCCGCCACGCTCAGCCTCAACAAGCATGACTCGGTGGACGCCGACGGCAATGGCGTGAGCGAGTACACCGGCTACGACCGGCGCCTGGGCGGGTTGGGCCTCTTCCTCGACGATGTCGGCGGCTTCAAGCTCAAGAGCCGGCTCGACCTGGTCGACGAGAAGCGCGGTGGTGGCGCCATGGGCGATGACTACGCCGCGATCAAGGCCAGCACAAGCGGCAACCCCTTCGACTGGAGCCGCGGCGTGCACGGCTCGCCCGACCCCGGTGGCTGGATCAACCCGGCAGACGGTTCGCTGATCCCTTATGACGACGGACGGGGCGGGTTCAGCGAGATCATCTTCACCAAGCGCACGCAGTTCATCACCAGCGCCGAGCGGCGCTTCGGCGACAGCAAGCTGCGCCTGGCCTTCGGTAGCGCACAGCACAAGCAGGACAGCTTCTACGAGGGCGCGTTCTATGCGGCCAGGCAAACCCAGCACTACCTGGAAGCAAGCTGGCAGATGTCGCTGGCCGACTGGTTGCTGACCACGGGGTTCAACCACCGCTACGAGGATCTGCGCAGCCACGGCAGCACCGCGCAAGGCAGCGCCGTCGAGGGCATCGACGACTACGTGTACCGCGTGCCGGCGGTGTTCGTGCAGGCCTACCGCAGCTTCTTCGGCGACGCGCTGGAGGTCAACGGCTCGGTGCGCCACGACAAGCACAACTTCTTCGGCGGCATCACCTCGCCGCGCCTGAATGTGCTCTGGCACCACAGCCCGCGCTTGTCCAGCCGCTTCAGCGCCGGCAAGGGCTTCCGCGCCCCGACCAGCTTCTTCGAGCAGGACCACGGCATCCTCGACACCATCCGCATCGACCGGCAGATCAGCAAGCCCGAGGTCTCGACCAACCTGAGCTACGCGCTGAGCTACGCCGATGACCGCCTGGCCGTCACGGGTTCACTGACCTACAACCGCATCAGGAACTTCGCGCTGCTCGATTCGGGCGCCGCCGACCCCGACACCGGCGAGTCGATCACCGTCTTCACCAGCGCCACCCAGCCGGTGACCGTGCAGGGTGCCGACCTGAACCTGTCGTACCTGTTGAACCCGGCCTTGACTGTGTCCGCTGCGGCCGAGGTCTTCAACTACCGCTTCCCGCCCGGCACCCTGGTGTTTGCCCGCCCCAAGGCCAAGGCCTACCTCGGCATGGACTGGGAACAAGGCGGCGGGGACCTCACCGCCAGGTTGGTGTGGACCGGCCCGACGGACCTGCGCAGGTTCCATGACGACGGCTCGGGCAGCCAGGGCCGCTACAACTTCGACGGCACGCCAAAGCGCGACCGCAGCCCCGGCTTCGTCACCCTGGACCTGCGCGCCGAACTGGCCATCGACAAGACCTTCTCGGTCTACCTCGGTGCGGACAACGCGCTCGACTACAGGCAGGCGGACAAGGAGAGCATGCTCATGGTCGACGCCGAGGGCGCGCCGGATGTGGTGCACATCTGGGGACCCAGCCGCGGGCGCTACGTCTACGCCGGCGTGAAGGCGAACTTCTGATGCGCCGCGCACGCCGCAGGGCCGCCGCCGGCCTGGTTGCCGGGCTGCTCATGACCGGGCTGCTTGCGGCCGGGATGGCGCAGGCCACGGAGGCCGTGCCGGCGGGGCACGCGCAGGGCGCGGCCTGGGACTTCACGCTGCCCTTGCTGGACGGCAGCCGCTTCGTGCGCGCCTCGGCCCACGCCGGGCCGGTGCTGGTGAACTTCTGGGGCCGCGACTGCGCGCCCTGCATCAGCGAGCTGCCGCGCCTGCAGAAATTCGCCCGCGACCACCCGCACTGGACCGTCCTGCTGGTGAGCACCGACGCGCCGGAGCGCGCGCTGGAGTTCGTGCGCCGCCACGGCGTGGCGCTGCCCGTGCTGCGTCCGGGGGCGAACGTCACGGCGCTGATGCGCGAGGCCGGCAACCGCCGCGGCGCGCTGCCGTTCACGGTGGCCCTGGGCCCGGGCGGGTCTGCGGCGCGCATCTGCCGCAGCGAGCTCGGCGAGCTCGATCAGCGCGAACTCGCGCGCCTGGTCTCCGACTGCCGCTGAGCGGCCGGCCGACGCAGCCACAGCCCGGCCAGGTAGACCGCCGCCGCGCCGAGCACGATGACCGCGCCGGCCGGCGAATCGGTCTCGTAGGCCAGTGCCAGGCCGCCGAGGATTTCCAGCGCTGCGATGAACGCGGCGGCGAGCATCACGCGCCCGATCGATCGTGCGCCCAGCAGCGCCGTGGCCGCGGGCAGCGTGAGCAGCGCCATCACCAGCACCAGCCCCACCGCCTGCACCAGCACCACCACGGCCAGCGCGATGAGCACGAGCAGCCCGAGGTTCAGCGCCAGCGTCGGCAGCCCTCGAACGCGCGCGAACTCCTCGTCGAAGACGGTGGCCGTGAGCGGCCGCCACAGCAGCGCCAGCGCGAGCAGCATGGCGATGTCGAGCACACCCATGAGGACGACCTGGCCGTGCGTGACCATGAGCAGGTTGCCCAGCAGGTAGCTCATGAGCTCGCTGCCGTAGCCCGGCGTGTGCGCGATGGCGATGAGGCCCACGGCCATGCCCACCGCCCAGATGGCGCCGATGAGCATGTCCTCGCGCTGGCGCGCGCGGTGCGAGATCCAGCCCACCAGCAGCGCGGCCAGGCAGGCCGCCAGCGTGGCCCCGGCGAGCGGGCTGCCGCCGAGCAGCTGCGCCACACCCATGCCGCCGAGCGCGGCGTGGGCGATGCCGCCGGCCATGAAGGTGATGCGCTTGACCACCACCAGGCTGCCGACCACGCCGCAGCCCACCGCCGAGAGCAGCCCGGCGACGACGACGACGCGCAGGAACTCGTGTTCGGCCAGGGCAGCGAGGAAGTTCATCCTATGGCCTCCTCGTGGGCCGGTCCATGCCGGTGGTCCACCAGCCGCACCGGCACGCCGTACAGGCGCTCGAGCACGCCCGGGGCCAGCGGCACCGCCGAGTGGCACACCAGGCTGCGGTTCAGACAGGCGATGCGGTCGACGTGGCGCGAGACCAGGCCGACGTCGTGCGACACCATGACGATGGCCATGCCCGAGCCGCGCGTGCGCAGCAGCGCCAGCAATTCGAACAGGCCGTGCTCGGCCTGGCTGTCGACGTGCGCCGTGGGCTCGTCCAGCAGCAGCAGCTCGGGCTCGGTGGCCAGGGCGCGGGCGATGAGCACGCGCTGCAGCTGCCCGCCCGACAGCCCGGCGATGGGCCGCGCGGCGAGGTCGGCGACCTCGGTGGCGGCCAGGGCGGCCTCGGCGGCCTGGCGGTCGGCGCCGCCCGGCGCGCGCCACCAGCCGCGCCGGCCCAGCCGCCCGTGCAGCACCGCCTCGCGCACGGTGATCGGGAAGTCCCTGGGAAAGGTGGCGAACTGCGGCACGTAGCCCACGCGCGGGCGGGCTTGCTCGGGTGTGGTGCCGAGCACGCTCACGCGGCCGGCGTCGGGTCGCAGCAGTCCCAGCGCCAGCTTCACCAGGGTGCTCTTGCCGCCGCCGTTGGGGCCGATGAGGGCGCAGAACTCGTCGCGCCCGACCTGCAGCGTCACGTCGCGCAGCACCGGCAGGTTGCCGAAGGCCAGGCTCACGCCCTCGAAGTCCAGCGCCGGCGTGGTGGGCGCGTTCATCGCATCGCGCGCGCCAGGGCCTGCACGGTGGCGCGCGCGCTGGCGATGAAGTCCTCCGCCAGCGGATCGAGCTCCACCACCTCGCCATCGATGGCCCGCGCCACGGCGTCGGCGGCGCTGCGGCTGAACTGTCGCTGCACGAAGATCACGTGCACGCCTTCGGCCTTGGCGCGTTCGACGAGCCGGGCCAGCGCCTGCGGCCCCGGCTCCTTGCCCTCGACCTCGATCGGGATCTGCTGCAGCCCGTAGCTGCGCGCCAGGTAGCCCCACGCCGGGTGCAAGACCATGAAGCGCCGCTCGGTCTTGCCTGCCAGCGCCTGGCGCAGCTCGGCGTCCAGCGCGTCGAGCTCGGCGGCGTAGCGCGCGAAACCCGCCTCGAAGCGCGCGCGCTCGGCAGGCGCCAGCGCGATCAGCGCATCACGGATGGTGGCGCACTGTTGCCTGACCAACTGCGGGCTGGTCCAGATGTGGGGGTCGGGCACGCCCGCCGTGGCCGCGCCGGGTGCGTGGCCGGGCCGCTCCATCGGCTGCAGCGCGATGCCCTGGCGCGTGTCGACCACGCGCAGCCTCGGGTGCATGGCCTGCATCTTCGGCATCCAGGCGGTCTCGAAAGGGGCGCCGATGCGCATGTAGGCCGCTGCCCGCGTCAGCGCCACCAACTGCTGCGGCATGGGCTCGTAGGTCGCCGGGCTCTGCCCCGGGCGCACCATCACCTCCACCTTTACGGCGTCGCCGGCGATGCGCTCGACGAACTGCTTCTGCGGGGGCAGGCTGACGAAGACGCCGATCGGCTGCGCTGCCCACAGCCGCGAAGCGGGCGCAGTGAGCAGCCCGCCCGCCAGGCCGGCGAGCGCGATCCCGGCCTGGCGGCGGCTGCATGAGGCCGCCCCGGTGGGGTGGGCAAGGCGAGCGGGCATGGGGCGGTGGGGTTTTTGCACGGCATCCCGGTCAGAGGGCGGCACATGGTAGCATGTTGGTAACGTATTCTCATTAGTGTGCTGCCGATCGATGCCTTGCCGGATGAGCGCATGACGCCCCCCCACCACCCATTGCGATGCCACCGCCGTCGCCGGCGGGCGTGAGCGCGTGCGCCTGATCCGCTTCCCCGACCATCCTGGCAGCATGCTGCTGCGCAGTGCGACCGCGCGCGTGGGCGGCGCTCTCATCGTCGTGGCGGGCCTGTGGCTGGCCGTGCTCTGGGCGCTGGCGTGAAGGGAGCCGGCGTGAACGCGGGTGCCGCGATCACCCTGGACAACCTCA
>DYOR01000147.1 GCA_020720385.1 Rubrivivax sp.
GAGACCAGGAAGTTGCCGTTCTTCGGGTTGATGACAAACCCTTCCGGATCGAAGGCGTTGCCGAGCACGCTGGTCGGGCTGGGTGCCAGGCCGTTAAAGCTGCTGGCACCATTCATGAACTTGACCGTCTGCGCCACCTGGAAATTGGAAATCGCGCCGCTGTTCATGTCCACGCCCAGCGTGAACCGCTGCACGCGCGTGTCGTAGCTGAGCGTACCGCCGCCGGGGCCGCGGTCGGACAGCCCCCACCACTCGTTGCGATTGGGGTCGTAGTAGATGTCGGAGAAGAAGCCCAGGCGGCCGTCGTTGACGCTGCTGCCAAACGCGTCGCCGGTGTTGCCGGCAATCGCCAGTCCGTTGACGAAGGTGGGCGTGGCCGACGCGCCAGCGCAAGCAAACAGACCAAGAACGAGAGCGGATATCGGTTTGATGCGCATGGAAGCTCCAGGAAGGACGGCAAGAGGGTGAGGTGCGCCGCGCCCGGGGGGACGGGGCACGCCGAGGCTACGCGTGAACGATGAACCGGCTATCGCGCAATTGACCCGGAACATGATCCGAACGGATCATGTTCCGCCCTGCCCGCCAGCGAGCCGGATGCGTGGACTGCAACGCCGAGTCAGATCAAGCCGATGGAGCGCGTCGGCGCAGCGCGGCTGCGGTCAACCCCAGGCCGCCCAGCATCAGGCCCCAGGTCGAGGGTTCTGGCACCGGGCTCAGGGTGTAGCTGCCAAAGCCGCCCTGACCGTTCACTTCATAGGCCAGGTAGGCTTGGGCGAAGTTTTCGAACCCGGCCACAAAGGCAATTTGCGGACGATCCGGCAACACGGCATCGCCATCGGCGTACTGCAGGCCCACGAAGCTGCCCTGCACGAAAAGCGCCGTGGCTGCGGCGTCGGCACCGGCCAGCGTGTAGCTGTGCCCGGCCAGTTCCATCGAAAAGGCCGTCAGCGCCACTTCGCCGTTGGCAAGGCCGCTGGCGTAGGCGAAGCTGCCGCTGAAGGTTTGCTCATTGAGCAGACCGGAGTCGATCAGCCCGTTGAAAGCAAAGGTCTCGGCCTGCACCATCGGGGCGGCCAGCAGCAGTGCGGTACTGGCCAGCAGGGTCTTGAATCGGGTGTGCATGTTCAACTCTTGGGTGGGCGCCAGGCGCGGTTCAGAACTGGAAGTTGTTCGCGGCCATCACGCTGGCGCAGCCGTGGCCCTTGAATTGCGCCAGCGGCCTCGCGCGTTGCGGGCCGCCGATGCCGTCGGGATCGATGGCCAGCAGCGCGCCGCTGGCCAGCGAGCTGCAGCCCAGCACGCCTTGGCCGATGGGGTCGGCCATGCCGGCCAGGCCCAGGCTCTGCAGCAGCGCTCGCAGCACGATCACATCGAGTCCGGGCTGGAAGTCGGTGATCGTGTCGCCGCCGTCGAGCACGCTGGCGTAGACGAACTGGTCGCGCCCGGCGCCGCCGCTGAGCGTGTCGCGGCCGATGCCGCCGGTCAGGATGTCGTCGCCGGGCGTGCCTGAGAGGGTGTCGTTGCCCGCGCCGCCGGTGATGCGTTTGGGCGGTGTCAGCAGCAGGTCCACCAAGACCGGGTCGTGGTCGGAGTTGCGGAACTCGTCGGCCGCGTACAGGCTGCCGATCTGGCCCGCGCTCTTGAAGTTGACGTTGTAGTCGAGCACGCTGGGCTCGTCGGCGTTGATGTGCCAGTGTCGCGCGCCGGCAGTCTGGCCCAGCGCCAGGCTGGATGTCGCCAACGCGTGGTCGAGGTAGCCCCACTGGCCATCGAACACGTAGCCGTAGGCTTCGCTGCCGCCGTAGCTGGCGATCAGATCGCGCCAGCCGGCGCCAGTGAAGGCGGTGATCGCATCTTCCTTGGCATAGGCGTTGAGGTCGCCGAGGATCAGCACGTCGGGGTCCTGCGTGGCGGTGGGGTCGGTCTGCAGCCAGGCGCGCAGGGCCTGCGCGGCGTTCAGCCGCACGCCAGCGCAGTTGCCCTGACCGTCGCCGGTATCGGGGGCATCGCAGGCTGTGCCCTTGCTCTTGAGGTGATTGACCACCGCGATGAAGCGCGCACCGTCGGCCTGCTCCCAGGCCTGGGCCAGCGCGGGGCGGCTGCGCGGTGCCGAGTCGCCGCCTTTGACGAAGGCCGTGCTGTTGAGCACCGCAGTGCGCCCGACCAGCTTGACGCGCGTGGTCTGGTAGATGAAACCGACCTTGATCGCGTCGTCGCCCATGGCGTTGAGCTGGCCGGTGCGCGCATCGGCGTCCACCAGGGCCCAGCGGCCGGGCGCAGTGGCGGCGTTGAGCGCGTCGACCAGTGTCTGCTGTGCGCTGGCCGCGCCGTAGCCGTCGTTCTCGATCTCGACGAGGCCGATCACATCGGCGTTCATGCGTGTCAGCGCGGCCACGGTCTTGGCCAGCTGGCGCGGATACTCGGTGGTGAACTGCGCCGCCTGGTTGGCTGCGCCGGTGATGTCCGAGCCGGCGCCGCGGCAGTCCATCGCCGCCCCGCCCGCGCCGCCGGTGCACCCCGAGACGTTGTTGAAGAAGTTCAGCACGTTCACGCCAGCCGCGCGCAAGCTGCCGCCGGCCAAGGGGGCCTGCGCCGGGCGGCTGTTGGTGGGCTGGAAGTTGGGCAGCACGCCGCCGAGCGCGCCCACAGGACGCAGCCGCCAGGCGTTGCCGCTGGCCGCGTTGCCCGACCAGGTGTAGGTGAGCACGCCCAACAGACCCGACGCGGTGTCGCCGCCGCGCAGCGTGTTGGCCGCCGACAGCGGCAAGCCGCCGCGGCCGAAGACGATCGGGTCGGGATTCTGGCTCTGCAGGGCGTCGTCCAGGATGATGCGCGCCAGCGCATTGCTCGCCTGCATGGCCACGGCCGCCGCGCCGGGGGCCACGGCATGCGTGGGCTGGATCTGCCGGCCATTGACCGATAGCACGACCTGGCCGAAACGGCCGAGCCGGTAGTGCTCGGTCACGTACAAGGTCTGCGGCAACCGCACCAGCATGCCCTCGAATCGCTCGGCCGCGTCTGCATCGGCGAAGGGCAGCATCACGTCGGTGGGCACGACGTTGCCGCTGCCGCAGATCTCGATGCCGGTGTTGCTGGTGCTGATCTGCGTCTGGCCCTGGTATTCGCTGACCGTGCCGGTGATGCGAACCAGCTGCCCGACGCTGACCAAGTTGCTGTTGGCGCCATTGAACGCGAACAGGCCCTCTGACGTAGTGGGGTTGCCGTCGCCCACCGGGTCCTGAATGTAGAAACCGCGCAGCGCCGGGCTTGCGCCTTCGAAGTCGCCGACCACCACGCCTTGCACGGTGACCGTGCTGCCGGCCAGGGGCGTGGCGCTGCCGCTGCCCTGCACGGCGGCGATGGGCGTATAGGCGGCGCCACAGGCGGCGTGAGCCGGCGAGGCCAGCAGGCCTGCCAGGGCCAGGGCGCAGGCGGCCGGCGTGGCGGGGACGAGCCAGGGGCTGCGGGTGGTTCGGGGAAACGTCATGGTGCGTACGCTTGCAGTTGCAAATCGCCACCGCCCGGCGGTGCGGCGGCGATTGGATTGGGAGAGGCGACCGCCCCGCGCACGGGGCGGTGGGCTGGGCTGGGTCTCAGGCGCGGCGGCGCTTGGCGACAAAGCCTATGGCTGCCAGCCCGGCCAGCAGCATCGCGGTGGTGGTGGGCTCGGGCACGGCGGTCACGCTGAAGGCGGTGGCGTTGAGCGTGGCACCGGTGAACTCGCCGCTGCCCACGTCGTTCCAGTTGGCCGCATCGTTGACCAGCGCTCCATAGGCCGCGAAGGCGGCCTGGCCCGAGCGCGCGCCGGTGTATTCGCCGAAGTCGGCGTCCGGAACCAGGGCGATGGCATTGACGCCAAAGGTCAGCCCGGCGCTGGTGACATTGGTGGCGGCAACGTCGGCCTCGGTGCTCAGCGCGGTGATGAAGGTCGTAGGCGTCACGCCATCGCTGCCCAGGAAGGCGTAGACTGTTTCGTTGCTCTTGGCAAAGCCGAGGTTGCTGCCGCCGGTGCCGGCCAGTGCCAGGCTGCCGATCGAGGCCTGGATGACATCGGGCGACGCGTCGATCTCAGTGAAGACGATCACCGTGCCCGCAGCAATGGCGTTGGCGCCGCTGTTCCAGGCCAGCGCGTGCTCGTTGGCATCAGCAAAGGCCGAGCCGTTCCACTCGTTGTCACTGAAGTAGATCGTCGTATTCGCGGCGATGTCGGCGAAGGTGACCATCGCCCAGCCGTCGTCGTCGGCGTTGAACGAGGTGAAGGCCATGTCGCCGGTGCCCAGAGCATGGGCTGGCAGGATCGCCGCGGCGGCGGCCAGAGCAAGAAACTTCTTGAACATGCTGGGGCTCCTGGAGGGTTGGATCTTGGTGGGATGGCTAGGGCGATGCGGCGACGGTGACGCCCGCATCCCTGGCACCGACCATAGGGACCCCAGATGAAGCCTGTGTGACTTCGACGCCCGAGCGCCGACGGGTCCCCCCGGCCCAGGGGGGTGGAACCGGGCTTGGTTGGTGCCGCTCCTTGGGGGGGATGACGGCTGGCGCTGGTCGAAACAACAATGCCAGATGACCGACGACCCCCGCGAACGCGCCGAGCAGCGCACGCTGCTGATGCCGCGGCGCGCCGGCGGCAACGACTTGAAGCCTGGCCAGCGCCGGCAGGAGTTCACCGTCGAGCGCACGCTGGGCGTGGGCGCCTACAGCATCGTCTACCTGGCGCACGACACGCGGCTGGACCGCCGCGTTGCGATCAAGGATTACCTGCCCGCGATGCTCGCCCAGCGCATGCCCGCCGGCGACGTGGCGCCGAGTCTGCCGCGCTTCGAGGCCTTGTTCGACAAGGGGCTGGTCGGCTTTCTCAACGAGGCCAAGCTGCTGGGCTCGTTTGATCACCCGGGCCTGGTGAAGGTGTATCGCTACTGGGCCGAGGCCGGCACTGCGTACATGGCCATGCCGTTTTACGAAGGCGTCACGCTGCGGCGCTCGCTGGCCGAGCGCGGCGCGCCGCCCGAAGAAGCCTGGCTGCGCCAGCTCGCCGCACAACTGATGCAGGCTTTGCAGGTGTTGCACGCCGCGCGCGGTGCGTATTCCGACGCCTCTTTGGCCGCCATCGACGGCGGCCTGGCGGTGCGCCCCGAGCAGCGCCCGCAAAGCATGGCCGCGCTGACGGGTTTGATTGATTCGCCGCTGGCTGCATCGGCTTCGGTGTCGCCACCTGCGACGCCGATGTCACCCAGCCCGGGCGCCGCCGCCGGGCCGAGCAAGCCGGGCGGGCTCACCGCGCCGGCCGTCGCTGCGCTCTTGGCCGTGGTGCTGGGTTTGGCGCTGGTGGCTTGGTCGCTGCTGCGCTGATCGGCGACTGCGGCTGTCGGCACCCGCAATCCAACGGTTCCCAGAGGAGGGTTCAATGCTGCAATGCCAAGCCAGGCGCCACGCCGCCTGCGCCTCGATCGCCTTCATGCTGACCGCCTGATGCGGCACCGAATCCACCGGCGATCACCGCACAGTCGCAGACCCAACGGGTGCTGACCGACGGCACAGCGACCTTCAGCGTAACGGCGGCCGGCCCAGGCCTGACCTATCGGCGGCGACGCAACGGCGTGGCCATCGCGGGCGCCACGTCGGCCACATACGCCACGGGCCCGATCGACTGGGCGGACAGCGGCGCGCAGTTCACGGTGGTCGTCAGCAACACCGACGGTCAGGTGACCAGCAACTCGGCGTTGCTTGAGCTTGCGCTCAGCGCCGATCAGCAAGCCTTCGAGGCACTGACCCTCGGGCCGCAGACGCTGCTGCAGTCAGCACCGGCCAACCTGACGCTCAGTGGCACGCTGAGCAGCGCCGCGCAGTACCGCGTCTACTTCGAGTTGAACGGTAACGTCTACACCGGAGCGCTGATCCAGGACGGTACCCTGCTCGGCGGAAGCTACTACATCTCCAACCCGGGAGGCGCGACGGTCACCGAGCGTCTGACCTTCTTGCCGTTTCAGATCCGCATGAACAAGGCCGCTCGCGACAGCGTTGCGGCCGCGATGGCAATCTGAACTCGCCAGTACTTGACGCGGGTGAAGGAGACCGCGCCGGACATGCCGGCCGTACCGGCGAGGCTGCAGTGCTCGAGGGCGCGCGCACGCCGATGGTGGTGCCGCAAGAGGCCGAGGCGCCCGCACAGGCCGCGCCACCCGCCGA
>DYOR01000022.1:0-2356 GCA_020720385.1 Rubrivivax sp.
CGCCGCGCGCTCAGCCGGCGACCAGGCGCACCGGTGCGCGCTGCGGTTCGGGCTCGGAGTCGAAGCGCTCGAATCCCGTGTAGCACAGGAAATGGCGGTTCGCGGCGCGGCCGAAGAGCGCCATGCCCAGGCGCGTGGCGATGTCGTGACCCATGGCCGTGACGCCGTTGCGCGAGATGATGATGGGCACGCCCATCTGGGCCGACTTCATCACCATCTCGCTCGTCAACCGGCCCGTGGTGTAGAAGATCTTGTCCGACCCGCCGACGCCGTGCACGGCCATCCAGCCGGCGATGGTGTCGATGGCGTTGTGGCGGCCCACGTCCTCGACGAACATGAGCAGCTCCGCGCCACGGAAGAGGGCGCAGCCGTGCACCGAACCGGCCTTGCGATGGATGCTGTTGCGCTGGCGCATGACCTCGAGCACGCCGTGCAGCGTGCTCTGGCGGATGCGCGCCGCGCGGGCATCGGGCAGGCGCAGCGCGCCGAGTTGCGAGAGCATGTCGCCGAACACCGTGCCCTGCCCGCAACCGGTGGTGACCACGCGCGAAGCCGTCTTGTCCTCGATGTCCTGGATGCCGCCGCGCGTCTTCACCGCCGCGGCGCTCACCTCCCAGTCGACGCTCACCGACTCGACCTCGGTCACCGACTGGATGAGTCGCTGGTTGTAGAGGTAGCCGAGCACGAGGAGCTCGGGGCAGGCGCCCAGGGTCATCAGGGTGACGAGTTCGCGCTTGTCGACGAACACCGTCAGCGGCCTCTCGGCGGGGATGTGGATGGCGCGGCGCTCGCCGCATTCATCGAGGATGGGGATCTCGCGCAGCAAGGTGCCTGCGGCCTGCGTCAGCCGCGGTGCATCGGCGAGCGGCTGCCACGCAGGCACCACGTCGAAGGCGCAGGGGGCGCAGGCCTCGGGCTGCATGGGGCGGCTCGCGGCTACTTCTTCGGCGCTGCCGGCTGGGGTGCCGCCGCCACGGCGGGCGCCGCGGGGGCGTAGACGAAGGCGCCGGGGTCGGCGCAAGGCGGCGTGGCGGTCATCGGCGGGGCCGGCTTGCCCGCCTTCTTCAGGCCGGCGAGGTAGGCCGCCGCCGTGCGGTCCTGCGACTTGCAGAGCAGGAAGGCCCCGACCTTGCCGGCATGCGCTGCCTTGGCGGCGGCCTCGGCGGCCTTGGTCTTGGCTTCTTCGCTCGGCGGCGGCAGCTTGGCCAGCACATGGCCGGCGAAGAGCACGGCCAGCAGCGCGGCGCTCAGGGATGCCCGATGATTCATGGTGCTTTGCTCCAGCTGGAAGGGGATGTCGCCGCGACGGGTGCGCCCTGGATCGCAGGCTGCAACCTTTCGAGCAGGCATGGGAGATCGACCTTGCCCGCCTTCACGTCCTCGTACCAGAGCTGGTGATGGCCCTCGGCCCAGGTTTCGTCCACCCAGCCGGTGCGCATGCCGTCAAATGCGCCTTTCATGCCGATCGTGCCCAGGTAGATGTGGCCGCAGAACATGGCCATCATGAGCATGGCGGCGACGCCGTGGACCATTTGCGCGATCTGCATGTCGCCGCGCAGATAGGCCAGCCCCGGCACGAGTTTGTCGAGCACCAGGCCCGAGGCCGAGACGATCACCCCGAGGACGATGACGCCGCCCCAGAAGATGATCTTCTCCCCGGCATTGAAGCGGTGCGAGTGCGCCTCGACGCCGCCGAACAGGCCGCCCGCATTGCTCAGCCACTTCAGGTCCGCAGCGCGCGGGAAGTTGTCGCGCAGGAAGGTCACGACGAAGAGCACGAGGGATACCGCAAACAGGGGACCGACGAAGTTGTGCAGCGTCTTCAACCCATAGGTCGCCATGCCGAACAGCGTGCCGCCGGTGAGGACAGGGAGGAAGAACTTGCCGAAGGCCATGACCAGGCCGGAGATGGCGAGCAAGGTCCAAGTTCCCGCCACGGCGAGGTGCAGAGCGCGCTCGCAGAGGTTGAAGCGTTTGACCAGGCGCCCGGTATCGACATGGTGCGCGCCCAGGGGCCCGCGCACGAAGTAGTACAGCGCGATGGCGAGCACGGCGATCACCAGCAGCGCGCCGCCGTAGGGCAGGATCCAGCCGTTGCGCACCTGGCGCCAGGCCTCGCCGGCGCTCGCCAGGCGCGAGCCCGGGTACTGCACGAAGGGCTGGATGAGCGTGCCCTGCTCGGCGCCCGGCAGGCTGGTGAAGCCCTGCTGCGCGCCGGACTGGCGCACCGCGCGCCACAGGGGTGCGTTGTTCCCCGGCTGACTCTTGCTGCGCTCGGCGTTGGTCTCGCCGGCCTTGGGCTCGGCCGGGGCGACGAAACCGGCCGGTGCTCCGCCCGGCGCCATGGCCGTGGCCG
>DYOR01000022.1:2456-32633 GCA_020720385.1 Rubrivivax sp.
CTTGGCCTCGGCGGACGGAGTGCCCTGGGCCTGGGCCTGGCCCCCGAGGGCCAGCACGGCCACCGTGACTAGCAGTCCGAGCAGTCTTCGCATCGAGTCGATCATGGTGTGTCCCCGAGATGGCTCAAGGCGCGGCAGCGCGGGAGTACTCGTCCTGGCCCTGCGCGCGCGTGCGCAGCTGCTCCTTCCAGCTGGCCTCGTCACCGGGCTTCCAGCCCGCGGCAGTGAAGGCGGTGGCCGGCCCGCTGAAGGCCGGAGTCACGGCCTTGGGCTGCGATGCGCTCTGCGGTTTCTCGCCACACCCCGCCACGCCCAGGGCGATGGCCGCGGCGGCAAGCACAATGGCAGCGCGCTTCATGATTTCGCTCCTTCGGGCTTGGCGGCCGTGCCGCCACTGGGTTTGCCGTAGGCCGTGCCCCAACCCCACACCTCGCTGCCCTTGCCGCGCACGAGCACGCGATGGCGGAAGATGTCGGCCACCACGTCGCCGTCACCCCCCAGCAGCGCCTTGGTGGCGCACATCTCGGCGCAGGCCGGCAGCTTGCCTTCGCTGAGACGGTTGCGCCCGTACTTCTCGAACTCGGCGGCGCTGCCATGCTCCTCGGGGCCACCGGAGCAGAAGGTGCACTTGTCCATCTTGCCGCGCAGGCCGAAGCTGCCGTTGCTCGGAAACTGCGGTGCGCCGAAGGGGCAGGCGTAGCTGCAGTAGCCGCAGCCGATGCAGATGTCCTTGTCGTGCAGGACCACGCCCTCGTCGGTGCGGTAGAAGCAGTCCACCGGGCACACCGCCATGCACGGCGCGTCGCTGCAGTGCATGCACGCCACCGAAATGGAACGCTCACCGGGCACGCCGTCGTTGAGCGTGACCACGCGACGGCGGTTCACGCCCCACGGGATGTCGTGCTCGGCCTTGCAGGCGGTGACACAGCCGTTGCACTCGATGCAGCGTTCGGCGTCGCAGAGGAATTTCATTCGGGCCATGATGTTTCCTTAAGCCGTCGCTTTTTCGACCTGGCAGACCGTGGTCTTGGTCTCTTGCATCATCGTCACGCTGTCGTAGCCGTAGGTCGTGGCGGTGTTGATGGCTTCGCCGCGCACCACCGGCGCCGCACCGTCGGGGTAGTAGGGCAGCAGGTCCGCGCCGCCCCAGCGGCCCGAGAAATGGAAGGGCATGAAGACCGTGTCCGCGCTCACGCGCTCGGTCACCTGGGCCTGCACGCGCAGGCCCTTGAAGTTGGGCACCGCCGCCATTGCTGGCGTCTTCACCCAGACAAAGTCGCCGTTGCGGATGCCCCGGTCGTTGGCCGCCTTGGGGTTGATCTCGACGAACATCTCCTGCTGCAGTTCGGCCAGCCAGGGGTTGGAGCGCGTCTCTTCGCCACCGCCCTCGAACTCGACCAGGCGCCCGCTGGTCATCACCAGCGGGAAGGTCTTGCCGATGTCCTTGTTCTTCTCCTGCACGCTCTTGTACAGCGTGGGCAGGCGCCAGAAGGCCTTCTTGTCGTCGTGCGTCGGGTACTTGGCGACGAGGTCGGGCCGGTTGCTGTAGAGCGGCTCGCGGTGCTGCGGGATCGGGTCGGGGAAGTTCCACACCACGGCGCGCGCCTTGGCGTTGCCGAAGGGGTGGCAGCCGTGCACCTGCATGGTCACGCGGATGATGCCGCCCGAGGGGTCGGTCTTCCAGTTCTTGCCCTCCGCGGCCTTCTGTTCGGCCTCGGTGAGCTCGGCCCACCAGCCGAGCTTCTTCAGCAGCAGATGGTCGAACTCGGGGTAGCCGGTGGTCAGGTCGGCGCCCTTGGAGTGCGAACCGTCGGCGGCCAGCAGCGAAACCCCATCGCGCTCGACGCCGAAGTTGGCGCGGAAGTTGCCACCGCCCTCCATCACGTGCTTGGAGGTGTCGTACAGGTTCGGGCTGCCCGGGTGGCGCATCTCGGGGGTGCCGTAGCACGGCCAGGGCAGGCCGAAATACTCACCGTCGAGCTTGTAGCCGGTTTCCTTGTCGATGCCGCCCTTGGCGCGCAGCGTGCGCACGTCGAAGACGTTCATGTTGCGCATGTGGGCCTTGAGCCGTTCGGGGCTGTGACCGCTCATGCCGATGGTCCAGACGGACTTGTTGATCTCGCGCAGGATGGACTCGGTCTCGGGTTCGGGCATGCCGCCCTTGCCCGGCACCATCTTGTAGTTCGCGACCAGTTCCTTGGCGAAGCCGAGCTTGAGCGCCAGCTGGTACATGATCATGTGGTCGCTGCGGCTCTCCCAGAGCGGTTCGATGACCTTCTCGCGCCACTGGATCGAGCGGTTCGAGGCCGTGCACGAGCCGGTCGTCTCGAACTGCGTGCACGCCGGCAGCAGGTAGACCGCGCGCTTGGGGTTGAGGTCTTCGGGCTGGCCCGGCATCGCCGCCATGGCCGCGGTGGCGCTGGGGAACGGGTCGACGACGACGAGCAGGTCGAGCTTGTCCATGGCCCGCTTCATCTCCAGGCCGCGCGACTGCGAGTTCGGCGCATGACCCCAGAAGAACAGGCCGCGCAGGTTGCTCGCCTGGTCGATGAGCTCGTTCTTCTCGAGCACGCCGTCGATCCAGCGCGAAACCGTCATCCCGGGCTTGCCCATCATGCCCGGGGCGTACTGGTTCTTGATCCACTCGAAGTCCACGCCCCAGGCCTTGGCGAAATGCTTCCAGGAGCCCTCGAGCAGACCGTAGTAGCCGGGCAGCGAATCGGGGTTGGGGCCGACGTCGGTGACGCCCTGCACGTTGTCGTGACCGCGGAAGATGTTCGTGCCGCCGCCGCTCTTGCCCACGTTGCCCAGCGCCAGCTGCAGCAGGCACGAGGCACGCACCACGGCGTTGCCGGTGGTGTGCTGGGTCTGGCCCATGCACCACACCACCGTGCTCGGGCGGTTGTCGGCGAGCGTCTTGGCCACACGGTAGACGGTGGCCTCGTCCACGCCACAGGCCTCGAGCACCTTGTCCGGCGTCCACTTCGCGAGCACGTCCTCGCGCACCTTTTCCATGCCGTAGACGCGGTCCTCGATGTACTTCTTGTCTTCCCAGCCGTTCTTGAAGATGTGGTACATGAGGCCGAAGACGAAGGGGATGTCTCCGCCCGAGCGCAGGCGCACGAACTCGTCGGCCCTGGCCGCGGTGCGCGTGAAGCGCGGATCGACGACGATCATCTTGCAGCCGTTTTCCTTGGCGTGCAGCATGTGCAGCATCGACACGGGGTGTGCCTCGGCCGCATTGCTGCCGATGTACATCGCCGCCTTCGAGTTCTGCATGTCGTTGTACGAATTCGTCATCGCCCCGTAGCCCCAGGTGTTGGCGACACCGGCGACCGTGGTGGAGTGGCAGATGCGCGCCTGGTGGTCGGTGTTGTTGGTACCCCAGAAGCTCACCCACTTGCGCATCAGGTAGGCCTGCTCGTTGCTCTGCTTGGACGAGCCGACGAAGAACATCGCGTCCGGCCCGCTTTCGCGGCGCAGGTCGAGCATCTTCTGGCTGATCTCCTCCAGCGCCACGTCCCACGAGATGCGCTGGTACTTGCCGTTCACCAGCTTCATCGGGTACTTCAGGCGGTACTCACCGTGGCCGTGCTCGCGCACCGCCGCGCCCTTGGCGCAATGTGCGCCCAGGTTGATCGGCGAATCGAACACCGGTTCCTGGCGCACCCAGACACCGTTCTCCACCACCGCATCGATGGCACAGCCCACCGAGCAGTGGCCGCAGATGGTGCGCTTGACCTGCACCTTGGGCGTGGCCGCGCCGGCGGCAGGCGATTCGGCCGCCTGGACCTTGCGCACGAGGGTGAGTTGCGCGGCGGCCATGCCGGCACCCACGCCCAGGCCCGAGCGGCGCAGGAAGCTGCGTCGGTCCAGGGTGGGAATGGCGCGCGAGACGCCGCGCGCCAGGCTGGCCACGAGGCGCGAGGGCGCCGCGCCCGTTTCGGTGGATTTGCGGGTGAGCAACATGGGAAGTCCTCGTACAGGGCCGGTTTTCTGGTGCGGCGCGCGCAGCGGGTGCCGGCGCGCCTGCCGCGTGTTCAGATGCGGGCGGTCTGGTAGTAGCGCCGCACGTGCTCGGTGAGGCGGTAGCCGGCGCCGGCGGCCGGCTCGGCGCTGGCCACGGCCGGTGCCTGGGTTTTCGCTGCAGGCAGCATGCTCGCCACCGCCACGGCGGCGCCGGCAACGCCGGCTCCGGCGAAGAGGCGCCGGCGCGTCAGCGGCCCGGCGTCCGGGTCAGCGGGGGAATGGGTCGGCTTTGGGCTCACGGCAACTCCTTGGGCGCACACCTACGCAGGCGGATGCATAACGGCTGGCGCATTGGGCACTCGGAGGGCACCACGGTTCAATACGGGGCCACCCGGATGGCGCGCGTCAACTTGACGCCCTTGCGTGGCGCGCCGGCCCATGGCGCGCCACGCTCACGCGGCACGCCGCCAAGGCCTAGAATCCGCGCCTCTTCGTGAGGTGCACCATCGCGCCCCGCCGTAGCCGTGAACCCCCGCCCCAGCCTCCGCGTCGCCGTCCAGATCGAACGCCTGCACCAGCCCAGCCGCTGGGAGGACTGGTCGTTTCGCATCGTCGACGTGCTGCTCGACGAGGGCCAGTTCGGTGCCGCGCCGCGGCCGCTGCGCGACGACGGCCACAGCGCGTTGTTCCTGCACCCCGGGCTGGAAGTGACGCTGCACCGCGACGAGGCCGAGGGCTACCACCTCAACCTCAGTTCCGGCGCCCCGGTCTGGTTTGTCATGTGGCGCAGCGACGATGCCGACCCGTCGCGCGCCTGGCCCGAATTGGTGACGCTGTCGTACAACGAAGGCGCGCGCCTCATGGACGCGCAGGAGCGCGTGGACAACGTGCCCCTGCCCCAGGCCGTGCGCGAGTGGTTGCAGTCCTACACCGACGAGCACTACCGCCCCGAGCCCAAGCGCCGCCAGCGGCCCGCTTCCTTCCGCCCGACGAACGAGCGCTGAGTGGCGATGGCGACGGACGAAGGCTCCTTCCTGGCGCGCTGGTCGCGGCGCAAGGCACGCGCGGCCGTCGAGGGCCGGGCAGCGCCACCGGCCGCGGCACCACCCGCCGCGCAGGATGCGCCTGCCGCACGAGCTGCCGACGCGCTGCCGGCGGAGGCGCAGGATGCACCCGCGCCGGGAGAGCCAAGCGCGACGACAGCGCCTGTCACCGTGCCACCACCCACGCTCGAGGACGTCGCCCTGCTCACGCAGGACTCCGACTACACGAAGTTCGTCGCCGGGGGCGTCACGCCCGAGGTGCGCAACGCCGCGCTGAAGAAGCTCTTCAGCGACCCCCAGTTCAACGTCATGGACGGGCTCGACACCTACGTCGACGATTACCACACCCCCGACCCGCTGCCCGCGGGCATGCTGCGTCGCATGGTGCAATCGCAGATGCTCGGGTTGTTTGCCGACGAAGCGCCGCCGGCGGGCGCCGTGCCCGCCGCCGAGCGCACCGATCCGGCCCCAGCCGACCCCGCTGACGACCGCGCACCGGCCGCCGCACCCTCGCCCACCGAACCCGCCTGCCATGAAGACCTTGATCTGCAACTGCAACCAGACGATGACGCTGGACGCGCCGGCCCTGCGCCAGGCCCTGGCGCGGACGCCGGGTGCCAGCACTGACGGGCTGGAGGTCGTTCACACCCTGCTGTGCCGGCGCGAGGCCGGTGCCTTCCAGCGCGCGGCCAGGCTCACCGGCCAGGGCGCGCAGGAACTGCTCGTCGCCTGCACGCAGGAGCAGCGCCTGTTCCTCGAGCTCAACGAGGAGACCGAAGGCGCCGCGCCGGTGCAGGAGCGACCGATCCGCTTCGTCAACATCCGCGAGACCGCCGGCTGGGCGCGCGACGGCCGCGCCGCCACGCCGAAGATCGCCGCGCTCATCGCCGCGGCGCAGCTGCCGAGCGCCGAGCCGGTGCCCAACGTCAGCTACCGCTCGGCGGGCCGCTGCCTGGTGATCGGGGAAGCCGAGGCCGCCGAGCGCGCCGCGGCCATGCTCGCCGACAAGCTCGACGTGAGCGTCCTCGTCGGCAGCGGCGGCAGCGCCTTGGCGCAGGCGCATGTGCGTGCCACGCACAGCGGGCGGCTGACGCGGCTGACAGGCTGGCTGGGCCGTTTCGAGGCCGAGTGGGAGAGCACCAACCCCATCGACCTGGACCTGTGCACGCGCTGCAATGCCTGCATCGCCGCCTGCCCCGAAGGCGCCATCGGCCTGGACTACCAGGTCGACCTGCAGGCGTGCAGGACGCACCGCGACTGCGTGCGCGTGTGCGACGCTGCCGGGGCGATCGACTTCGACCGCACGCCGCAGGCACAGGGCGACAGCTTCGATCTCGTCCTCGACCTGCGCGCCCACCCCGCCTTCAGCCACCACCAGCCGCCGCAGGGCTACTTCCATGTCGCGGCCGACGAACGCCGCCTCATGACCGCCGTGCTCGCGCTGCGCGAACTCACGGGCGAGTTCGACAAGCCGCGCTTCTTCCGCTACCAGCCCAAGCTGTGCGCGCACAGCCGCAACGAGGTCATCGGCTGCTCGGCATGCATCGAGGTCTGCTCCACGCGTGCCATCCGCAGCGACGCCTCGCGCAAAGGCCAGACCAAGGAGTCCCGTGGCGGTGGAGTCATCGTCGAACCCTATCTGTGCGTTGGCTGCGGCGCCTGCAGCACCGTCTGCCCGAGCGGGGCGATGTCTTTCGTCTACCCGGGCACGGTGGACCAGGGCAAGCGCCTGCGCACCCTGCTCACAGCCTATGCGCAGGCCGGCGGGCGCGACGCCGCGCTGCTCGTTCACAGCGAAGGCACAGGAGCGCGGCTGATTGACGAGCTGGGCCGTGCCGCGCGCGTCGACCGCGCGCTGCAAGGCGTTGCGCCGCGCGTGCTGCCGGTGGCCGTGTGGCACACGGCGAGCGTCGGCCTGGATCTCTGGCTGGCCGCGATCGCCCAGGGCGCCGTCCAGATCTGGGTGCTGCTGACCCAGGACGACGCCCCCGAGTACCGTGAGGCGCTGGCCGAACAGATGGCCGTGGCCCAGGCCGTGCTGGCCGGGCTGGGCTACGCGGGCACGCACCTGAGGCTGCTCGAGGCGCGCGACGCGCGCGACCTGAGCGCGCTGGACCATGCGCTGCGCGCACCGCCGGCCCAGGGCGTGGCCCACGCCGCCACCTTTACCACCCAGGCCGACAAGCGCGCCACGCTGGAGCTCGCGCTCGAGCACCTGGTGGCGCAGTCGGCGCGCGTGCCCGAGCACATCGCCCTGCCCGCCGCGGGCTCGCCCTGGGGCAACCTGGCGCTGGACCTGGGCAAGTGCACCGTGTGCCTGAGCTGCGTCAGCGCCTGCCCGGCCGGTGCGCTGGCCGACAACCCGGACAAGCCCCAGCTCAAGTTCACCGAAAGGAGCTGCGTGCAGTGCGGCCTGTGCGTGGGCATCTGCCCGGAACACGCGCTGCAGCTCGAGCCGCGCCTGTGGCTGGCCGAGGGTGGCCGCTCGCGCAAGGCGCCGCGCGTGCTGGCGGAGATGGAGCCCTACCGCTGCGTGCGCTGCGGCAAGCCCTTCGGCACCCTGCGCGCCATCGACAACCTGGTGGCCAAGCTCGCCGGCCACGCCGCGTTCCAGGGCGCGGCGGCCGAACGGCTGAAGATGTGCGGCGACTGCCGCGTGGTGGACATCTACAGCCACCCGGGGGAAGTGCGCATCACCGACCTCTGACCTTGCCGCGCCAACCCTGAACTGCGATCCCGACCATGAACACCGTCCCCCTGCGATTTGCCCCCGCCGACGAGCGCGAGGAAGGCGCTCGCGCCGAGCTCTATGGCCTGCTCGCTGCGCTGTGGCTCGCGCCACCCGACGCCGCGCTGCTGCAGCAGTTCGCCACCGCCGTGACCCAGGCGCCCGAGGCCGGAGCCCACCTGGAAGAACCCTGGATGCAACTCGTGGCGGCGATGCGCGCCTCCACCGCGCAGGCGGCGGCGGACGAGCACGAGGCGCTCTTCCACGGCGTGGGCAAGCCCGAGGTCTTTGCCTACGGTTCGTACTACCTCGCGGGCTTCCTCAACGAAAAGCCGCTCGCCGCACTGCGCAGCGACCTGCAGGCCCTGGGGCTGACGCGCGACGACTCCCGCATCGAAACGGAGGACCATGTGTCGTATCTCTTCGAGGTGATGCGCTTCCTCATCGCCGGCGACGACGCCGAGCTCTGCAAGCTCGAGCAGCAGCGCCGTTTCTTCCGCGCCCATGTGCAGCCTTGGTTACCCGACCTGTGCAGTGCGGTGCTGGCGCATCCGCGCGCCGACACCTGGCGCGCCGTGGCCACCTTCACCGCCGCCTTCGTGCAGGTGGAGACGCAGGCCTTCGACCTGCTCGAAGCATGAGCGACGCACGGCCGCTCCGAAGGCGCTCGCTCCCCCAGGTCCACGAGGGGACCTCTGGCGAGGTCCGGGGGACGGCGCGCAGCGCCCAGGGGGCACGATGAGCATCCCGACTCAGGAAGTCACCGGGCTGGTGCTCGCCGGCGGGCGCGGCAGCCGCATGGGCGGGGTCGACAAGGGGCTGCAGAGCCACCGCGGCATGCCCCTGGCGCTGCACGCGCTGCTGCGCCTGCAGCCGCAGGTGGGCGCGGTGATGATCAACGCCAACCGCAACCTCGCGGCGTACGAATCCATGGGCGCGCCGGTGTGGCCCGACCCGATGACCGATTACCCGGGTCCGCTGGCCGGGCTGCTCGCCGGGCTGGAGCGCTGCGAGACGCCCTACCTGGTCACGGTGCCCTGCGACACGCCGAACTTTCCCGCGGACCTGGTGCGCCGGCTGGCCGATGCGCTGCTGGCCGAGCGCGCGGAGATCGCCATGGCCGCCACGCTCGAGGATGGCGTGCGGCGCGCGCAGCCCGTCTTCTGCCTGCTGCGCGTGGAACTGCTGGAGAGCCTGGTCGCCTTCCTGCATGCGGGCGAGCGCAAGATCGACCGCTGGACCGCGCGCCATCGCTGCGTGGAAGTGCCCTTCGACGATGCGAGCGCCTTCTTCAACGCCAACACCGTCGCCGAGCTGCAGCAGTTGCAGCGTCCGGCCGGATAGACGCGACGCCCCCGCACTGCCCATGGATGCACCGGCTCACCTGCCCCACGAATCCAGCACCGACGAGCGCTGGCCGTTGGCCTCCATCCTGGTGGTGGACGACGAGCCGGGGATGCGCAATTTCCTCGTCAAGACCCTGGCACCGCGCGCCGGCCAGGTGCTCGACAGTGGCAGTGCGGAGGAGGCCGCGACGCTGTTGCGCGCGCACCGCTTCGACCTCGTCATCCTCGACATCACCCTGCCGGGACGCAGCGGGCTCGATCTGCTGCGGGACCTGCGCTCCCACGGCAACGCCTGCGAGGTCGTGCTCATCACCGCTTTCGCCGACCTGGACACGGCCATCGAAGCCCTGCGCGCCGGCGCCGGCGACCTCCTGCTCAAGCCCTTCCGCGTGACGCAACTGCTGGGCGCCTTCAAGCATGGCCTGGAGCGGGCCCGGCTCAAGCGCGAGAACTGGCTGCTCAAGCGCAGCTTGCAGCAGCACAAGCCGTCGGCCGCGGCGCTGGTGGGCAGCTCCATCATGATCAAGGGGCTGCAAAGCGCGCTGCAACGCGTGAGCGCGGTGGACAGCACGGTGCTGCTGAGCGGTGAATCGGGCACCGGCAAGGAACTCGCTGCGCAGGCCCTGCACGAGCTCAGCGCGCATGCGCAGGGGCCCTTCGTGCCCTTGAACTGCGCCGCCGTTTCGCCCACGCTGATCGAGAGCGAACTCTTCGGCCAGGTGCCTCTGGGCGAGGGCAGCGCGGCCCGCGACGGCCTGTTCGTCTGCGCCCAGGGCGGCACGATGTTCCTCGACGAGATCGACGAGCTCCCGCTGCCCCTGCAAGCGACGCTGCTGCGCGTGCTCGAAAGCCGCCGCATCCGCCCTGCCGGCGCGCAGGAGGAGATCCCGGTGCAGGTGCGCATCGTCGCCGCCACCTGTCGCCCGCTGGCCGACGAGGTGCAGGCCGGCCGCTTCCGCAAGGACCTCTATTACCGCCTGCAGGTCGTGGAGATTCGTCTGCCGCCGCTGCGCGCGCACAAGGAAGACATTCCCGAGCTGGTGGCGCATTTCGTTGCCACGCTGGCACCGCGCCTGGGCGTGGCCCCCATCGAAGTCAGCGCCGAGGAGATGCGTTTTCTGCGCGAGTACGACTGGCCAGGCAACGTGCGCGAGTTGCGCAATCTGATCGAGCGCTCGCTCATCGTCGGCGCGCTCAACGTCTCGGCGCTCTATCAGGGCCTGTCGCGCCTGCGGGGCAACCCGGGCGCGCGCCCGGCCACAGCGCTGAGCGGTCCGACCGACCTGCAGACGCTGGAGCGGCGCCACATCCTGGCCGTGCTCGAATCCGTGGGCGGAGACAAGGGCCGCGCGGCGCCGCTGCTGGGCATCTCGCGGCGCACGCTGGAGCGGCGCTGCGCCGACTGGGCCGAAGAATAGGTGCACCGGACGCCGCGGCCGGCACAGTCGCCGGCACAGGCCCGGGCGAGCCGTCGATCAGGTCGTCTTGGAGACGTTGATCGTCGGGAACTTCGCCGAGAAGTCCTTCGCCTTGAGGGCGATCTTCACCGCCACGCTGCGCGCGATCTGCTTGTAGGTGGCCGCCACCGTGCCGTCGGGGTCGGCCACCACGCTGGGGCGGCCGCCGTCGGCCTGCTCGCGGATGCTCATCGTCAGCGGCAGCCCGCCGAGGTAATCGACCTCGTACTCCTGCGCCATGCGCCGGCCGCCGTCAGCGCCGAAGATGTGCTCCGCGTGGCCGCACTTCGGGCAGTGGTACACGGCCATGTTCTCGACGATGCCGAGGATGGGCACGCCCACCTTCTTGAACATCTCCACGCCGCGGCGCACGTCGAGCAGGGCGATGTCCTGCGGCGTGGTGACGATCACCGCGCCGGTCAACGGCACGCGCTGGCTCAGCGTGAGGGCGATGTCGCCGGTGCCCGGGGGCATGTCGACGAGCAGGTAGTCGAGGTCGCGCCAGCGCGTCTGGCGCAGCAATTGCTCCAGCGCCTGCGTGGCCATCGGGCCGCGCCAGATCATCGCCTGGTCGGCGTCGATGAGAAAGCCGATGGAGATGACCTGCACGCCGAAGTTCTCCAGCGGCTCCATCATCTGCCCGTCCAGGCTCTCCGGGCGGCCTTCGATGCCCATCATCATGGGCTGGCTGGGGCCGTAGAGGTCGGCGTCGAGGATGCCCACGCTGGCGCCCTCGGCGGCCAGCGCCAGTGCCAGGTTGGCGGTCGTCGTGCTCTTGCCCACGCCGCCCTTGCCCGAGGCCACGGCGATGATGTTCTTCACGTTGGGCAGCAACTGCACACCGCGTTGCACCGAATGCGAGACCACCTTGGTGGTGATGTTGACGCTGACGTTGTGCACGCCGGGCAGCGTGCGCGTGGCGGCAATCAGGGCCTTGCGCAGCTCGGCCGCCTGGCTCTTGCCGGGGTAGCCCAGTTCGATCTCGAAGGCGACGTCGCCGCCCTCGATGCGCACGTTCTTGACCTGGCGCGTGCCGACGAAATCCTTGCCCGTGTTGGGATCGGCGACGGTCTTCAGCGCTTCGAGGAGCTGGCTTTCGGTGACGGAAGATGACATGGTCCGGGGGACTGCAGTGGCATTGGGATGCCGCAGTCTAACTGGCCAGCGTGGCGCCGGCCCCACGCGCCGCGCATCGCCCCGCCGGCCACGGTGCCTCTCCCCGCGGCGTGGCGTGGCGCGGCCGGCTCAGCCCGAACCACTGAGGGTCCGGGCCTTCGCCAGGCGCAAGGCCGCGCGCAGGCGCGCCCTTGCGTCCGGGCTCAGCGCCGCGCCGGTGGCAGGTCGGTGCAGCTGCCGTGCGCCACCTCGGCGGCCAGGCCGATGCTCTCGCCCAGTGTGGGGTGCGGGTGGATGGTGCGGCCGATGTCCACTTCGTCGGCGCCCATCTCGATGGCCAGCGCCACCTCGCCGATCATGTCGCCGGCATGCGTGCCGACGATCCCGCCACCGACGATGCGCTGCGTCTGCGCGTCGAAGAGCAGCTTGGTGAAGCCCTCGTCGCGGCCGTTGGCGATGGCGCGGCCCGAGGCGGTCCACGGAAACAGGCCCTTCTTCAGCGCCCGGCCCTGGGCCCGCGCCTCGTCCTCGGTGAGGCCGACCCAGGCGACCTCGGGGTCGGTGTAGGCGACGCTGGGGATGACCCGCGCGACGAACTGGGCCTTGCCATCGCCGGCGGCCACCTCGGCCGCCACATGCGCCTCGTGCACCGCCTTGTGCGCGAGCATGGGCTGGCCGACGATGTCGCCGATGGCGTAGATATGCGGCACGTTGGTGCGCATCTGCACGTCCACGGCGATGAAGCCGCGCTCGCCCACCGCCACCCCGGCCTTCTCGGCGGCAATGCGCTTGCCGTTGGGCGTGCGCCCCACCGCCTGCAGCACGAGGTCGTAGACGCCCTCTCCCTTCGCACCGCCCGGGCCTTCGAAGTGCACGCGAACGCCGTCGTCCGTGGCCGTGGCGGCGACGCAGCGCGTCCCCAGCATGAGGCGATCGAAGCGCCGCGCGTTGATCTTCTGCCACACCTTCACCAGGTCGCGGTCGGCACCGGGCATGAGGCCATCGAGCATCTCCACCACCTCGATGCGCGCGCCGAGCGTGGAATACACGCTGGCCATCTCCAGGCCGATGATGCCCCCGCCGACGACGAGCATGCGCTCGGGCTGGCGCCGCAACTCCAGCGCGCCGGTGCTGGTGACGATGCGCGGGTCGTCCTGGGGCAGGAAGGGCAGCTTCACGGCTTCCGAGCCGGCGGCGATGATCGCCTGGGCAAAGCGGATCGTGAGCAACTGCCCGTCCGGCGCGGTCACCGCCAGGTGCTGCGGGTCGACGAATTCGCCGCGCCCGTGCACCACCGTGACCTTGCGCATGCGGGCCATCGCCGCCAGGCCTGCGGTGAGCTTGCCCACGACCTTGTTCTTGTGCGCCAGGAGCCGGGCAAGGTCGACCGTGGGCGGCCCGTAGCTCACGCCGAGGTCGGCGAAATGGCTCACCTCGTCCATCACCGCAGCGACGTGCAGCAAGGCCTTGCTCGGGATGCAGCCCACGTTCAGGCACACGCCGCCGAGCGTGGCATGGCGCTCGACGAGCACGACCTTCATGCCCAGGTCGGCGGCGCGAAAGGCGGCCGAATAGCCGCCCGGCCCCGCGCCGAGCACGACCAGATCGCAGCTCACGTCGGCCGCACCGGCCTGACCCGCCGCGTGCGCCACGGGCAGCGCGGATTGCGGCGCCGCCGCGGACGCCAGGGCACGATCGGCCGCCGCCGGGGCGGACGAAGCCCCCTCGGCAGCGGCCTCGAGCACGAGGATGACCATGCCGCGGTTGAGCTTGTCGCCGAGGGCGACGCGCAACTCCTTGACCACGCCGCCGGCCGACGACGGGATCTCCATCGACGCCTTGTCGCTTTCGACCGTGACCAGGCTCTGCTCGGCCTTGACCACGTCGCCGGGTTTGACCAGCAGCTCGATGACGGCGACGTCCTTGAAGTCGCCGATGTCCGGAACCTGGATCTCGATGAGCGCCATCACCGCCCCCTTACAGCAGCACGCGGCGGAAGTCCGCCAGCACGCTGCACAGATAGGCATTGAAGCGCGCTGCCGCCGCGCCGTCGATGACGCGGTGGTCCCAGCTCAGGCTCAGCGGCAGGACCAGCCGGGGTGCGAAGGCCTTGCCGTCCCAGCGCGGCTCCATGGCGCTGCGGCACACGCCGAGGATGGCGACCTCGGGGGCGTTGATGATGGGCGTGAAGTAGCGCCCGCCGATGCCGCCCAGCGAGCTGATGCTGAAGCACCCGCCGCTCATCTCCGCCGGGCTGAGCTTGCCCTCGCGCGCCTTGCCCGCCAGCTCGCTCATCTCCTGGCTGATCTGCAGGATGCCTTTGCCGTCGGCATCCTTGATCACCGGCACCACCAGCCCGCTGGGCGTATCGGCGGCAACGCCGATGTGGAAGTAGTTCTTCAGCACCAGGGCCTCGCCGTCGAGCGAGGCGTTGAACTCGGGGAACTTCTTCAGCGCGGCAACGCAGGCCTTGACGAGGAAGGCGAGCATCGTCACCTTGATGCCGCTCTTCTCGTGTTCCTTGTTGAGCTGCAGGCGCAAGGCCTCGAGCTCGGTGATGTCGGCGTCGTCATGGTTGGTGACGTGGGGGATGAGCACCCAGTTGCGGTGCAGGTTGGCCCCGGCGATCTTCTTGATGCGGCTGAGCTCGCGGCGTTCGATGGGGCCGAACTTGGCGAAGTCCACCTGCGGCCAGGGCAACAAGCCGGGGAAGGCGCTGGCGGGCGCTGCCGGCGCGCCGGCGCGCTGGGCGGCGGTCTGCACGGCGCCGGCCATGACCTGCTTGACGAAGCCCTGCACGTCGGCCTGCGTGATGCGGCCCTTGGGCCCCGTGCCCAGCACTTCGGTCAGCGGCACGCCGAGCTCGCGCGCGAGCAGGCGGATCGAGGGCGAAGCGTGTGGTGGCACGCCCTTGGCGCTGCCGGGCTCGTGCGCAGGTACTTCGGCCGCCATGGGCGCGGCCACGGGCGCGGCCGGGGTCGCAGACGGGGCCGTCGGTGCCGGCACGGGTGCGGCACGCGGCGGCGCACTCGCGGACACGGCGGCCTCCGCCGGCGGTGTGGCGGAAGGCGCCGCAGCGGCGGCGGGTGCAGCCACGGCCGCCGCACCGGCCTCGAGCAGCAGCACCAGGCTGCCCTCGGCGACCTTGTCGCCGAGCTTGACCCTGAGCTCCCTGACCACGCCGGCGTGCGACGAGGGGATCTCCATCGAGGCCTTGTCGCTCTCCACCGTGAGCAGCGACTGGTCCAGCGCCACCGTGTCGCCGGGCTTGACCAGCAGTTCGATGACTTCCACTTCCTTGAAGTCGCCGATGTCGGGCACCTTCACTTCGACCAAGGCCATGAGCTGTCTCCGTCTCGTCGTGTTATGCGTGCAGCGGGTTGATCTTGTCCGCGGCGATGCGGTACTTGGCAATGGCCTCGGCCACCTTGACCGCGGGCACGCTGCCCTCGTCGGCCAGGGCCTTGAGCGCGGCCACCACGATGTAGTGGCGGTCGATCTCGAAGTGCTCGCGCAGCTTGCTGCGGAAATCGCTGCGCCCGAAACCGTCGGTGCCCAACACCTTGTAGGCACGGCCCTTGGGGATGAAGGCGCGGATCTGCTCGGCGAAGTTCTTCACGTAGTCCGTGGACGCGACCACCGGTCCGGCATGCGCGGCCAGCTGCTGCGTGACGAAGGGCACGCGGGCCTCGGGGGCCGTGGGATGGAGCAGGTTCCAGCGCTCGCAGTCCTGCCCGTCGCGGGCAAGCTCGTTGAAGCTCGGGCAGCTCCAGACGTTGGCCGCCACGCCCCACTCGGCGCCCAGCAGGCGCGCCGCCTCCTGGCTCTCGCGCAGGATGGCACCGCTGCCCAGCAGGTTCACGCGCGGCGTCTTCTTCGGGCCTTCCTCGAGCAGGTACATGCCTTTGAGGATCTCCTCCTCGGTGCCGGCGCGCAGGCCGGGCATGGGGTAGTTCTCGTTGAGCAGCGTGAGGTAGTAGTAGACGTTGTCCTGCCTCTCCACCATGCGCTTCATGCCGTGCTGCAGGATCACCGCCACCTCGTGCGCGAAGGTCGGGTCGTAGGAGATGCAATTCGGGATCGTCCCGGCGAGGATGTGGCTGTGCCCGTCCTCGTGCTGCAGCCCTTCGCCGTTGAGCGTGGTGCGCCCCGAGGTGCCGCCGAGCAGGAAGCCGCGCGCCTGCATGTCGCCCGCGGCCCAGGCCAGGTCGCCGACGCGCTGGAAGCCGAACATCGAGTAGTAGATGTAGAAGGGCAGCATGATGCGGTTGTTCGTCGAGTACGACGTCGCCGCGGCGATCCAGCTGCTCATGCCGCCGGCCTCGTTGATGCCCTCCTGCAGGATCTGCCCGCTCGTCATCTCCTTGTAGAACATGACCTGCTCGCGGTCCACCGGCGTGTACTTCTGGCCCTCGGGGTTGTAGATGCCGATCTGGCGGAAGAGTCCCTCCATGCCGAAGGTGCGCGCCTCGTCGACGAGGATGGGCACGACGCGCGGGCCCAGCGCCTTGTCGCGCAGCACCTGCGTGAGGCAGCGCACGAAGGCCTGCGTGGTGCTGATCTCGCGCCCCTCGGCGGTGGGTTCGAGCACCGCCTTGAAGATCTCCAGGTCGGGCACGGTGAACTGCTCTTCGGCGCGGGTGCGGCGCTTGGGCAAGTGGCCACCCAAGGCGCGGCGGCGCTCGTGCAGGTACTTCATCTCCGGCGTGTCCTCGGCCGGCTTGTAGAACGGGATCTTGGGCAGCTCGCTGTCAGCGATGGGGATGTTGAAGCGGTCGCGGAAGTAGCGGATCTCCTCGTCGGTGAGCTTCTTCGCCTGGTGCGCGGTGTTGCGCGCCTCGCCGGCCTTGCCCATGCCGTAGCCCTTGATGGTCTTCACCAGCAGCACCGTGGGCTGTCCCCTGGCCTGCACCGCCCGGTGCATGGCGGCGTAGACCTTGGGTGAATCGTGCCCGCCGCGGGTCAGGTTCCAGATGTCGCCGTCGCTCATCTTCGCCACCATCGCCGCCGTGCGCGGATCACGGCCGAAGAAGTGCTTGCGCACGAAGGCGCCGTCGTTGGCCTTGAAGGCCTGGTAGTCGCCGTCCAGCGTCTCCATCATCACCTTGCGCAGCGCGCCGTCCTTGTCGCGCGCCAGCAGCGGGTCCCACTTGCTGCCCCAGATGAGCTTGATGACATTCCATCCGGCGCCGCGGAAGGTGCTCTCGAGCTCCTGGATGATCTTGCCGTTGCCGCGCACCGGCCCGTCCAGGCGCTGCAGGTTGCAGTTGACGACGAAGATCAGGTTGTCGAGCTTTTCGCGCGCCGCCAGGCCGATGGCGCCCAGGCTTTCGGGCTCGTCCATCTCGCCGTCGCCGCAGAACACCCACACCTTGCGCTTCGAGGTGTCGGCAATGCCGCGCGCGTGCAGGTACTTGAGGAAGCGCGCCTGGTAGATCGCCATGTGCGGGCCCAGGCCCATGGAGACGGTGGGGAACTGCCAGAACTCGGGCATGAGCTTGGGGTGCGGGTAGCTCGGCAGCCCCCGGCCATCGACCTCCTGGCGGAAGTTGAGCAGTTGCTCCTCGCTCAGCCGCCCCTCGAGGAAGGCGCGCGCATAGATGCCGGGCGCGGAATGCCCCTGGATGTAGAGCAGATCGCCGCCGTGGTCCTCGCTCGCGGCATGCCAGAAGTGGTTGAAGCCGGCGGCAAAGAGGTGGGCCACCGAGGCAAACGAGCTGATGTGTCCACCCAGGTCGCCGCCGTCGGCCGGATGCAGCCGGTTGGCCTTGACCACCAGCGCCATGGCGTTCCAGCGCATGTAGGCCCGCAGGCGGCCCTCCAGGGCGCGGTTGCCCGGGCTGCGTTCCTCATCCAGCGCCGCAATCGTGTTGATGTACGGCGTGTTGGCCGAGAACGGCATGTCGATGTGGCTCGCACGCGCCTCCTCCAGCACCTGTTCGAGGAGGCAGTGCGCCCTTTCCGTGCCCTCGGTGGCGATGACCGCCGAGAGGGCGTCCAGCCACTCGCGGGTCTCCTGCTCGTCGGGGTCGGGGGCGTCTGCGAACGGCTCCGGCATAGCGGACATGGTGCTGTCTCCTGATGGCTGTGGCTCGACGTGGCGCGAGTGTGTCATACACGCTCGCGCTTCCGAATCGTGCGCGCGCGTTTCATCATGCGGCACAGGGCCATGCGCACGGCTCGCGCCGGGATAATGCGCGCCATGTCCCCACGCCAGGAGAATTCGCGCGCCCCGGCCGCCCTGCGCCCGCCGCGGTTTCCCGCGACGAGGCAGCTCTTCGCCCGCTGGTGGCGCCGCCAGTCGCCTTCGCGCCAGGATCGCTTCGCCACCCTCGGGCCGCTGCTCTCCGTGCTGCTCTTCCTGGCGGCCATCGTTTCCGCTTTCTGGTACCTGCGCAACGAGGAGATCGGGCGCCAGACGGAGTCCGTCAAGCGCGACACGCAGCTCACGCAGCAGCAGATCGGGCTGCGCCTGATCCAGAACCAGGAGGGCCTGATCCGCATGGCACGAGACCTCGTCTCGGGGGTCACCGACGCCGACGAGTTTGCCGGCCAGGCCGCGGCCTTCACGAGCGAGCGGCCCGAGATCGTGCACCTGACCTGGGTCGATGCGCGGCGCAAGGTGCGCGCCACGCACGTGGCCGCGCTCTACCCCTTGAACAGCGCGGGCGAGCCCCCCGAGGCCTCGTTGCCCGCCGAAGGCCGGCTCTCCGAGCCTGAGGCGGCGTTTCGCGCCACCCGCGGCACGCGCTCGCCGGCGTATTCCAGGAGCTTTGCCGACAGCGCCGGTGCGGCCGTCTTCCAGCTGCACATCCCGCTCATCGAACACAACGCCTTCGTCGGCGCGCTCGTCGCCGAGTACTCGCTCGAGGGCCTGGTGCGCCATTTCGTGCCCGCCGAGGTGGCGCAGCGGCACATGATCTCGGTGCTCGACGAGCGCCAGCGCGTGCTCGCCTCCACCATCACCGAGATGCCGGGTCGCGCCAGCCACCGCTCGCTCATCTTCGACGAGGCCCCGCTGACGCCCGCGCTCAACGGCCTGCTGCTGCGCGGCCAGGGCTGGCGCACGAGCATCGGCCTGGTCAACAACACCCTGTTCTGGATGGTGGTGGCGCTGTCGGTGCTCACCGTGTGGATGCTGCTGGGCACCTGGCGCCACATGCGCCGCCGCGCGCAGATCCAGGGCGCCCTGGTGCAGGAGACGAACTTCCGCCGCGCCATGGAAAACTCCATGCCCACGGGCATGCGGGCGATGGACCTGCACGGCTGCATCACCTACGTCAACGCCGCGTTCTGCCAGATGACCGGCTTCTCGGCCGAGCAGCTCATCGGCCGCCTGCCGCCTTTCCCGTACTGGCCCGCGGAGCGCATCGAGGAGAACAGCCGGCTGCTGCAGCAGGAACTGCAGGGCCGCAGCCCGAGCGGCGGCATCGAGGTGCGCCTGATGCGCAAGGACACGAGCGTCTTCGACGCGCGCATGTATCTCAGCCCGCTGGTCGATGCCAAGGGCCAGCAGACGGGGTGGATGACCTCGATCACCAACATCACCGAGGCCAAGCGCATCCGCGACCAGCTCTCGGCCTCGCACGAGCGTTTCACCACCGTCCTGGAAGGGCTGGACGCGGCGGTCTCCGTGCTCTCGGTGCAGCAAGGCGAGCTGCTCTTTGCCAACCGCTCCTACCGCTTGTGGTTCGCCGGCGATGCGGCCGGCCACCAGCTGATGGCCGGCAGCGCCGTCGGCACCACACCGGCGAGCGACCACGACGACGAGGTGGACCCGCTCTCGGGCCTGCCCACGCAGGAACTCACCGAAGCCGACGCGAGCCCACGCGAGGTCTTCGTCGCATCGCTGCAGAAGTGGTTCGACGTGCGCACGCGCTACCTGCAGTGGACCGACGGCCGCCTGGCGCAGATGCTCATCGCCACCGACATCACCGGCCGCCTGCGCGCCGAGGAGCAGGCCGCGGCCCAGGCCGAGAAGGCCCAGGTCACGAGCCGCCTGGTGACCATGGGCGAGATGGCCAGCTCGGTGGCCCACGAGCTCAACCAGCCCCTCACCGCGATCACCAACTACTGCAACGGCATGGTCTCGCGCGTGCAGGCCGAGTCCATCGACCAGGCGGATCTGGTCGCGGCGCTGCAGAAGACCGCGCGCCAGGCCGAGCGCGCGGCGCAGATCATTCGGCGCATCCGCTCCTTCGTCAAACGCAGCGAGCCGCAACGCCAGCCGGCGCACGCGCGCCAGATCGTCGAGGATGCGGCGGACCTGGCGGGCATCGAGCTGCGCCGGCGCGGCGTGGCCATCCGCACCTACGTGGCGCAGCGCCTGCCGCCGATCATGGTCGACCCGATCCTCATCGAGCAGGTGGTGCTCAACCTGCTGAAGAACGCCGCCGAGGCCATCGACAGCGCCCAGTTGCCGCCCCAGCGCCGGCACATCGAGCTGCGCGTGGTGCCGCGGCACACGGCGGAGGAAGGCGGGGTGATCGAGTTCAGCGTCACCGACGGCGGCCCGGGGCTGAAGGACGAGGTCATCGCACGCCTGTACGAAGCCTTCTTCTCGACGAAGGCCGAGGGCCTGGGCATCGGGCTGAGCCTGTGCCGCACCATCGTCGAGTCGCACCGCGGCCGGATGCGCGCGCAGAACCTCTACAATGGCAGCCAGGCCGTCGGATGCCGCTTTTCCTTCACCTTGCCGGTCGCGCCGGACCTGCGCACCGACGCCCCAGCCGCCCCGTCCGAGGGCGAGACCTCCACGAACCCCGCGGCGCCCAACGCCATCGTTCCGGAATGAGCCTCATCCCCAAGAAGGGCACCGTCTACGTCGTCGACGACGACGAGGCCGTGCGTGATTCACTGCAGTGGCTGCTCGAGGGCAAGGACTACCGCGTCAAGTGCTTCGATTCGGCAGAGTCCTTCCTCTCGCGTTTCGACCCGCGAGAGGTGGCCTGCCTCATCGCCGACATCCGCATGGACGGCATGAGCGGGCTGGAGTTGCAGGACCGGCTGATGGAACGGCGCAGCCCCCTGCCCATCGTCTTCATCACCGGTCACGGCGACGTGCCCATGGCGGTGACGACGATGAAGAAGGGCGCGATGGACTTCATCGAGAAGCCATTCAAGGAAGAGGACCTGCTCGGCCTGGTCGAACGCATGCTCGACCAGGCACGCTCGGCCTTCAGCCAGCACCAGGAGCAGGCCAGCCGCGACGCCCTGCTCTCGCGCCTGACCACGCGCGAGGCCCAGGTGCTTGAGCGCATCGTCGCCGGCCGCCTGAACAAGCAGATCGCCGACGACCTGGGCATCAGCATCAAGACGGTGGAGGCGCACCGCGCCAACATCATGGAAAAGCTCAACGCCAACACCGTGGCCGATCTGCTGAAGATCGCGCTGGGCGCACAAACCCGGGCCTGAACGCCCGCCAACCACCCGACGAGGCCGCGACATGCGGCCTCGCCCGTTTGCAGGAATGAACATGACCGCCCAGATCATCGACGGCGTCGCCCTGTCCAAGCACATCCGCGCCGAGGTCGGCCGTCGCGCCGCCGCGCTCGCCGCGCGCGGCACCACCCCGGGCCTGGCGGTGATCCTCGTCGGCGACGACCCGGCCAGCGCCGTGTACGTGCGCAACAAGGTCAAGGCCTGCCAGGAGCACGGCCTGCATTCGGTGCTGGAGAAGTACGACGCCACGCTGCCCGAGGCAGACCTGCTGGCGCGCATCGCCGCGCTGAATGCCGACCCGGCCATCCACGGCATCCTCGTGCAGATGCCGGTGCCGCGGCACGTCGACCCGCACAAGGTCATCGCCGCCATCGCCACGTCCAAGGACGTCGACGGCTTCTCGGTGCATTCCGCCGGTGCGCTGATGACCGGATTGAGCGGCCTGCGCCCGGCCACGCCCTACGGCTGCATGAAGATGATCGAAAGCACCGGCATCGACCTCAAGGGCAAGCACGCCGTCGTCATCGGCCGCAGCAACACGGTGGGCAAGCCCATGGCGTTGCTGCTGCTGCAGGCCAACGCCACGGTGACGGTGTGTCACAGCGGCACGCCCGACCTGGGCCAGTTCACGCGCCAGGCCGACGTGGTGGTGGCCGCGGTGGGCCGGCGCAACACCGTCACCGCAGGGATGGTCAAGCCCGGTGCCATCGTCATCGACGTCGGCATGAACCGCAACGACGAAGGCAAGCTCTGTGGCGACGTGGATTTCGCCGGCGTGCGCGAGGTTGCCGGCTGGATCACTCCGGTGCCCGGTGGCGTCGGGCCGATGACCATCACCATGCTGCTCGTGAACACGCTGCAGGCCGCCGAGGCGGCGCTATGAACCCCTTGCTGCAGGCCGGCGAGGCGCCGGCGTTCGCGGCCATTCGCCCGGAGCATGTGACACCCGCCGTCGACATGCTGCTCGCGCAGGCCGAGGCCGCGCTGCAGCGGGCCGTCGGCCCCGAGGTGCCGCCCGACTACGACGCCCTGTCGCTGCTGCTGGACGTGCCGGTCGAACGACTGAGCCGCACCTGGGGCCACGTCGGTCACCTGCATGGCGTGATGGACTCCCCCGAGTTGCGCGCCGCGCACGCCGAGAACCTGCAGCGCATCGTCGACTTCACCACGCGGCTGGGTGCGGACGAACGCCTGTATGCGAAGTACGCCGCGCTGGCCGCCAGCCCGGCTGCCACCACCCTGAGCGCGGCACGGCGCAAGGTCCTGGCCGACACGCTGCGCGACTTCCGCCTCGGTGGCGCGGAGCTGCAGGGGGCGGCGCGCGAGCGCTACGCTGCCATTCAGGATCGTGCGGCCCATTTGTCGCAGCAGTTCGGTGTGCATGTGCTCGACGCCACGGACGCGTTTTCCCTGGTCGTCGGGGAGGCTGAACTCGACGCTGTGCCCGACGACGTGCGCCAGGCGGCGCGTGAGGCCGCCCAGGCCGAGGGCCTGGCCGGCTTCAAGCTCACCCTGCAGGCGCCCTGCTTCGTGCCGGTAATGCAGTTCGGGAGCCACCGGCCGTTGCGCGAAGCGCTGTTTCGCGCCTACTTCACGCGCGCCAGCGAGTTCGGACCGCCCGAGCAAGACAACTCCGCCCTCATCCGCGAACTCCTCGAGCTGCGCCAGGAAGAGGCCGCCCTGCTCGGCTACCCGACCTATGCGCACCTGGCGCTGGTGCCGAAGATGGCCGGCTCGCCCGACGAGGTGCTGGGCTTCGTGCGCGACCTGGCACGGCGCGCGCGGCCCTTCGCCGAGCGCGAGCTGGCCGAGCTGCGCGAGTTTGCGGCCAGTGAGCTCGGCCTGCCCGAACTGCAGGCCTGGGACCGTCACTACGCCAGCGAGAAGCTCAAGCAGGCGCGCTACGCCTTCAGCACGCAGGAGGTGAAGCAGTACTTCACCGAGCCGCGCGTGCTCGAGGGCCTCTTCCGTCTCGTCGAGACACTCTTCGGCGTGGCCATCCGCCAGGACGATGCCCCCGTGTGGCACCCGAGCGTGCGTTTCTTCCGCGTCTGGCGCGACGGCGCGGCGGTGGCGGCCTTCTACCTGGACCCCTACGCACGCGCCGGCAAGCAGTCCGGCGCATGGATGGACGACAGCCGCTCGCGCTGGCGCCGACCCGACGGTGGCGTGCAGCTGCCGGTGGCGCACCTGGTGTGCAACTTCGCCCCGCCGGTGGGCGCGCAGCCCGCCCTGCTCACCCACGACGAGGTGATCACGCTGTTCCACGAGTTCGGCCACGGCCTGCACCACATGCTCACCCAGGTGGACGAGCTGTCCGTCTCGGGCATTGCCGGCGTGGAGGGCGACGCGATCGAGTTGCCGAGCCAGTTCATGGAGAATTTCTGCTGGGAATGGAAGGTGCTGCAACGCCTCACGGCCCACGTGCAGACCGGCGAGGGCCTGCCGCGCGAGCTCTTCGAGCACATGCTCGCGGCGCGCCACTTCCAGAGCGGCCTGCGCCTGCTGCGCCAGTGCGAGTTCGCGCTCTTCGACATGCGGCTGCACGCCGAGGGCGATGCGGCCATGCGCGCGCAGGCGCTGTGCGACGAGGTCAACGCCGAGATCCAGCCCGTGCGCGCCCCCGCGTTCGTGCGCTACCCCCATTCCTTTGGTCACCTCTTCGACGGCGGCTATGCGGCCGGGTACTACGGCTACGCCTGGGCCGAGGTGCTCTCCGCTGACGCCTACGGTGCCTTCGAGGAAGCGGGCGTCTTCGATGCCGCCACCGGCGAGCGCTTCCGCCAGCATGTCCTCGAAGTCGGCGGCAGCCGCCCCGCACTGGAGAGCTTTCACGCCTTCCGTGGCCGCGCGCCGAGTCTGGACGCGCTGCTGCGCCACCAGGGCCTGGCTTGAGCCCGCGTGGCAGCTGGGTTAGATTTGCCCCCATGAAACCGACGCTCGCACGAACCCTGGCCGCCCTCTTGCTGGCCCTGCCCACGGCGGCCGTGCTGGCGCAGTACAAGGTCGTGCATCCCGACGGCAGCGTCACCTACACCGACCGTGCTCCCAGCGAGGCCTCGGCCCGGGTCACGCAGATGGGTCGCAATGCGGCGCCGTCCGATCCCGACACTGGGCTGCCGCTCGAGCTGCGCCAGGCCGCACAACGCTACCCGGTGACGCTGTACGCCGCGCCGGACTGCCCGCCCTGCGACAACGGCAGGAGGCTGCTGCAGCAACGCGGCATTCCGTACAGCGAACGCCGCATCCTCGCCGAGGAAGACGCCCAGGCGCTCGAGCGCATCGTCGGCGGGCGCACCGTCCCGGCCTTGGCCATCGGGCCGCAGCAGCTGCGCGGATTCTCGGAGACCGACTGGACCTCGTACCTCGATGCAGCGGGTTACCCGCGTGAATCGAAGCTGCCGCGCGACTGGCCGCAGGCCGCACCCAGCCCGCTGGCCGCGCGTGCGCCGGCGGCGCGGGCCTCGGCACCGGCACCGGCGCCGGCCGCAGCACGCACCGTCGAGCCCGCGCCGGCGCCCGGCGGCCTGCGCTTCTAGCGGCAGCGCGCCCGGCGCTGCTTCAGGGCGCCACGGCGAGCCGCCGCGCGAGCCACGAACCGGCACCCACGGCCCCACCCACGAGCCAGAACAGCGCCGCCGCGCCCACCAGCGTGCCGGTGGCACCGAAGACCAGCGGCATCATCGTGCTCGAGGCGTTGATGGCCATCGAGCGCAGCGCCAGGGCTTCGCCGTGGCGCTGGTCGGGCGTGATCGTGTGCAGCATCGACATCACCATCGGCTGCACGCTGCCCAGCGTCAGCCCGAGCAGCACGGCCAGCGACCCCATGACCCAGGCATTCGGCGCCAGCGGGTAGAGCGCGAACACCACGCCGGTGCCGAGCATCGCGCTGCGCAGCACGGTGACCTCGCGCAGGCGGTGCGCGATCCACGGGATGATCAGGCGCACGCCGGTGACCGAGAGCGTGAAGGTGCCCAGGATCAGCCCGATGGTGCTGGCGCTGAACCCGCGCTGGTGCCCGAGCACCGGCACGGCGAAGGTGTGCACGTCCCAGCAGGTCGAGAGCAGCCAGTTCACGGCCAGCAGGCGCTGCAGACCCGGCGAGCGCAGCAGGTCCCAGGCCGTGCGCCCCGCCACCTGCGGTGCCTCGCCCGCGGGGTCGAGCCGCGGCACCAGCCGCGCCGACACCAGGGTGGCGAGCGGCAGCAGCAGGAGAAAGACGAAGGCGGCACGAAAACCGAAGGCGTCGATCATGAAGCCCGCGCCCACCGGCCCGATGACGTTGGAGAACGATGGCGCGATGCCGATCCAGCTGAAGATGCGCACGCGCTCGGTGCTGTCGCGTGCCGCCACGCCGGCGGTGCGCTGGATGGTGAGCATGCCGATGTTCGTGCCCCCGCCCATGGCCAGCGCGGCCAGGCACATGAGCGCGAATTGCCAGGGCCCGGTGACGAAGGTGGAGAGCAGCGCAAGCAGGCAACCCACGACGGTGATGACCACGGCGAGATGCACTGGACGGTGGTAACCCAGGCGGTCGGCCAGGCGACCGGCGTGCAGCGCCGTGAGCACCGGCGCCGTGGCGAACAGTGCCAGCAGCAAGCCCACCGACCAGGCGCTTTGCCCTTCGCCCAGGGCCTGCAGCGGCGCGGCCATGCGCAACCCGGCCATCGCCGAATGCAGCCCCAGCTGGCCGGCCACCAGGGCCGCCAGCACGCGGCCCGAGCCCGCGCTCGGCACCGGCTCACGCACCCGTGTCGTCCTCCACGCCAGCGGCGTCCAGGCCGGGCAGCAATTGCGCGGCGCGGCCCTCGGTGAGCGACTCCACACCGCGCAGCTCGCGCGTCATCACCCGCGTGCGCCGCTCGGCCATCTCGATGCTGTGGCTGGCCTCGTCGAGCTTCTTCTTCGTCTTGGCCAGGATCTCGCCGAACTTCGCGAACTCGGTCTTCACCGCACCCAGCACCTCCCACACCTCGGACGAGCGCTTCTCCAGCGCCAGCGTGCGGAAACCCATCTGCAGGCTGTTGAGCAGCGCCAGCAGCGTGGTCGGGCCGGCCAGCATCACCTTGTGCTCGCGCTGCAGCGCCTCAGCCAGGCCGGGGCGGCGCAGCGCCTCGGCGTAGAGGCCCTCGGTGGGCAGGAAGAGGATGCCGAAGTCGGTGGTATGCGGCGGCGCCAGGTATTTGTCGCGTATGGAGCGCGCCTCCAGGCGCAGCCGCGTCTCGATGGCCTTGCCCGCCGCGTCCATCGCCGGCAGGTCGGCGCGCTCGCTGGCGTCGAGCAGGCGTTCGTAGTCTTCGCGCGGGAACTTGGCATCGATGGGCAACCACAGCGGCGCTGCGTCGCCGGCGCGCCCTGCCCCCTGCCCGGGCAGGCGGACGGCGAACTCCACGCGCTCGCTGCTGCCCGGCACGGTGGCCACGTTGGTGGCGTACTGCTCGGGGGTGAACACCTGCTCGAGCAGGCCGGCGAGCTGCACCTCGCCGAACACGCCGCGCGTCTTCACGTTGGTGAGCACGCGGTTGAGCGCGCCCACGTCGCGCGCCAGGGTGTGCATCTCGCCCAGGCCCTTGTGCACCTGCTCGAGCCGGTCGGCCACCTGCTTGAAGCTCTCGCCCAGGCGCTGCTCGAGCGTCGCCTGGAGTTTCTCGTCCACGGTGGCGCGCATCTGGTCGAGCTTCTTCTCGTTGCCCTCCTGCAGCGCCACGAGGCGTGTGTCGACCGTCTGGCGCACCTCGTTCAGGCGCCGCTCGTTGCCCTCGGAGAGCAGGCGCAGCTGCTCCGTGAGCGTGTCGCTGAAGCGGCGCAGCGCGGCTTCGGTCTGTTGCTGCGTGGCGGCGAGCTGCGCGCGGAAGGAGTCGATCTGCTCGTTCTGCGTGCGCGCCACGTCGCCGCTCTGCGCGAGCAGCATCTGCTGGAAGGTGCCCAGGTCGCCACGCGTGGTCTGGCCCTGCCGGCCGAGTTCGTCGCGCAGTTCGCGCTCCAGCCGGTCGATCTGGGCTTCGGTCTGCTCGCCCCGGCGGCGCCACGCAAGGAACACGAGCAACAGCAGGTTCAGCGCCAGCAGCGCCGGGACGATCCAGTCAGGCATGCGTGGATTGTCTCAGGCTCGGCGCCGCAGGCCCGGGCGTCTTTCGGTCAGCGAAACCAGATGAAGGTCTCGACGACGAAGAGTGGCAGCAGCACGCTCCCGCTCCACAGCATGTAGCCGAAGAAGCTGGGCATGCGGATGCCGCGGTCCTCGGCGATGGCCTTGACCATGAAGTTGGGGGCGTTGCCGATGTAGCTGTTGGCGCCCATGAAGACCGAGCCGGCGGAGATCGCCGCCAGCGTGGTGGCCAGCGTCGTCATGAGCACCGCGGGCTCGCCACCGGCGAGGTTGAAGAAGACCAGGTAGGTGGGCGCGTTGTCGAGGAAGGAGCTGAGCACACCGCTGAACCAGAAGTAGGCCCAGGGCAGCGGCTGGCCGTCGGCACCGGTGACCGCGCGCGCCACCGCGGCGAAGGCGCCGTGCTCGCCGGCCTTGAGCATGGCCAGCACCGGCACCATGGTGACGAAGATGCCCAGGAAGAGCTTGGCAACTTCCTGCATCGGCCCCCACGAGAACTGGTTCTTCGCGCGCACGCCCTTCGGCGTGATGGCCAGCGAGACCAGCGTCACGCCGACGAGGGCCAGGTCGCGCACGATCTGCGGCAGGCCGACCTCGGTGCCCATGATGTGGAAGCTTACGCCCGACTTCCACAGCCCGCTGAGCAGCACCAGCGCCATCACGGCCGCCAGCGGCAGCAGGTTGATCGCGCCCTCCAGCCCCAGGCGATGCGTGTCCGGCGTCGGGTCCAGCGGGAGCTCGCCTTCCTTGCGGTACCAGTAGGTATCGAGGGCATAGAAGATGGCGAGCAGGGCAGCGAGCAGGAAGAGGGTTTCGGGGAACAGGTGCTGCGCCGTCCAGAAGAAGTCCACCCCCTTGAGAAAGCCCAGGAACAGTGGCGGGTCGCCCAGCGGCGTGAGCGAGCCGCCGGCGTTGCTCACGGTGAAGATGAAGAACACGACCACGTGGGCCGTGTGGCGGCGACTGTCGTTGGCGCGGATCAGCGGACGGATCATGAGCATCGACGCGCCGGTCGTCCCCATGACGCTGGCGAGCAAGGAGCCGACGGCCATGATCGCCACGTTGACGCCCGGGCTGCCATGCAAATTGCCACGCACGTAGATGCCGCCGGCGGCGGTGAACAGCGCCACCAGCAGGATGATGAACGGGATGTACTCGGAGAGCAGCGTGTGCACCAGGGCGCCGGTGGCCGCGCCGGCGCCGAACTGCGCGGCGAAGGGCAGCAGGAAGGCCAAGGCCCAGCCGACCGCGATCTTGCCGAAGTGGTGATGCCAGAGCGCCGGCGCCACCAGCGGCAGGATGGCGATCGACAGCAGCATGCCGGCGAAGGGCAGGCCCCACCAGGCCGCCAGGCTGCTGCCCTGCATTTCGTTGGCGTGGGCGATCAACGGCAGGCCCAGGGCCAGGCCGGCGACGAGGCGCGGCAGCAGACGGTCAGGGTTCATGGGTGGAAGGTGACGAAGGAGTGAACGGGTTCGCGCTCGGTGCGCAGCGAATTCTCGATCGCCTCGGGGTCGGCGTGTCCCAGCGACATCCCGCACACCACCATCTCGTCGGCGCGCAGGCCGAGGTGGCGTTCGATGATGCGGTGGAACTGCGTGAAGGCGGCCTGCGGGCAGGTGTCCAGGCCGCGTGCGCGCGCCGCGATCATGAGGCTCTGCAGGAACATGCCGTAGTCCAGCCAGCTGCCCTGCTGCATGACGCGCTCGATGGTGAAGATGAGGCCCACCGGCGCACCGAAGAAGTCGTAATTGCGCGCGTGCTGCTCGTGCATGCGTGCCTTGTCCGCCTTGCCGATTCCCAACAGGGCATACAGGTCCCAGCCGACCTTGCGCCGCCGCTCGACGTAGGGGCTGCGCCACTCCAGCGGGTAGTAGGCGTACTCCTCGCGGTGCCGTGCGCTCTCGGCGGGGTCGTCGAAGGCCGCGCGGATGTCGCGCGAGAGCGCCAGCTTGGGCTCACCGGTGAGCACATGCACCTGCCACGGCTGCGTGTTCGTGCCCGAGGGCGCACGCGCAGCCACGCCGAGGATGTCCTCGAGCACGCTGCGTGGCACGGGCGTGGGGAGAAAGGCGCGGATGGAACGGCGTGAGCTGATGGCGGCGTCGACGGCAGCCGCATCGAGGGGATTCAGGTTCATCAGGGATCAATCGTGGTGGAGCAAGGGCTGGAGGGCCTGCCGCAGGAGGTCGGGCAAGGGCAAGGGCCGGCGCGTCTGGCGGTCGACATACACATTGCAGGGCGCGTTGTCCATCCAGCGCGTGCCGATGGACTGCCAGCGCGGGAAGTGGCTGCGCGGCAGCGGCTGCGTGCGGATCTGCATGCGCGCATTCTTTCATCGCTTGGCGTGGTTTCCCCGCCGGCCCGTTGGCCGCGAAATCTAGGATCACCCCCCTAGATTGCTGCAATGCAGCAAAAACCTCTTGCGCAAGCGCGGGAGAACCCTATACTTCGATTCATGTTGCAGCGCAGCAACCGAACCGCAAGCAACGCTGCATGCCTCCCGACCCACCCTTTGCTGGAGAACCACCATGTCCTTTACCCCTGAACAATTCGTCGCCGCCCACAAGGCCAACCTCGACGCCTTTTTCGGCCTCAGCCAGAAGGCCTTCGAAAGCGTCGAGAAGCTCGTCGAGCTGAATCTCCAGGTGGCCCGCGCCACCCTCACCGAAGCCGGCGAGACCGCGCAAGCAGCGCTCTCGGTGAAGGATGCGCAAGAGCTGATGAGCCTGCAGACGAGCCTGCTGCAACCGGCCGCCGAGAAGGCCACCGCCTACAGCCGGCATGTCTACGACATCCTCGTCGGCGCCAATGCCGAAGTGACGAAGATGGCCGAATCGACCCTGGCCGACGGCCAGAAGAAGGTGCTTTCCCTCGTGGACAGCGCCGTGAAGAACGCGCCGGCGGGCACCGAAGGCGCCGTGGCCATGGTCAAGTCCGCCGTGGCTGCCGCCAACAATGCCTTCGA
>DYOR01000148.1 GCA_020720385.1 Rubrivivax sp.
CATGGACCACCTGCTGGACCGCGCCGCGCCGCGGCCCGCGGCGCCGAAGTCCTAGGGTATTCCCAGCGCTGCTTTCGCGGATGGCGATGGCTGGTCTCGCCGCCCGGTCATTCCGCCGCGCGTGACGCCCCCGGACACTGTGTCCTGGCCCGTGATCGCGAAAGGCAGAGGGACCGTGAGCAGCGCATCCAATCCACCGGCGGCCAAGGGCGCTCTCGAAGGCCTGCGCGTCGTCGAGATGGGGCAGCTCATCGCCGGGCCCTTTGCCGGCAAGATGCTCGGCGAGTTCGGCGCCGAGGTGGTGAAGATCGAGCCGCCGGGCGAGGGCGACCCCTTGCGCCACTGGCGCATGATGAAGGACGGCACCTCGGTGTGGTGGCAGGTGCAGTCGCGCAACAAGCGCTCCATCGCCCTGGACCTGCGCAGCGCGCAGGGCCAGGAGATCGCGCGCAGCCTCATCGCCCAGGCCGACGTGCTGATCGAGAACTTCCGCCCCGGCACGCTGGAGGGCTGGGGCCTGGGCTACGAGCGCCTCGCGGGCCTCAACCCGGGGCTGGTGATGCTGCGCATCTCGGGCTACGGGCAGAGCGGGCCGTACCGCGACCTGCCTGGCTTCGGCGTCATCGGCGAGGCCATGGGCGGATTGCGCCACCTCACCGGCGAGCCCGGCCGCGTGCCGGTGCGCTGCGGCATCTCCATCGGCGACTCGCTCGCCGCGCTGCACGGCGTCATCGGCGTGCTCATGGCGCTGTACCACCGCAAGGTCAACGGCGGGCGCGGCCAGGTCATCGACGTGGCCTTGCACGAGGCCGTGTTCAACATGATGGAGAGCCTCGTCCCCGAATACAGCGCCTTCGGCGCGGTGCGCCAGGCTGCGGGCAGCGCGCTGCCGGGCATCGCGCCGTCCAACGCCTACCGCTGCAGCGACGGCTTCGTGCTCGTCGCCGGCAACGGCGACAGCATCTTCAAGCGCCTCATGCAGGCCATCGGCCGCGCCGACCTGGCCGACGATCCGCAACTGGCGGGCAACCCCGGCCGCGTGGCGCGGGTGGCCGAGATCGACGCCGCCATCCAGGCCTGGACCGAAGGCAAGACGGTGGACCAGGTGCTTGCGCTGCTGGGTCCCGCCCGTGTGCCGGCGGGCAAGGTCTACACCGCCGCCGACATCGCCGCCGACCCGCACTACCGCGCGCGCGACATGCTCCTGCGCCAGGTCACGCGCGAGGGCTTGGCGCTCGAGGTCCCCGGCGTCGTGCCCAAGCTCTCCGACACGCCTGGCAGCGTGCGCAGCGCCGCGCCGCGCCTGGGCGAGGACACCGACGAGGTGCTGCGCGGCATCGGCCTGCTCGCCGAAGGCATCGCCGCGCTGCGCGCGGCCAAGGTGGTGGCGTGAACGCTCCCTGGGACGGCGCCGGCCGGCGCATCCACATGCAGGAGGTGGGCCCGCGCGACGGGCTGCAGGCGCAGTGCGTCTTCGTGCCCACGGCGCAGAAGATCGCCCTCGTCGATGCGCTGTCGCGCACCGGCGTGGCGAAGATCGAGGTCAGCGCCTTCGTCTCGCCCGCGGCGATCCCGGCGCTGGCCGACGCGGCCGTGGTGATGCGCGGCATCGAGCGCGTCCCGGGCGTGGTCTACACCGCCCTCGCGCCCAACCTGCGCGGTGCCGAGCGCGCCATCGAGGCGCGTACCGACGAGCTCAACCTCGTCATGTCGGCCAGCGCGAGCCACAACCTGGCCAACCTGCGCATGACGCGCGAGCGCTCGTTCGCCGCCCTGTCCGCGGTGAGCGCGCTGGCGCGGCAGGCCGCGCGCGGGGTCAACGTCTCGCTGTCCTGCGCCTTCGGCTGCCCGATGGAAGGCGAGGTGCCGGCCGCGGGCGTGCTCGACTGGTGCGGTCGCTTCATCGAAGAACTCGGCGCGCGCGGTGTGACCCTGTGCGACACCACCGGCATGGCCCACCCCGGCCAGGTGGTCGGCCTGGTGCGCGCGTTTCGCCGGCGCTGGCCCGTGGCGGAGCTGACGCTGCACTTCCACAACACGCGCGGCATGGGCCTGGCCAACGTGCTCGCCGCCATCGACGCCGGGGCGGACCGCTTCGATGCCTCGCTCGGCGGCATCGGCGGCTGCCCCTACGCCCCCGGGGCCACGGGCAACGTGTGCAGCGAGGACATCGTGCACGCGCTCGAGCTGATGGGCTTTCGCACCGGGGTGGACCTGGCGCTGCTCCTGGCCGCGGCGCGGCGGCTGCCGGCGCTGCTCGGCCAGGACATCCCCGGCCAGCTCGTCAAGGCTGGGCGTCGCCTGGACCTGCACCCGCTTCCCCCAAGCCTCACCGACACAGCGCAACGCGCCAGCGCGTGCGGCCTCTGACCCGCTCATTCAACCCAACCCTGGAGACACACCCATGAGACCGAGACGTCCGAACACCGTGCAACTCGCCCTCGCCAGCCTGAGCCTGTGCGCCGGCCTGGCCGCCACTGCGCCGGCCTGGGCCCAGGCGAGCCCGACCTTCCCCACCAAGCCCATCACGGTGATCGTCCCGGCCGCGGCCGGCGGCACCACCGACATCGCCGCGCGCATGATCGCCGAGCCCCTGGGCAAGGCACTGGGGCAGACGGTGATCGTGGAGAACCGTGCCGGGGCCAGCGGCGTCATCGCCGCCGTGGCCGTGAAACACGCCGAACCCGACGGCCACACGCTGCTCATGCAGTACTCGGGCTACCACGTGATCACGCCGCACCTGAGCAAGAAGGCGCCGCAGTGGGAGGCCAAGGACTTCCAGGCCGTGGCCAACGTGCTCAGCGCGCCGCAGGTGATCGTGGTGCGCGGCGACCTGCCGGTGAAGAACATGGCCGAGCTGGTGGCCTACGCGAAGAAGAACCCGGGCAAGCTGAGCTATGCCTCGTCGGGCAACGGTTCGCTGCAGCACGTCACTGGGGCCATGCTCGAGCAGCAGGCCGGCATCGCCATGACGCACGTGCCCTACAAGGGCACCGGCCCGGCCCTGCAGGACCTGCTCGGCGGCCAGGTGGACCTGACCTTCGGCACGCCCCCGCCCTTCATCCCGCACATCCAGAACGGCAAGCTGCGCGCCCTGGCGGTGACCAGCGTGGCGCGGCTGTCCTCGCTGCCCCACGTGCCGACCACGGCCGAGGCGGGCCTGGCCAAGGTGAATGCCACTTCCTGGTTTGCGCTCTTCGCGCCGGCCAAGGTGCCGCAGGCGGTGATCGACCGGCTGGCGGGCGAAATCGCCAAGCTGATGGCCGCGCCGGCTTTCATGCAAAGGGCGGCGGAGCTGGGCGCTGCGGCCGAATACATGGGCCCCAAGCAGCTCGCCGACTACGGCAAGGCCGAGCTGGCGCGCTGGGGCGAGGTGGTGAAGGCGTCGAAGATCGAGATCGACTGAGCTGGCTTCGCGCAGCGCGGCGTGGCGGTTGCGCCTCAGGCGAGCCACGCCCTGAGCTGCGCGAACACCTCGGGCCGGCTGAGCAGGTCCAGGTGGCCCATGCCCTGGCCCACCCATTGCCGCTCGGGGGCGAAGGCGAGCGTGCGCGCGGGGTCCGGGTGGCGGCCCAGGGCGCTGGCCAGCGGCACCAGGCCGTCGCCGAGCAGGCGGTCTTTCACGCCGCCTTGCGCCGCGCCCAGCGTCGCCGCCAGGGCATGGCAGCGCACGCCCTCGGGCAGGGGCACGAGCTGGCGCCGGTCGGCGCCGGCGGCAAAGCGGTCGCGGCCGACCCAGTCCTCGTCGAGCAGATTGCCGTGGCGCAGGTCGGTGATGCCGGCGCTGCGCACCTTGCCCAGGCGCGCGAAGGGCGCGGCGTAGGGCGTGGCAGCGAGCAGGATGTCGGCCCAGTGGCCGGCGCGCTCCAGCGGGGCGCCGTGGTGCGGCGTGCCCAGGAACACCAGGTCGTCGAGCCGCGCCGGCCAGGCCGCGCCGGCGAGCGTGGCGCTGTGCAAGGCGCTGCGCATGACCAGGCCGCCCATGCTGTGGCCGAGCACCGCCAGGCGCTGCAGCGGCACCGGCCAGGCGGCAAGCAGCTGCGCCATCTGCCGCGCCAGCGCGTGGCCGTTGATGGACACATGCAGCCCCGAGTTGTAGTGCAGGTAGACGGGCGTATAGCCCAGCTCGCGCGCCAGCGCCGCGCCGTGGTCGTGGCCGGCGCGGCGCCATTGCAGGTGGTTCATGCACAGGCCGTGCAGCAGCACGAGCAGGCGCGGCCCGGCATCGGGCAGGCGCTCGGCCAGTGCGGCCGGCTCGAGCACCAGCACGCGGCCCTCGCGGCGCCAGGTCATGGCGGTGGCCAACGGGTTGCCGGTGTCGGCCAGGTAGTCGCCGAGCACGCCGTTGAGCGCGGCGACCAGGGCTTCGCGCTGCGGCGTCGGCTCGCCGGGCGCGAGCGCTGGCGCGAGCAGGCCCAGCAGCGCCTCGATGCTGCCGCCCACCAGGCGCGTGACGCCGCGGATGCTGCGGTAGACGAGCCCGGTGACGCCGCGCGTGCGCCCGTCGCCGGCGCTCACGCCGGGGGGCCGGGCGATGCGCTCGTGCAGCGCCTCGACGAGGTCGGCCAGCCCCGCGGTGGCGTCGGTGGCCAGGCGCGCGGCGCCGCGCAGGTCGGCGCTCTGGACATGTCGGCGCGGGGTCATGGGGTGGCCTGTTGCGCGCTCAGCCCCGCAGCACCGCGTTGCGCCCGGCGTTCTTGGCGCGGTACAGCGCACGGTCGGCGCGCACGAGCACGGCGTCCACACGCTCGTCGGTGGGCAGCACCGCGCTCACGCCGATGCTCACGGTGATGGCGATGATCCGCCCTTCGTGGTGCAGCGGCGTGGCCTGGACGCGCTGGCGCAGCCGCTCGGCCAGGGCCTGCGCTGCCCCGGGCGCGGTGTCGGGCAGGAGCAGCGTGAACTCCTCGCCGCCGGTGCGCCCCACCACGTCGACCTGGCGCACCGTCTCAAGCATGAGCCGCGCCAGGTGCACCAGCAGCGCGTCTCCGGCGGCATGGCCCCAGCGGTCGTTGACGTCCTTGAAGTGGTCGATGTCCAGGGCGAGCACGCTGCAGTGCAACTCGGGGTGGCGCGCGATGCGCTGCACTTCGCCCTTCAGGTGTTCCATCAGGCTGCGCCGGTTGGCCACGCCGGTGAGATCGTCCGTGGTGGCCTGGCGGCGCAGCTCCTGGCTCAGCTGCACGCTGCGCGTGATGTCCTCGAAGGTGGAGTACACGCTGTGCACCACGCCGCCAGCGAGCAGCGGCGTGGCGCTGACGTGGATCCACACCGGGCCGCGCCCGGGCACCGTCAGCCCCATGACGACGTCGTGCACCGGCTGCCCGGTGCGCAGCGCGCGCATCGCCGGGTGCTCTTCGCCGGGAAAATCGCTGCCGTCCTCGCGCACGGCCTGCCGGCGCGGGTCGAGCGAGTCGCGGCCCTGCAGCTGCGCCAGCGTGAGCCCGAGGATGCGCTGCGCCGCCGGGTTGGCCGAGGTGATGCGCCCCTGCGTGTCCTGGTAGACGACACCCTGGGGCACGGTTTCGAAGAGCGTGCGCAAGGTCTGCTCGCTGGCCTTGAGCGCCTGCTCGGCCTCCTTGCGCTCGGTGATGTCCAGCGACACGCCGGTCCACACCATTTGACCCTCGGGTGTCGGCGTGGGCCGCGCCCGCGTCTGGAACCAGCGCATCTGGCCTTGCGCGTTGCGGATGCGGAACTCGAGCTCCCAGCCGGCGCCGCGCGCGGTGGCCGCCTCCACGCCGGCATCCAGCGCCGCGCGATCCTCGGGCAGCATGCGCTCCAGCAGCGCGCCGCGGTCGGCGCAGGCCTCCTCGACGCTCACGCCGAACAAGGCCTGCACGCCCGGGCTCATGTAGCTGTAGCGCAGCGCGCCGCTGGGCTCGCGCACCATGCGAAACATCACGCCGGGGATGCTCGCCGCCAGGTCGCGCAGCAGGCTCTCGCTGCGGCGCAGCGTTTCCTGGGTGTGCTCGAGGGTGCTCACGTCGTGGTCCACAAGCCGTCCAGAACCGACCTCAGGAACTGCTCCCAGGGTTGCACCGCCTGCTCCTTGTGCAAGGGCTCAGAACAGTGTGCGCGCCCTCGGCTTGCGGGCGTTGCTCGAAGTCAATGCCGACGCACGCAGACCTCAGA
>DYOR01000149.1 GCA_020720385.1 Rubrivivax sp.
ATCCTGTGGATGCTGCTCGTGGCGCTGCTCACGCTGGCCAATGTGGTCGGCTGAGTCGACCCCCAAGCTCACTGCGTTCGCTGCCCCCAAGGGGGCGCTCAGTGGCTTCGGTCGGCCGGGCGCCACTGAGGCGGGCGATCGCGTTCACCAGCGCTTGCGCGAGAGCTCCTCGAAGAGCTCTTCGTAAATGCGCTGCCGCGCGGGCGTGATCTCGCCTCGTTCCATGGCCTGGCGCACCCCGCAGCCCGGCTCGTGGCGGTGGCTGCAGTTGTGGAAGCGGCACCGGCCCAGCGCCGCGGCGAAGTCGGGCATGAGTGCCGCCAGCTGCTCGGGCGCGACCTGGCGCAGGCCGAATTCCTGGAAACCCGGGGAATCGATGAGGGCGCCGCTGCGCGCCTCGTCGAGCCAGTACCAGCTCGTGGTGGTGGTGGTGTGACGGCCGGTGCCCAGCGCCTGCGAGATCTCGCCCACCTGGGCCGCGGCATGCGGCACGAGCAGGTTGATGAGCGTGCTCTTGCCCATGCCGCTGGGGCCGAGCACGAGCGTCGTGCGCCCCTGCAGGTGTGGCGCGAGCACGGCACGCGCGCCGGCCGGATCCTTCTTCAGTGCCAGCTCCACCATGGGCGCACCCATCGCCCGGTAGGGTGCGAGGCGCGCGCGCGCCGCGGCTGCCGACGCCAGGTCGACCTTGTTCAGGCCGACGAGGGCCGGGATGCCCGCGGCACTTGCCGCAATCAGCGCGCGCGTGAGCTGCGACTCGCTGAACACCGGCTCGGGGGCGACGAGCACGAGCATCAGGTCGAGGTTGGCGGCAAAGGACTTGCTGCGCCAGTCGTCTTGCCGGAAAAGCAGGTTGCGCCGCGGCTCCAGGTGTTCGACGACGCCTTCGTCGCCCGTGGGCAGCCAGCGCACGCGGTCGCCCACGACGAGCTCGCTCTTCTTGCCGCGCGGGTGGCAGCGCACGCGCCGGCCCTCGGGCGTCTCGATGACGACGTGCCTTCCATGCGCGGCCACCACCAGGCCGAGGTCGAGCGCGCCGGGCACCTCGGCGCGCGGGAGGTGGGCGCCGCGCGCGGTCAAGGCCGCAGCGCGTCGACCTTGGCGGCGCAGATGAAATCGTTGATGGAGATCCCGCCCACCGAATGCGTGTTGAAACGCAGCGTGCAGCGGGGGTACGAGACGAGCATCTCGGGATGGTGGTCCTCGACGTGGGCGATCCACGCCACCGCGTTGACGAAGGCCATCGTGCGATGGAAGTCGGCGAAGTCGTAGCTCTTCTGGATCGCACCGTCGACGAGGGCCCAGCCAGCGGCGTGCGCCAGGTGCTGGCGCAGGGCCTGCGCGCCCATCGGCGCCTGGCCCTCGAGCGGGCTGCAGTGGCGATGGGCCAGGGTGGGCATGGCTTCAGGCGGCCGCGCCGACGCGCGGGGCCGGCGCGGGCAGGGCGGCCAGGCGCTCCGAGGCGGGTGGGTGCGAATAGTAGAAGCGCACGTAGAGCGGGTCGGGGGTGAGCGTGGCGGCGTTGTCCTCGTGCAGCTTGAGCAGCGCGCTGGCAAGCTCGCGGCCGTCGGCCTGCGTGCAGGCATAGGCGTCGGCCTGGAACTCGTGGCGGCGCGACAGGTGCGCGGCCAGGGGCGCGGCGAAGAAAAGGAAGGGCGGCAGGGCGAGCATGAACAGCAGCAGTGCCAGCGCATCGTTGGGCGCGCCCGGGGCGGGTGAGACCCCCAGGCCGAGGTAGAAGGCGTCCTGCTGCGCCAGCCACCCGAGCAGGGCCAGGCCGAGCAGGCTGAAAGCGAAGATCACGAGCATGCGCTGCAACACATGCCGATGCCTGAAGTGGCCGAGTTCGTGCGCCAGCACGGCCTCCACCTCGCCCGGCGTGAGCCGCTGCAGCAGCGTGTCGAAGAAGACCACGCGCTTGGCCGATCCCAGGCCGGTGAAATAGGCGTTGGCGTGGGCCGTGCGCCGGCTGCCGTCCATGACGAAGAGGCCCTTGGCAGCGAAGCCGCAGCGCTGCATGAGCGCTTGCACGCGTGCCTTGAGTGCGTCGTCGGCGAGAGGCTCGAACTTGTTGAACAAGGGCGCGATGAGCGTCGGGTAGATCACCAGCAGCACGAGGTTGAAGCCCACCCAGGCGAACCAGGCCCACAGCCACCACAGGCCACCCGAGGCGGCCATGATCCACAGCACGAGCGCCGCCAGCGGCAGCCCGACGAGCGCGCCGACGAGGGTGCCTTTGAGCAGGTCGACGAGCCACATGCGCAGTGTCATGCGGTTGAAGCCGAAGCGCTGCTCGAGGCGAAAGCTGCCGTACCACTCCAGCGGCAGTTCGACCAGGCCGCCGACGAGCGAGAACGCCGCCAGCAGCGCCAACTGGTAAGCCATCGCACCCCAGCGCGGCGGCAGGGCCTCGCGCAGGGCGGCGTTGAGCGCGTCCAGCCCGCCCAGCAGCGTCCAGGCGAGGAGCACGGCCGTGCCCACGGCCGTGCCGACGAGGGCCAAGCGGCCCTTGGCCAGGGTGTAGTCGGCGGCGCGCGCATGCGCCTGCGGCGTGACGATGGCGTCGAAGGCCGCGGGGACCCGGGCACGGTGGGCGGCGACGAAGCGCATCTGGCGCGTCGCCAGCCACAGCTTGGTGCCCAGCGAGGCCAGCATGGCGGCGGCGAAGGCCAGGGTGACGGTGGAAGCTTGCATCGGCCGCGAGTGTAGGCTTGGGCGAGAATCATCGGCTTTGCACAGGCCAAACGCACCATGAGCGACGCAACCCTTGTCTCGAACGAGCACAACCTGGTCTGGATCGATCTCGAAATGACCGGCCTGCTGCCGGATGCGGATCGCATCATCGAGATCGCCGTGGTCGTCACCGACGCGCAGCTCAGCGTGCGCGTCGAAGGCCCGGTCTTCGCCGTGCACCAGAGCGATGCCGTGCTCGACGGCATGGACGCCTGGAACAAGGGCACGCACGGCAAGAGCGGCCTGACCGAGCGCGTGCGCGCCTCGGGCATCGACGAGGCTTGCGCCCAGGCGCAGACCATCGCCTTCCTGGAGCGCTACGTGCCCAAGGGCAAGAGCCCGATGTGTGGCAACAGCATTTGCCAGGACCGCCGTTTCCTGGCCAACTACATGCCGGCGCTGGAGTCCTTCTTCCACTACCGCAACCTCGACGTGAGCACCCTCAAGGAGCTGGCGCGGCGCTGGAAGCCGGCGGCCCTGGAGGGCTTCAAGAAGGCCCAGGCGCATACGGCCCTGGCCGACATCCACGAGTCGATCGACGAACTCATCCACTACCGCGGGCAACTCCTGGCGCTGTGAACCCTCCTGGGCCCATGGGACCTGCGGCTTGGCGCTCCGTCACGAAACTATCCCCAAATATTCATAAACTGTCGAGCCATGAGTGTTGACGCAGCCCCGGCGCGCCGCGCCGCTGCGGCCGCAAGGCCCACGGTGGATCTGGTGGACGACCGCACCAGCGCGTTGCGCGAGAAGGTCGTCCAGACCGCCGCACTGAACCTGCTGGACCGCGAACGTTCGCTGCTGCAGTTCAACCGCCGCGTGCTGGCCCAGGCGCGCCGGGCCGACGTGCCTCTGCTCGAGCGCCTGCGCTACGTGACCATCGTGAGCAGCAACCTCGATGAGTTCTTCGAAGTCCGGTTTGCCGACTACATCGAGGCCGTGCGCGAGCCCGGCAGCGGCATCACCCAGGCCGACCTGGCCGCCGTGGCGCAGGCCGCGCACGAGCTCATCGACGAGCAGTACGCCCTGTTCAACCATGAGGTGATGCCGGCGCTGCAGGCCGAGGGCCTGGTGGTGCTGAACCATGCACAGCGCAATGCCGTGCAACGTGCGTGGGTGGCGAAGTTCTTCGAACAGCAGGTGCGCCCGCTGTTGGTGCCGCTGAGCCTGGACCCGAGCCACCCCTTCCCGCAGGTCGCCAACAAGAGCCTGAACTTCATCGCCCGCATCGGCGGGCGCGACGCCTTCGGGCGCGAGAGCCGCATCGCCATCGTCAAGGTGCCGCGCGTGCTGCCGCGCGTCATCCGGCTGCCCGCGGCGCTGACGCCCGCAAGGCAGGGCTTCGTGCTGCTCACCAGCGTCATCCGCGCCCACCTGAGCGAGCTCTTCCCCGGGCGCACGGTGGAGTCGTTTTCGCAGTTCCGCGTGACACGCGACAGCGATCTCGAGGTGGTCGAGGACGACGTCACCAACCTGCGCCAGGCGCTGCGCAGCGGTCTGACGACGCGCCATTTCGGCCAGGCCATCCGCCTGGAGGTGGTGGCCAGTTGCCCGGACGAGCTGACCCACTTCCTGCTCGAGCAGTTCGGCCTGCCCGAGGTGGCCTTGTACAAGGTCAACGGGCCGGTGAACCTGGTGCGCCTGAACCAGCTCATCGACCAGGCCGAGGCCGACCGCCTGCGCTTCGCGCGCTTCGAGCCGCGCTGGCCGGCGGCCAACCTGCCGCAGGGCCACCCGATCTTCGAACAGCTGCGGCGGCGCGACGTGTTGCTGCACCACCCCTTCGAGAGTTTCGAGCCCGTGGTGCAGTTCCTGCGCGAGGCGGTGGGCGACCCCGACGTGCTGGCCATCAAGCAGACGATCTACCGCACCGGCGCGCAAAGCGTGTTGATGGACCTGCTGATCGAGGCCGCTCGGCGGGGCAAGGAAGTGCTCGCCGTGGTGGAGCTCAAGGCGCGCTTCGACGAAGAGGCCAACATCAACTGGGCCGAACGCCTGGAGGCCGTGGGTGCACAGGTGGTGTACGGCATCGTCGGGCTGAAGACGCACGCCAAGATGCTGCTGGTGACGCGGCGCGAGGCGGTGGCTTCGGCCCACGGCGGCGGCGGCGCGGTGCAGACGCGACTGCGCCGCTACGCCCACCTGTCCACCGGCAACTACAACCCGCGCACTGCACGCCTGTACTCCGACCTGGGCTACCTGACCGCCGACCCGGGCCTGACCGCGGACATCGACCGCGTGTTCCTGCAGCTCACCAGCCAGACCCAGGCGCGGCCACCCCGGCATCTGGTCACCGCGCCCTTCGGCCTGCACAAGCGCATGGTGAGGCACCTGCGCCAGGTCGCCGGCGCCGCGCGCGCAGGAAGGCCGGCGCGCGTCGTGGTGAAGATCAATGCGCTCACCGACCCCGCGCTGATGCAGGGGCTCATCGATGCCGGCGCGGCCGGCGCGAGCATCGACCTCATCGTGCGCGGGCCGTGCATGCTGCCGCCGGGCGTGCCGGGCCGCACCGAGAACATCCGCGTGCGTTCGGTGATCGGCCGCTTCCTCGAGCACACCCGCGTGCTGTACTTCCGCTGGGGCGAGGGCGAGGACGACGAGGTGCTCTACCTGAGCAGTGCGGACTGGATGAGTCGCAACATGTTCCGCCGCATCGAGCTCGCCTGGCCCGTGCGCGACAAGGCGATGCGCCAGCGCATCATCGACGAGGGCCTGGTGCCCTACCTGCATGATGAGCGCGACGCCTGGCTGCTCGACGCCACCGGGTGCTACCGGCGCGTCTCCGAGACCGGTGTCAGCGCGCAGCAGGCGTTGATGCAGCGCTTCTCTTGAGGGCACGCATGGACCTGATCCTCTGGCGTCACGCCGAAGCCCTGGAAATGCGCGAGGTGGCAGACGACCTCGACCGCGCGCTCACGCCCAAGGGCGAACGTCAGGCGCAGCGCATGGCGACCTGGCTGAACCGGCACCTGCCCTCGAGCACCCGCGTGCTCGCCAGCCCGGCGCGGCGCGCGCTGCAGACCGCCGCGGCGCTGGAGCGCAAGGTGAAGACCGCCGCCGCGCTGGCCCCCGACGGCACCGTCGAAGGCCTGCTGCATGCCGTGCGCTGGCCGGATGCGCGCGAGCCCGTGCTCGTCGTTGGCCACCAGCCCACGCTGGGCGTGGCCGCGGCCTATCTGCTGGCCGGACAGCCCCAACCCTGGCCGGTGCGCAAGGGCGCCGTGTGGTGGCTGCGTGCGCGCGAGCGCGAGGGCGTGCTGCAGGTCGTGCTGCACGCCGTGGTGTCGCCGGAACTGGTGTAGCCGCCGGGGTCGTGCCCGCCACCGGGCCGGCCGCAGCATCGGGCCGCCGGGTGCGGCGGCTAG
>DYOR01000023.1:0-25944 GCA_020720385.1 Rubrivivax sp.
CCACGGCGGAATAAAGACTGTTGTGCGGCGCCCCGGAGCCAACGAGGGAGGGAGGGAGGAGGAGGAGTGGCGCTCCGGGATTGCAACCGGGAAACCCGGCGTCCGCACAACAGGAAAACTGGTTCTGGGCCCTGCGCTCACGCAACGCCCGCATGCTGGGAGGCCCGCGTGATGCGGAAAGTTCCGGGCGGGCCCGCGCCCTGAACGTAAAAAAGATCGAAGCCGCCGGCCGCATCAGCGCCGCCCGGCCCGCCACGACGCCGGGCGGGCCTTGCCCGGGCCGCCCGCGCACCGCCTCCTAGAATGCGCCGCATGCAGCCCACGCCGTCCATGCTCTACCCCGAACTCTTCCGCCAGCTCGAAGCCGTGCGCTGGAACATGGACCACGACATCCCGTGGGACAAGTTCGACGCCGCGCGGCTCAGCGAGGAGCAGGCGCAGACCATCAAGATGAACGCCATCACCGAGTGGGCGGCGCTGCCGGCCACCGAGATGTTTCTGCGCGACAACCGTGGCGACAGTGACTTCTCCGCCTTCATGAGCGTGTGGTTCTTCGAGGAGCAGAAGCACTCGCTGGTGCTGATGGAGTACCTGCGCCGCTTCCGCCCCGAGCTCGTGCCCACGGAAGCCGAGCTGCACGCCATCCGCTTCGAGTTCGACCCCGCACCGGCGCTGGAGACCCTGATGCTGCATTTCTGCGGCGAGATCCGTCTCAACCACTGGTACCGGCGCGCCGCCGAATGGCACACCGAGCCCGTCATCCGCGCCATCTACGAGACCCTGGCGCGCGATGAGGCGCGCCACGGCGGCGCCTATCTGCGCTACATGAAGCGTGCCATGGCCAGGTTCGGCGACGAGGCGCGCGCCGCCTTTGCCAAGATCGGCGTGCTCATGGCCAGCGCGCGGCGCACGGCGCAGGCGCTGCACCCGACCAACCTGCACGTCAACGCGGGCCTCTTCCCGCGCGACACCATCCAGAGCCGCTTGCCCAACCCCGAGTGGCTGGAGCAATGGCTGGACAGGCAGATCCAGTTCGACGCCGTGTGGGAGAGCAAGGTCGTCGAGCGCATCCTGCACAACATGAGCCTGCTGCTCGAACGCAGCTTCGCCAGCGTGCAGGAGCTCAACCGCTACCGCAAGGAAGTCACTGCGGCGTTGGCGGCACAGACGGCGCCGGCGCAGCCGCGGCCGGCCTGACGCGCCGACGCGGCGCGCCGCTTGCTCAGGCCCTGGCGGCCTGGTCGCGCTTGCGGTCGGCCGCCACCTTCAGCGCCGAGGGGCGCTCGCCGACCATGCGCGTGTAGGCCTTCCAGTCGATGCCCGCCGCGACGAGCAGGTCCTCGCCCAGCACCGCCTTGGTGGCCATGCCCACCAGCGGCAGGCTGGCCCAGGCGGCGCAATCGGCCAGCGTGAAGGTGTCGCCGGCAAGGTAGGGCGAGAACTTCGCCAGGCGCTTGAAGCCGGCGATGTGGCGCGTGAGCTGCTTGCGCACGCGCTCCTTGGTGCTCTCGCTGGCGGTGCCGCCGAAGAAGGCCTGGCCGTAGAGCTCGCGCGCCACCAGCTCCAGGTGCAGCTCGAGGAAGGCCGTGACCTCGCGCACCTTGGCCGCGGCCAGCGCGTCGGCGGGCAGCAGCGGGGGTTGCGGGAAACGCGCCTCCAGGTAGTCGACGATGACCTGGCTCTCGCACAGCGTCTGCCCGTCGACCTTGATGAAGGGGATCTTGCCCAGCGGCGTGGCGGCGAGCACGGCGTCGTCCTTGGAGCCGGTGCGCACCAGCTCTTCGGTGAAGGGCACGCCCTTCTCCAGCAGCACCATCTTGACCTTGTTGTAGTAGTTCGACAGCGTCATGCCGCACAAGGTGATCATCGGTCTTCTCCTGGGCTACGGATGTGGGCCCGCCAGTCTAGGTGACCGCGCGCGCCGCCGCCACCGGCCGGGGCGCAGGCCGATTCACCACCACCAGGCCGGTGCACACGGCGGCCAGCGCCACGAGCAGCCGCGCGGTGATCGGCTCGCCCAGCAGCAGCACGCCGGCGAGCAGCCCGAACACCGGGGTCAACAGGGTGAAGGCCGCCAGGCGCGTGGCGGGGTAGTGGCGCACGAGCCAGAACCACACCAGATAGCTGGCGAAGCTCACCACCCCCACCTGGAAGGCGAGCGAGCCCAGTGCCAGCGCCGACGGCTGCGCAGGCCAGGGTTCGCCGCGCCAGACCGAGGCCGCCGTGAGCACCAGGCCCGAGAGCGCCAGCTGGTAGAGCAGCGTCTTCTCGGGCTGCGCCGTGCTCAGGCGGCTGCCGCGCAGCACCAGCGTGGTGAGGCCCCAGAGCACGGCCCCGGCCAGGCCCAGGGCATCGCCCAGCCACTGCCGCGGCGCGGCCGCGGAGTGCGAGAAACCCTCGGCAAAGGCCCACAGCACGCCGCTGAAGGCCAGCACCAGCCCCACCCCCTGCAGCGGGCGCAGGCGTTCGCTGCGCGCGATGAAGGGCATGCCCAGCGCGACGACGAAGGGCGAGAGGTAGAGGAAGACCACCATGCGCGAGGCCGAGGTGAACTGCAGCCCGGTGAAGTAGCAGCCGAATTCCGCGGCGAACAAGCTGCCCGCGAGCACGCCGGCGCGGCCCGTGCCGTCGGCCTCGAACAGGCGCAGCCCGCGCAGGCGCGACCAGAGCACGAGCAGCGCCGCCGCCCCGAGCGAACGCAGGCCCGCCTGCAGCAGCGGCGGCAGCTCGTGCAGCGCGACCTTCACGCTCACCTGGTTGGCGCCCCAGATCGCGCAGCAGCCCACGAGCAGGATGATGGCCCGCGCATCCAGGTGGGTCTTGCGGTCGTCGGTCATGTCAGTACCGCCCGCCCGTTCCGAAGGTACTGGCCACCCCCGCGGGGGGCTGAGGGCCGCGGCTCCAAGTCCGCCGGCGCGGACTTGGACGGCCCGAAGGCCGCGCGACTCTGGCGCGCGGCAGCGAACGAAGTGAGCGTGGGGGCACCATGACTTGGATTGTCGCCGCCAGGCCAGCGCCAGCGCCGCACACAGCGCGCCGGCCGCCGCGCCGCTGGCATGCGCCAGGGGCGTGGTGGCGATGTCCCAGCCGCCGCCTTGGCGCAGCGTGGCGCCCCAGGGCTGCTCGAGCAGCAGCTTGGCGCACAGCCCGGCGAGCACGGCGCCGCCGATCCAGCGCCGCGGCCCGTGCTCGGCCGCCAGCAGCCACAGCGAGGCAATGGCCACGCCGGAGTGCAGCACACCCGAGAGGCCCCCGTAGTGCGCCAGCTCGGGGCGCAGCAGCAGGCCGCACTGCGTCAGCGGCCAGGCCGCGGCCCAGGCCACGGTCATGAGCCCAGGCACGCGCGCCGCCCGGCCGTAGGCAGCGACGACCGCCGTGGCGCCCAGGTTGGCGCCCAGGTGCATGGGGCTCCAGTGCACGAACACGGCGCTCCAGGCGCGCCAGGGTTCGGCCCAGGCCTGCGTGGGCTGCCAATCGAGCCACGCCGCGGGCAGCCACCACGCGAGCAGCGAGCCGAGCGCCAGCAGCGCCGCCAGCGCCACCCAGGCGCGGCCCGCGCGCTGCCACGCGTCAAGCCCCGGGGCGCTCAACCGAACACCGCGCGCCACAGGGCGAGCACCGCGTCGCGCGGGCCGGCCAGCGCGTCGGGGTCGAACTGCGTGGGCCGCTCGTCGAGCCGCGCCTGGTGTTGCGCGCGGCGCAGCTCGCGGTAGGCATCCGCCGCCGCGCTGCCCACCGGGGTGGGCAGCAGGCCGGCGGCCTCGGCGCGCTGCAAGAGCGCGATGTTGCCCTTGTTGTCGAGCAGCCCCGGGTGGGCGGCGGCATGCGCCAGCACGAGGTACTGCACGGCGAACTCCACGTCCATCATGCCGCCCGGGCTGTGCTTGACGTCGAAGCGGCCGGCGCTCACCGGGCGGGCGCCGCGCAGCTTCTCGCGCATGGCGCGGACCTCCTCGCGCAGCGCCGCGGGGTCGCGCGCGGCGGTGAGCACGGCGCGGCGCGTGGCCTCGAAGCGCGCCGCCATGGCCGGCGCGCCACAGGCGCAGCGCGCACGCGTGAGGGCCTGGTGCTCCCAGGTCCAGGCGGTGTTGCTGCCGCGGCCGACCTGGTAGCGCTCGAAGGCTTCGATGGAGGTCACCAGCAGCCCGGAGTTGCCGTTGGGCCGCAGTGCGGTGTCGATCTCGAAAAGCTCGCCGGCCGAGGTGCGCAGCGTGAGCCAGGTGATGAGCTTGCGCACGAAGGCCGCGTAGACCTCCTGCGCGCGCTGCCGGTCGGCCGCGCTGGCCTCGTCGCCGTCGTCGTAGAGGAAGACCAGGTCCAGGTCGCTGCCGTAGCCCAGCTCCAGCCCACCGAGCTTGCCGTAGGCGATCATCGCCAGCGCCGGCGTTTCGCGGTGGCGCTGCTTGAGCCGCGCCCAGGCCCAGCGCACGCACACGTCGAGCACCGCATCGGCCAGCGCCGAGAGGTCGTCGGCGACCTGCTCGACGCTGAGCTCGCCTTCCACGTCGCGCACCAGCGTGCGGAAGATCTCGGCGTGGTGCGCATGACGCAGCGTGTCGAGCAGCTGCCCCTCGTCGGCCTCGCCGCTGCGCTGCCAGGCGGCCAGGCGCTCCTCGAGCTCGCGCGTGAAGCCGGCGCGGTCGAAGCGCAGGTGCTGCAGCCGTTCGTCGGCGAGCTCGTCGATGACGCCGGGATGGCGCATCAGGTACTGCATGGGCCAGCGCGCCAGGCCGAGCAGGCGCAGCAGGCGGCGGTGCACCTCGGGCCGCTCCACGAGCAGCGCCAGGTAGCTCTCGCGGCGCAGCAGCGGCTCGACCCAGTCGACGAAGCGCAGCGCCGCGGCCTCGGAGCAGCCGTCGCCCGCCATCGCCGCGGCGGTCTTCTGCATCAGGCGCCCCAGGCGCAGCCGGCTCTCTTCGCGCAGCGCTTGCACGCGCGGCTGCTGCACCCACGCGCGCAGGCGCTCGGCCAGCGCCTGCGGCAGCCGCTCGAGCAGCGCCTCGCTGTCCACCGGCAGCGGCCCCGTGCCGCAGCGGCGGCACCCCGTGCGCCCTTCGTCGGCGGGCGCGGCCCGGCCCTCGGCGAGCAGCGCATCGAACTCGGCGGCGACGAATTCGCGCACCTCGCCCAGGCGGTGCAGCAGCTCGCAGGCCTCGGGCCGCGCAGGCTGCTCGCAGGCCAGGCCCAGGCTGCGCGCGATCCAGGCCAGGTCCTCGTCGGCGCCGGGCAGCAGGTGCGTCTGCTGGTCGTCGAGGAACTGGATGCGGTGCTCGACGCGGCGCAGGAAGACATAGGCCGCGGCCAGGCGCTCGGCGGCGTCGGCCTTCATCAGCCCGCGCGACACCAGCCGCTGCAGGGCGCGCAGGGTGCTGCGCGTGCGGATCTCGGGAAACTGCCCGCCGCGCACGACGAGCATGAGCTGGACGATGAACTCGATCTCGCGGATGCCCCCGCGCGAGAGCTTCACGTCGTTGGCGCGCTCGGGCCGGCCGGCGGCGCGGCGCTGCGCCTCCTCGCGCACCTTGCGGTGCAGCTGGCGCAGGCCTTCGAAGACGCCATAGTCGAGGTAGCGCCGGTAGACGAAGGCCGTGACCAGCGCGCGCAGCGCCAGCGCGCGGCCGCCCGTCACCGCCGCGCGCGGCGCGACGACGCGGCTCTTGAGCCAGGCAAAGCGCTCCCACTCGCGGCCCTGCACCTGCAGGTAGTCCTCGAGCATGCCCAGGCTCACCGCCGGCGGGCCCGAGTTGCCGTGGGGCCGCAGCGCCAGGTCGACGCGGAAGACGAAGCCGTCGTCGGTGGTCTCGCCGATGAGCGCGTAGAGCCGCCTGGCGACGAAGCTGAAGTACTCGTGAAAGGACACCGCGCGCAGGCCGTCGGCGCCGCCCGCGGTGTGGCCGTCGTCCTCGTAGACGTAGATCAGGTCGATGTCGGAGGAGACGTTGAGCTCGCGCGCGCCGAGCTTGCCCATGCCCACGACCCAGAAGTCGCTGCGCCGGCCCTGCGCATCCAGGGGCGGGCCGTGGCGCTCGTCGGCCTCGGCCTGGGCCTGGGCCAGGGCGAGCTCCAGCGTGGCCTCGGCCAGGTCGGTCATGCAGCCGGTGACCGCGTCCAGCGGCGCACCCTGCTCGATGTCGAGCACGGCCAGGCGCTCGAGCACCAGCTGGCGCGCCACGCGCAGCGCCGAGGGCAGCTCGCGCCCGCCGGCCTGAAGGCGCTGCACGAGGGCGCCGATCTCGGCCGGCCCCGGCGTGCCCGGCGCCAGCAGCGGCAGCTCGGCCTCGTAGCGGCGGCGCACGCGCTGCACGAAGCGGCTGTGCTCGGCCCAGGCCGCGGTGATCGGCATTCTTGAACCCTCGGCGGTGATCTCGCGGCAGCGCCGCGTTCGATCGCGCGGCTGGCAGGTGGAGCGCAAGGGTAGTCGCCTTCGCATGGCCCACTGCTGCGGGGGGATTTGGGCCGCCTCGCGCCCAGGGCGCCAGCCGCACAATGGGCGCCATGAAGATCGCCGCCGTGCAGATGGTCTCGGGGCCCGAGTGGCCGGCCAATCGCGCGGCCGCCGCGCGCCTGGTGGGCCAGGCGGCCGCCGCGGGCGCCACGCTGGTGGCCCTGCCCGAGTACTTCTGCCTCATGGGCCAGCGCGACAGCGACAAGCTCGCGCTGGCCGAGGACCCCGGCAGCGGCACTATCCAGCGGTTCCTCTCGGCCCTGGCGCGCGAGCATGGCCTGTGGCTGGTGGGCGGCACGCTGCCGCTGCGCGCCCACACGCCCGGGCATGTGCTGAACCGTTGCGTCGTCTTCGCCCCCGACGGCAGGCAGGCGGCAACCTACGACAAGATCCACCTCTTCGCCTTCGACAACGGCCGCGAGAGCTACGACGAGGGCCGCACGCTGTGCGCCGGCGACCAGCCCGTGGCGCTGCAGGCCGGGCCGCTGCGCCTGGGCCTGAGCATCTGCTACGACCTGCGCTTCCCCGAGCTCTACCGCGCGCTCATGCGCCCGCCCTGCGACGTGCTCAGCGTGCCTGCGGCCTTCACCCACACCACGGGCCAGGCGCATTGGGAACTGCTGCTGCGCGCGCGCGCCATCGAGAACCAGTGCTATGTGCTCGCCGCCGCGCAGGGCGGCACGCACGCCAACGGGCGACGCACCTGGGGCCACAGCATGATCGTCGGGCCTTGGGGCGAGGTGATCGACGTGCTGCCAGAAGGCGAGGGTTGCGTCGTCGCCGAGCTCGACCCCCAGCGCCTGGCGCTGGTGCGCTTGCAACTGCCCGCGCTGGCGCACCGGCGCCTGTAGCACGCCGGGCGTTCCCGGCCACGGCGCTCAGCGCAGGCCGAACATCATGCGCCGTGCCAGCCAGCCCTTGAGCGGCGGCGCGGCCTGCAGCGCCGCCAGCGCCAGGCCGCGTGCGCTGGCCGCGCCGGGCCAGGTCCAGGTGAAGCTGCGGGCGAGGAAATCGGTGCCGGCGATGGTCGCCCAGCGGTCGGCGGCGCGCGCCCATTCGGCGCGCCGCAGCGCCACGTCGATGTCCTGCGCGCGGCGCAGCAGGCCGACGAGCTCGTGCACGTCGCGCAGCCCCAGGTTGAGCCCCTGCCCGGCCACCGGGTGCAAGGTCTGCGCGGCGTTGCCGATGCGCACCATGCGCCCCTGCGCCAGGGTGCCCTGGGCGCTCAGCCCGAGGGCGAAGGGCTTGAGCGTGCCCAGGCCCACGACGCGGCCCGCCTGCGGCGGCAGGAGCGTGCCCAGCACCGCCAGGCGCTGCGCAGCGCTGAGCTCGCGCACCGGGTCGTCGGCGGCGCTCACGCACCACACCAGCGCGGCGCGCGCCTGGCCTTGCCCTTCGCGCGGCAGGGGCAGCAGCGCCACCGGGCCGTGGCGCGTGAAACGCTCGATCGCCAGGCCCGGCGTGGCCCCTTCCAGCGACACCGTGCCGACCCAGGCGGTCTGTGCGTAGTCGTGCCGCAGCGCGAAGCGCGCGGGCGCTGCCAGGGTCTCGCGCGCCGGCGCGGCGAAGACGCCGCCTTCGGCGACGACCGCCAGGTCGAAGCGCTCGGCGATGCCTGCGTCGACCTCGACGCCGTCGGGCAGCGGCTTGAGCGCGGCCACGGTGCTGCCCAGGCGCGTGCGCAGCCGGTGGGGTTCGGCGGCCGCGGCGGCGAGCCAGGCGCGCTGCAGCGGCGCCACCAGCGCGCCGTAGCCGAGCACCGCGCCGAGCATGGGCACGCCCAGCTCGGCCGCGCGCAGCCGCAGCTCGGGCGCGCCCCACGCGCCACCCGCGGTGGGCGGCGCCTGCGAGACATGCACCTGCGTGATGGGCTCGGCGGCGGCCTGGTGCCAGGCACCGAGTTGCTGCAGGAACTGCACGCTGCCCAGCGAGAGGGCCAGCGTGCGCGGGTCGGCCGAGACGTCGCGCTCGGCGGGCCGCGCGTCGAAGAGCGTCAGGCTGGCCTGCGGCAGCAGCCGCGCCGCATGCAGCGCCAGCGCCAGCCCCACCGGGCCCGCGCCCACCACCGCGATCTGCCACGCCGTGTTTCCCACCCAAACTCCCCCGCGCCGCCGTCCGACGCGCCGCGTATTATTCGCCGCACCCGTTGATCCGCCTCGGAGGGCAAGCCCATGTCGCTGATGGACTTCATCAAGAAACAGTTCATCGACATCCTCGAATGGACCGAGACCGGCGACGGCACGCTCGTGCTGCGCTACCCGATGGCCGACAACGAGATCCAGTACGGCGCCAGCCTCACCGTGCGCGAGAGCCAGGCGGCGGTCTTCGTCAACGAAGGCAAGGTGGCCGACGTCTTCGGCCCCGGCATGGTCAGGCTGACGACGCAGACGCTGCCGCTGCTGACCTACCTGAAGAACTGGGACAAGCTCTTCGAGAGCCCGTTCAAGAGCGACGTCTATTTCTTCAGCACGCGCCAGCAGCTCGACCGCCGCTGGGGCACGACGCAGCCGGTGACGATCCGCGACAAGGACTTCGGCGCCGTGCGCCTGCGCGCCTTCGGCAACTACGCCTACCGCGTGGCCGACGCCGGGCTCTTCCACACGGCGGTCTCGGGCACGACGGCACGCTACACGGTGGACGATCTCGACGGCCAGTTGCGCGGCCTGATGCTGCAGCACATCAGCGACGCGGTGGCGGCCAGCGGCGTGCCCTTCCTCGACCTGGCCGCCAATCAGGTGGAGTTCGCCAAACAGCTGCAGGAAGCCGCGGCGCCCGAGTTCGCCAAGCTCGGCCTGGCGCTGGAGGCGGTGACGGTGCAGAACCTGAGCCTGCCCGAAGACCTGCAGAAGATCCTCGACCAGAGAATCGGCATGGGCATGGTCGGTGGCGACATGGGCAAGTTCATGCAGTACCAGACGGCGCAGGCGATCCCGAAGTTCGCCGAGGGCGCGGGCGCGGGCGGTGGCGGCATCGCCGGCGACGCCATGGGGCTGGGTGCCGGCGTGGCGCTGGGCCAGGTGATGGCGCAGCAGCTGAGCCAGGGGCTGCACGGCGCGGCGGCGCCGGCCGCCGCCGCGGTGGGCCTCAAGCCCGACGAGGTGATGGCCACGCTGGAGAAGCTGGCCGAGCTGAAGACCAAGGGCATCCTCACCGAAGAAGAGTTTGCGGCGAAGAAGGCCGAGCTGCTGAAGAAGCTCGTCTAGCTTGGCCACGACACCGCAGCGCACTTGGCGCGCCGCGTGCCCCAACTGCGGGGCAGCGGTGGAGTTCGCCAGCGCCGCCTCGGCCAGCGCGGTGTGCGGCTTTTGCCGCAGCACCCTGGTGCGCGAGGGCGAAGCGCTGCGCCGCATCGGCGTCAGCGCCGAGCTCTTCGACGACCACAGCCCGCTGCAGCTGGGCGCCAGCGGCACGCGCCTGGGCGTGGCCTTCACGCTGGTGGGGCGGCTGCAGTACGGCTATTCCATGGGCCCCCGGGCTTCGGCTTCGCCTGCGCCGTCCCCTGAGGGGGCTGCAGGTCCGACCGGCGCAGCCGGATCCGACCTGGGCGGCACCTGGAACGAGTGGCACGCGCTCTTCGACAACGGGCGTTCGGCCTGGCTGAGCGAGGACAACGGCGCCTACGTCATCGCCTTCGATGCGCCGCTGCCTGCCGACGCCCCGGCGCTGGGGGAGCTGCGCGCCGGCAGCCGCGTGCTCGCCGACGGCCGCGCCTGGGACGTGGCCTCGGTGCTGCGTGCGCGGCTCATCGCCGCGCAGGGCGAGCTGCCCAGCGCGCCACGCCTGCAAGGCGAGTTCAGCGTCGTCGACCTGCGCAACAGCGCCGGCGAAGTGGCCACGCTGGACGACGCCGACGCGGCCAGGCCCGGCTGGTCGGTGGGCCGTTCCGTGACCCTGGCCGAGCTCGCCATGAGCGGCCTGAAGGAGGCGAGCGAGAAGACCCTGGCCGGCCGCGCGCTCGCCTGCCCGAACTGCGGCGCGGCGCTCGAGGTCAAGCTCGCGAGCACGCAAAGCCTCAGCTGCACGCAGTGCCAGGCGGTGGTCGACATCTCCCAGGGCGTGGGCGCCGACCTTGCGCACTACCGGCAGAACAACGCCGGCGAGAGCGGCGCCGAGCCGCAGATTCCCCTGGGCCGCAGTGGCACGCTGGCCCTGGGTGGCCCGCCCCTGTCGTGGCAGGTGGTGGGCTACCAGGAGCGCTGCGACATCCCCGACGGCGCCGACGAGGAGACGTCCTTCTGGCGCGAGTACCTGCTCTACCAGCGCGAGGCCGGGTTCGCCTTCCTCGTCGACAGCAACGAGGGCTGGAGCTGGGTGCGCCCGCTCACCGGTGCCCCCACGGTGGCCGGCTCGCGCGCGCAGTGGCAGGGCGTGGACTACCGCCAGCGCTGGAGCTACGCCGCGCGCACGACCTGGGTGCAGGGCGAGTTCTACTGGCGCGTGCAGCGCGACGAGCGCGCCCACGTCACCGACTACGAGGGCCGCGGCAGCGCGGCCCGGGCGCGGCTGTCGCGCGAGCAGACCCCCGACGAAGTCACCTGGTCGGCCGGGGAGACGCTGGACGCGGCGCAGGTGGCCGATGCCTTCGCCATCGCCCCGGCAGCGCGCGCGGCCCTGCAGCGCGACGCCGCGCCGCTGTCCTCGGGCGGCGGGCTGCGCGCGGGCATCGTCATGGTGCTGGTGCTGCTGGTGCTCGTCGCTCTCCTCGTGCAGTGCAGCCGGGGCGGCTGCGACGAGGTGCGCGACACCTTCGGTGCGGCCAGCGCAGAGTATCAACAGTGCCTGGCGCGGCGCGGTTCGGGCGCTGGCCTGCGCACCGGTGGCGGGTCTTACGGTGGCTGGTCCAGTGGCGGCAGCCACAAGTAGCCGGCAAACTCAAGGAGAGCGGAGATGATGGGAATCGATTGGCTCAGGCCGGGCATCTTCGTCGGCTCGGCCCTGTTCGCGCTGCTCGGCGTGGCGGTGTTCTGGTTGTGCTTCCTGATCATCGACAAGCTCACGCCCTACAAGCTGTGGAGCGAGCTCGTCGAGAAGAAGAACGTCGCCCTGGCCATCGTCGTGGGCGCGATGTGCATCGCCATCGGCCTCATCGTCGCGGCGGCGGTGCACGGCTGAGCGTGCCGCGCGGCGCATGGCGGCGCGGTGTGGCCCGGCGGTGCGCGAGAGGCGCTCACCAGTAGCGCATGGCGCCCAGGTAGAGCCCTTCCAGGTCCTGCAGCGAGACGCTGCGCGGCGCCATCACCAGCGGGCGCTGCTGGGCGTAGGCCCCCGCGGCCAGGCGCGGCACATCGGCGCGCCCGTAGCCCAGCGCCGCCAGACCCGATGGCAGCCCGGCCTGGCGCATCAGCGCGATGAAGGTCTGGGCGAGGATCTCACCCGCATCCTGCGGCGCCGCGCCGGTGACGTCGGCGCCCAGGGCGGCGGCGGCCTGCAGGTGCCGCGCCGGGTTGGCCGGGGCGGTGAAGCGGAATGCGGCCGGCGCGTTGAGGACCACGGCGATGCCGTGGGGGACCATGGCGTCGCGCTCCTCGTAGCCCGGCGCGACGAACTCGTGCCTGAGCGTGGCCACCGAGTACGACATGGCGTGCGGGATGTGCACGCCAGCGCTGCCGAAGGCCAGCCCGGCCAGCGTGGAGGCGAACATCAGCTGATGGCGCGCCTCGGTGTCGCCGGCATCGCGCACCGCGCGCACCAGATACTGCCCACCGAGGCGGATGGCGGCCAGGCTGCCGATGTCGTTGTACGGCGTGGAGCCCTGGTAAGGCGGGCGCTGCGACGAGTGGGCCGGCCGCGGCCGGCTGGTGTAGGGCCGCGCCGTGTAGGACTCGACCGCATGCGTGAGCACGTCGAAGCCCGTGGCGGCGACGACCCCAGCAGGCAGGGTCTCGGTGGTGGTCGGGTCGACGATGGCCAGCGAGGGCTTGAGCCAGGGCGAGGCAATGCCGCTCTTCAGGCCCACGGACTTCAGGTCGACGATGGCGATGCCCGTGGTCTCGCTGCCCGTGCCGCAGGTGCTCGGGCAGGCGATGTGCGGCTTCAAGCGCCCCGGGATCGGCTTGGCGCCGCCGACGGGTGCGTTGATGTAGGCGATGAGCTCGTCGGGGTAGGTCGACAGCAGGTTCGCCGCCTTGGCGGTGTCCATCACCGATCCGCCGCCCAGCGAGACGAAGCCATCGAAGCGCCCTTCGCGGGCGAAGGCCGTGGCCGCGGCGAACGAGTCGCTGTCGGGCTCGCAGCGCACCTGGTCGTAGATCGCCACGTCCAGCCCTTGCGCACGCAGCGCGCCGAGCAGCGTTTCCCCGGCGCGGCCGGCGAGCACGTGCGGGTCGGCGAAGATCCCCACGCGCTTCATGCCCAGCGCCAGCGCGTCCTCGCCCACCTCGCGCAGCGCGCCCGCGCCGAACTTGATCGGCACCGAACTCACCGTGAAGACCGTCTCCCCTTCACCGGGGGCCAGGTAATCCGCCTGTGCCGACATGTTTCGAACCTCTCGCTGCGGTCTTGGACCGCCATGGGTGGCAGATTAACCGTCTTCGCCGCGCCCGTCCCGCGCCTGTCGGACATTTCCGACTGCGGCGGGCTGTGGCCGCATGGCGATGGCGTCGAAGGGGCAGTGCCGCGCGCACTCGCCGCAGCCCGTGCAGGCGTCGGGCGCGTGCAGGAGCGCGCTCTTCTTCCAGTGCACGGTCTCGAGGCTGAGCACGTGCGGCGCGCAGGCGGCGACGCAGCGGCCGCAACCGGTGCAACGGCGGGGGTCGATGTCGGGCCGCCGCCCCACCGCCTCAGCGGTCGAGGTAGCGCTGCGCCAGGCGCGTCCAGAACGCGGCGCCGACGGTGAGGATCTCGTCGTTGAAGTCGTAGTGCGGGTTGTGCAGCATGGCGCCGTCCTCCCCGTTGCCCAGGCGAAAGAAGCTGCCCGGCTTGTGCAGCAGGTAGTAGGCGAAGTCCTCGCTGCCGGTGACCACCGGGAACGGGAAGATCACCCGTGCGGGGCCGACCAGTTCCTCCGCCACCTGGCGGGCGAACTCGGTCTCCGCCTGGCTGTTGACGACCACCGGGTAGCCGCGTTCGTAGTCGACCTCGGCCCGGCCACCGTAGCCCTCGGCGTGGGCGCTGACGAGGGCGCGGATGCGCTGCTCGAGCAGGTCGCGCACGCCGGCATCGAAGGAGCGGATGCTCAGCGCCATGGTCGCGACATCGGGGATCACGTTGGACGCCGACCCGGCGTGCAGCGCGCCGATGGTGACGATCGCCGTGTGCCGTGGATCCACGTTGCGCGAGACGACGCTCTGCAAGGCCATCACCAGGCTGCCGGCGATGAGGATGGGGTCCACCGTCTGCTGCGGCCGCGCCGCGTGACCGCCGCGCCCGTGGATGGTGATGCGCGCCGTGTCCGAGGCGGACATGAAGGGCCCGACGCCGAAGCCGAAGGTGCCCGCCGGGTAGCCGGGCGTGTTGTGCAGGCCGAAGATCGCATCGCAGGGGAAGCGCTCAAACAAGCCGTCGGCGATCATGCGCTGCGCACCGCTGCCCTTGCCCGCCTCCTCGGCCGGCTGGAACACGAGGTGCACGGTGCCTGAGAAGTCACGCGAGCGCGCGAGTTGCTGCGCCGCGCCGAGAAGAGCGGCGGTGTGCCCGTCGTGCCCGCAGGCGTGCATCACTCCCGGGTTGGCGCTCGCCCACGGCCTGCCCGTGGCCTCGGGGATGGGCAGCGCGTCCATGTCGGCGCGCAGCGCCACGCTGCGCGTCCCGGCGCCTTCGCGCAGCGTGCCCACCACGCCATGCCCGCCCACGCCGCGCGTCACCTGCCAGCCCCATTCCTCGAGGTACTTCGCCACCAGGGCGGCGGTGTCCTTCTCCTCGAAGGACAGCTCGGGGTGCTGGTGGAGGTGCCGTCGCGTGTCGGCAAGGAAGCCGGCCGCGCCGGACAGGTCGCCGAGTTGGCAGTAGCAGCGCAGTCTTGTGTTCACGCAGGTTCCTCGTTGGCTACACGTCGATGTTCGCCGCGCGCAGCGCGTTGCTCTCGATGAACTCGCGCCGCGGCTCGACCTCGTCGCCCATGAGCATGGTGAAGACGCGGTCGGCCTCGATGGCGTCCTCGATCTGCACCTTGAGCAGCCTGCGCACGCCCGGGTCCATGGTCGTTTCCCAGAGCTGCTCGGGGTTCATCTCGCCCAGGCCCTTGTAGCGCTGGCGGCCCACGGCGTTCTCGGCCTGGGCCATGAGCCAGGCCATGGCGGCGCGGAAGTCGGCGACCTTCTGCTCCTTCACCTTCTCGCCCTCGCCGCGGCGCACGATGGCGTCGGCCCCGAGCAGGCCGAGAAACGCGGTGCCCGCGCCGGCCAGCGTGGCGTAGTCGGCACCATGGACGAAGTCGCGCGTGATCACGCTGCTCTTCACGTTGCCGTGGTGGCGGCGGCTGATGCGCAGCAGGTGCTTGTCGGTGCGCGCGTCGAACTCGGCGCTCACCTGCGCGTCCTTGAGCGCCGCTTGCAGTGCCGCCGCGCTGGCCTGCGCGCCGGCCGGCGTGTCCAGGTCGAGGGTGAGCCCGCCGCCGATGGCGCGCACGGCGTCCACGTCCATCCAGGTGGACAAGCGCTCGATCACCGCGTTGGCCACCAGGTAGCTGCGCGCCAGCGTCTCCAGCGCGCTGCCCTCGATGGCCGCGCGGCCGCCCAGGGCCACGCCGTCGGGCCACACCGCCGCGCCGTCCAGCGCCACGCCGAGCAAGAAGGCGTCGAGCGCGTGGCCGTCCTTCAAGTACTCCTCGTGCTTGCCGAGCTTGACCTTGTACAGCGGGGGCTGGGCGATGTAGATGTGGCCGCGCTCCACCAGCGTGGGCATCTGGCGGTAGAAGAAGGTCAGCAGCAGGGTGCGGATGTGCGCGCCGTCGACGTCGGCGTCGGTCATGATGATGATGCGGTGGTAGCGCAGTTTGTCGACGTTGAAGTCCTCGGCACCTATGCCCGTGCCCAGCGCGGTGATGAGGGTGACGATGGATTCGCTGGACAGCAGCCGCTCATAGCGCGCGCGCTCGACGTTGAGGATCTTGCCGCGCAGCGGCAGGATCGCCTGGAACTTGCGGTCGCGGCCCTGCTTGGCGCTGCCGCCGGCGCTGTCGCCCTCGACGATGTAGATCTCGCACAGGCTGGGGTCTTTTTCCTGGCAGTCGGCGAGCTTGCCGGGCAGGCCCAGACCGTCGAGCACGCCCTTGCGGCGCGTCATCTCCCTGGCCTTCCGAGCCGCTTCACGTGCCCGCGCGGCGTCGACGATCTTGCTGCAGATGATCTTCGCGTCGGCGGGGTTCTCGAGCAGCCAGTCGGTGAGCAGCTTGGAGACGATGTCCTCCACCGGCCCGCGCACTTCGCTGCTCACCAGCTTGTCCTTGGTCTGGCTGCTGAACTTGGGCTCGGGCACCTTCACGCTGACGACGCAGGCCAGGCCCTCGCGCATGTCGTCGCCGGCGATCTCGACCTTGGCCTTCTTGGCGATCTCGTTGTCGTCGATGTACTTGTTGATGACGCGCGTCATCGCCGCGCGCAGGCCGGTGAGGTGCGTGCCGCCGTCGCGTTGCGGGATGTTGTTGGTGAAGCACAGCACGTTCTCGGCATAGCCGTCGTTCCACTGCATCGCCACTTCGACACCGATGTTGGTGTTCTGGTCGCTCATCTTGTCGCCCATGGCGTGGAAGATGTTCGGGTGCAGGACCTTCTTGCCGGTGTTGATGAAACCGACGAAACCCTTCACGCCGCCGGCAAAGGCGAAGTTGTCCTCTTTCGCGTTGCGCTCGTCGACGAGGCGGATCTTCACGCCGTTGTTGAGGAAGCTGAGTTCGCGCAGCCGCTTGGCGAGCACGTCGTAATGAAAGTCGATGTGGCTGAAGATCTCGTCGTCGGGCAGGAAGTGCACCTCGGTGCCGCGCCGCTCGGTGTCGCCGCTGACCTTCATCGGGCTGGTGGGCAAGCCGTCGCGTTGCTCGATCACGCGGTCCTGCGTGAAACCGCGCCTGAACTCGAGTTCGTGCACCTTGCCCTCGCGGCGCACCGTCAGGCGCAGCCACTTGCTCAGCGCGTTGACGCAGCTCACGCCCACGCCGTGCAGGCCGCCGCTGACCTTGTAGCTGTTCTGGTTGAACTTGCCCCCGGCGTGCAGCTCGGTGAGTGCGATCTCCGCGGCAGAGCGTTTGGGCTCGTGCTTGTCGTCCATCTTCACGCCGGTGGGGATGCCGCGGCCGTTGTCGGTGACGCTGATGCTGTTGTCGCTGTGGATGGTGACGGTGATGTCGTCGCAGTGGCCGGCCAGGGCCTCGTCGATGGCGTTGTCCACGACCTCGAAGACGAGGTGGTGCAGGCCCGTGCCGTCCGAGGTGTCGCCGATGTACATGCCCGGGCGCTTGCGCACCGCCTCCAGGCCTTCGAGGATCTGGATGCTGCCTTCGCCATAGGCGGCGGAGGCCTCGTCGCCGGTGCTCGCCGCAGCGCCCTCGGCGCTCGGCACGGCGCGCTGGGTCACGCCTTCACCGAGCTTGCGGCTTTCGTCCAGGGGGCTTTGCGGGTCGGTCATCACGGTCTTTCAAGAGGGAGGAGCCGGCCACACCGGCCCCATCAAAACGCTGAAGCGGGCCAGGGCCCGCTGCAAGGGGGTACGCGGCAGCACCCGCTCAGATGCGCATGGGCATGACCACGTACTTGAATCCGGGCTGCTCGGGCAGGCTGATGAGGGCGCTGGCGGCGCTGTCCTGCAACTCGAGCTTGACCATCTCGAGGTTGCTGTTGGCGAGCACGTCGATGAGGTAGGTGACGTTGAAGCCGATCTCGATGGCGTCCCCGGCGTAGTCGATTTCGATCTCTTCCTTGGCTTCTTCCTGCTCGGCGTTGCTCGAGGCGATGCGCAGCAGGCCCGGCTCGATGCTCACGCGCACGCCCTTGAACTTCTCGCTGGTGAGGATGGCGGCGCGCTGCAGGCTGGCGAGCAGTGAGGCGCGACCCAGGACGACCGCATTCTTGTGGTTCTTGGGGATGACGCGGTTGTAGTCGGGGAACTTGCCTTCGACGAGCTTGGTGACGAACTCCATGCCGCTGAAGACGAATTTGGCCTGGTTGTTGGCAAAGCGCATCTCGATGGCCGTGTCCTCGTCCTCGAGCAGGCGTTGCAACTCGAGCACGGTCTTGCGCGGCAGGATCACCTCCTGCTTGCTCGGCACGTCGGCATCCAGCGTGCTCTGCGCCAGGGCCAGGCGGTGGCCGTCGGTGGCCACCAGGGTGAGCGTCTTGCCTTCGGCGATGAAGAGGATGCCGTTGAGGTAGTAGCGGATGTCGTGCACCGCCATGGCGAAGTGCACCTGGTTGATAAGCGTGCGCAGCGTCTTTTGCGGCACCGAGAAGGTGGGGCCGAAGTCGACGCTCTCGTTGACCAGCGGAAAGTCGTCCGCGGGCAGGGTCTGCAGGGAAAAGCGGCTCTTGCCTCCCTGCAGCGTGAGCTTGCTCTCGCCCGCGCTCAGGGTCACCACCTGGTCGGCGGGCAGGGTGCGCAGGATGTCGATCACCTTGCGTGCGCCGACGGTGGTGGCGAATGCGCCGGCATCACCACCGAGCTCGGCACGCGTACGCACCTGAATTTCCAGATCGCTGGTGGTGAATTCGATGAAGCCCGCGTCCTTGCGCAACAACACGTTGGCCAGGATGGGCAGGGTGTGCCGACGTTCGACGATGCCTGCCACCGATTGCAGGGCTTCGAGCAGCTGGGCCTGCGCCGCCTTCAGAACAATCATGTCTTCCTCTCTCTTCTTGGATGTAGTGGCAGTAGTAGAGCCGGTCCCGCACTGGGGACAACACTATTTTCGCCTTTTCCATCAATGCTTTAAGCCGATGTGAACCCTGTGTGGCCGAGCTGCGCCCGGTGTACCGGCATTGGGGACAAGTCGCGCTTGGGGCGGTGGGCTGTGGACAGGGCGGGCGTTGTGCGGCTTTTCTGCACAGGCTTGTCCCGCGCTTCGGCTGGGGTTGGGGAAGCGACCCGTTCAGCCCTTGAGGGTCTGCTCCAGCACATGCAGCTGCTGGTTCAGCTCGGGGTTGGTGCCGCGCTCGGCGCCGATCTTGCGCACCGCATGCAGCACCGTGGTGTGGTCGCGGCCGCCGAAGAGCTCACCAATCTCCGGCAGGCTCTTCTTCGTCAGGTCCTTGGCCAGGTACATGGCGATCTGGCGTGGCCGCGCGATGCTCGCCGGGCGCTTCTTGCTGTACATGTCGGCGACCTTGATCTTGTAGAAGTCCGCCACCGTCTTCTGGATGTTCTCCACGCCGATCTGGCGGTTCTGGATCGAGAGCAGGTCCTTCAGCGCCTCGCGCGCCAGGCCGATGTTGATGTCCTTGTGGTTGAAGCGGCTGTAGGCGAGCACCTTGCGCAGTGCGCCTTCGAGTTCGCGCACGTTGGCGCGCACGTTCTTGGCGATGAAGAAGGCCACGTCCTCGGGCATCTCGCTGCCCTCCGCCAGGGCCTTGCGGATGAGGATGGCCACGCGCATCTCGAGCTCGGGCGGGTCGATCGCCACGGTCAGGCCGGCGTCGAAGCGGCTGGTGAGCCGCTCGTCGATGTCCACCAACCCTTTGGGGTAGATGTCGCTGGTCATGATGATGTGCGCGCGCTTGGCCAGCAGGGCCTCGAAGGCGTTGAAGAACTCCTCCTGCGTGCGGTCCTTGCCGGCGAAGAACTGCACGTCGTCGATGAGCAACAGGTCCAGCGAGTGGTACTTGGCCTTGAGTTCGTCGAAGGTCTTGCGCTGGTAGTTCTTCACCACGTCGCTGATGAACTGTTCGGCATGCAGGTAGAGCACGCGTGCCGACGGCTTGTCCTTGAGCAGGGCGTTGCCCACCGCGTGCACCAGATGCGTCTTGCCCAGGCCCACGCCGCCGTAGATGAAGAGCGGGTTGTAACTGACGCCGGGGGCGCCGGCGACGTGCAGCGCGGCGGTGCGCGCCATCTGGTTGGCCCGACCGGCGACCAGCGTGTCGAAGGTCAGCGCGGTGTTCAGGCGGTGTGGCGTGGCCGCCGGAACCTGGCTCACCTGACCGCTGGAGGCGCTGGCGCGTTGCAGCGCATCGGCGGCCAGGGCGGCGGCACTGCCGGCCAGGAGCCGCGGGGCGGGGCCGCCCGCGCCGCTGGCGCCTTCGCTGCGCGGAGCGAGGCTGAGTTCGAGGCGCACCGGGTGACCGGCGACTTCGGCCAGCGCCGCCTCGATGCGGCCGGCGTACTGCGCGCGGATCCAGTCGAGCTTGAAGCGGTTGGGCACCTGCACGGCCACGACGTGATCGTCGGGCGCAGTGCGGCCGCTCACGCCGGCTGCGCTCAGCGGGCGGATCCAGGTGTTGAATTGCTGTTCGGGCAGTTCGGCAGCGAGGCGTTCGCAGCCTTGTTGCCACAGTTCTTGGCTCATGTGGAAATCTTCTTCTTGGAGCCGCCGATTCTGGCACTCCTCGGGTCGGCGAAACGCAGTTATCCACATATTCGAGACTTGCGTCAACCCCTGCGATATGCAGCGTGCCGCGGTGCAAGTGTTTGACCGGACTGGCATTTTTTGATGTAATCGTGGGTTTCCCGCATTCCCTGCCAGAACCACCGCCAGACTACCGCAATGGGCTGCCCGCGGCGGCCCAAGGACCCCACTCCCATGAAGCGCACCTACCAACCCTCCAAGATCCGCCGCGCCCGCACCCACGGATTCCTCGTGCGCATGAAGTCGCGCGGCGGCCGCGCGGTGATCAACGCCCGTCGTGCCAAGGGGCGCAAGCGCCTGGCCGTCTGAGGCCGAGACCCGTCACCTCGGCTGCAGCGCAGCTTGTCAGCGCCCCGGGCTGCCCGCTCAGGCTGCCTCGTGGACCATCTCGTCAACAAGGTGGATTTCGAGCGCCTGCTCGCGACACGCTCACGTTCGCGAAGCGCTCACTTCTCCGTTCATCACCTGTCGGCGATGCCTTCGGCTGCTTCGCGGACCCCGGCGAAGGCGGTGGCGGAAAAATTATCCACAAGCGATGCACCAGAATCGGCTGCACCTGTGGATAACATTCCAGGCCGGATCTGGCTGGGCTGCATCATCCCGAAGCGCCACGCCCGTCGCGCGGTGACGCGCAATCTGCTGCGGCGCCAAGCCCGCGCCCTCTTCGAGATGCATGCCCCTGGCTTGCGCGCCGGCCTGTGGCTGCTGCGACTGGCGGCACCGTTCCCGGCGGCCGTCTTCGTCTCGGCGCGCTCGCGGGCCTTGTCGACGGCGGTGCGCAGCGAACTCGACGGCCTGCTCTCGCGGGCCGCGGGGTGAAAGGCGCGCCATGATCCCCGCCCTGCGCCACTGGCCGCGGCAGTTGCTCATCGTGCTCGTGCGCGGCTACCGCTTGCTGCTCAAGCCCTGGCTGGGCAATGCCTGCCGCTTCGAACCCACCTGCTCGGCCTACGCGCTGCAGGCCCTGCAACGCCATGGGGCGCTGCGCGGCAGCGCCCTGGCCAGCGGGCGCATCCTGCGTTGCCACCCCTGGTGCCAGGGCGGCCTGGACCCGGTGCCCGAACATCTTGTGTCCCCGGCCAGCGGCCTGTTCACCCGGCTCGGCCTGGGTGACCGCGCCACCGACCCCTGCTCCCCGACCCGGAAGAACCCATGACCGATATTCGCCGTACCCTGTTGTGGGTCGTTTTCGTGATGTCGCTCGTCCTGCTCTGGGACGGCTGGCAGAAGCACAACGGCCAGGCCTCGATGTTCGGCGGCGCGGCCAAACCGGCCGCGGGCGCCGGCGGGGCCGCACCCGTGCCGGCTTCGGCGGCCGTCCCCGGCGCCGCCGCCGTGCCGGCCCCGGCGGGGGCGGCCAGCGCGGTGGCCACCCTGCCCGCCGCGCCGCTGGCACCGCCCAGTGGCGAGCGCGTCACCCTCACCACCGACGTGGTCAAGGCCACCTTCGACAGCCTGGGCGGCTCGCTCGTGCGGCTGGAACTGCTCGCCTACCGCGACACCGTCGACCCCACGCGCGACGTCGTCCTCTTCGACCAGAGCGCCAAGCGCCTGTACGAGGCGCAGTCGGGACTCATCACCACGCAAGCGGGGGTGGCGCTGCCCAATCACCTCACGCGCATGAGCGTGCGGCCCGGCCCGCGCGAGCTCGCCGCCGGGGCCAACGAGCTGCAGCTGCGCTTCGAGTCGCCGGCGGTGGACGGCCGCCAGCTCATCACCACCTACACCCTCGAGCGCGGCCAATACACCATCGCCGTGCGCCACGAGTTCATCAACCAGGGCGGCACCGCGCTCTCGCCGCAGCTCTACCTGCAACTCGTGCGCGACGGCAACCCGGCCGAGGGGGGCTCGAAGTTCTACAGCACCTTCACCGGGCCGGCCATGTACACCGAGGCGAGCAAGTTCAAGAAGATCGAGTTCACGGACATTGCCAAGGGCGGGGACCTCCACGACAAGACCGGCGACAGCGGCTGGGTGGCGATGGTGCAGCACTATTTCGCCGCAGCCTGGCTGGTGAACACCCCCGGCGCGCGCGAGTTTCGCACCGCCAAGGTCGGCGACAACGCCTACAGCATCGCCATGGTGATGCCGCTGGGCGAAGTTGCCCCGGGAGCGACCAAGGTCCACGAGGCGGTGCTCTTTGCCGGCCCGCAACAGGAGAACCAGCTCGCCGCGCTCGCGCCGGGGCTGGAGCTGGTGAAGGATTACGGCTGGCTCACCGTGCTCTCCAAGCCTCTCTTCTGGCTGCTCACCAAGCTGCACGGCGTGCTCGGCAACTGGGGCTGGGCGATCGTGGCCCTGGTGGTGGTGCTGAAGATCGCCTTCTACTGGCTCAACGCCAGCGCCTACCGCAGCATGGGCAAGATGAAGGCCGTGGGCCCCAGGCTCACCGAGCTGCGCGAGCGCTACAAGGACAAGCCCCAGGAGATGCAGCAGCAGATGATGCGCATCTACCGCGAGGAAAAGGTCAACCCGCTGGGTGGCTGCCTGCCGATCTTCGTGCAGATGCCGTTCTTCATCGCCCTGTACTGGGTGCTGCTGTCGAGCGTCGAGATGCGCAACGCGCCCTGGCTGGGCTGGATCCACGACCTCTCGGCGGCCGACCCGTACTACATCCTGCCGGCGCTGATGACGGCCTCCTCGCTCTTCCAGGTCTGGCTCAACCCGGCGCCGCCCGACCCCGTGCAGGCGAAGATGATGTGGATCATGCCGCTGGCCTTCGGCGTCATGTTCTTCTTCTTCCCGGCCGGCCTGGTGCTGTACTGGCTGACGAACAACATCCTGTCGATCGCCCAGCAGTGGTTCATCAACCGCCAACTGGGCGTCATCGGGAAATAGCGCACGCCTGCGGCACAGGCTTTCGCCGAGAGGGGCTTGAGCCGCCGCAGGTTTGTGCCGAAGATGTTCTTCATGCGGGCGACCCGGCCTGAAAAGGCCGGCTCAGGAGGACCGGGCGCGACGCCATCAAGGCCCGGGCCCCCTCCACCCGCGCCATCCACCCCCTGGCCCCGGCCATGCGGCGCGTCAGAATGAGCCCCCCATGCGCGCCTCCTCAGCGGCAGCCGGCCCTGCGGCGCCGGAGCCCACCCCGGACCCCATCGTCGCCCTGGCCACGGCCCCCGGCCGCGGCGCCGTGGGCATCGTGCGCGCCTCCGGGCGCGACCTCTCGGCGCTGATCCTGGCGCTGTGCGGCCGGCCGCTGGCGCCGCGCCAGGCCACGCTGCTGCCCTTCCTCGGCGCCGACGGCCAGGCGCTGGACCGCGGCCTGGCGATCCACTTCCCGGCGCCGCATTCGTACACCGGCGAGGACGTGCTCGAGCTGCAGGCCCACGGCGGGCCCGTGCTGCTGCAGCTGCTGCTGGCGCGCTGCCTGCAGGCCCAGCCGGGCTTGCGCCTGGCGCGGCCGGGCGAGTTCACCGAGCGCGCCTTCCTCAACGACAAGATCGATCTGGCGCAGGCCGAGGCGGTGGCCGACCTCATCGCCGCGAGCACCGAGGCCGCGGCGCGCTCGGCGGCGCGCTCGCTCAGCGGCGAGTTCTCGGCGCAGGTGCGGCTGCTTGCCGGGCGCATCGTCGAGCTGCGCATGCTCGTCGAAGCCACGCTCGACTTCCCCGAGGAGGAGATCGACTTCCTCGAACGCGCCGGCGCGCGCGCGCGGCTGGCCGACATCGCCCGCGCCATCGAAACCACGCTGGCGCGGGCGCGCCAGGGCGCGCTGCTGCGCGAGGGCCTGCGCGTGGTCATTGCCGGCCAGCCCAACGTGGGCAAGAGCTCGCTGCTCAATGCGCTGGCCGGGGCCGAGCTGGCCATCGTCACCCCCATCCCCGGCACCACGCGCGACAAGATCAGCGAGACGATCCAGATCGAAGGCGTGCCGCTGCATGTCGTCGACACGGCCGGCCTGCGCCACGACGACGAGGCCGCCGACGTGGTCGAACGCATCGGCATGGAGCGCAGCTGGGAGGCCATTGCCCAGGCCGACGCGGTGCTCTTCCTGCACGACCTCGCGCGCCGTGGCGAGCCGGCCTACGAAGCGGGCGACGCCGCCATTGCCGAGCGCCTGCCCGCCGGCGTGCCGGTGCTGCAGGCCTTCAACAAGGCCGACCTGCTCGGCCCGGCCGCGCCGCCGGCGCCAGGGCTGGCGTTGTCGGCGCGCACGGGCCAGGGCATAGCCGCGCTGCGCCACGCCCTGTTGCAGCAGGCGGGCTGGCAGGCCGCGCCCGAGGGCGTGTTCATCGCCCGCACGCGCCATGTGCAGGCCTTGCAGCGCACGCGCGAACACCTCGGCCTGGCCCAGGCGCACGCCGCCGAACGCGACACGGCGCTGGAGCTGCTGGCCGAGGAACTGCGCCTGGCGCACCGCGCGCTGGGTGAGATCACGGGGGAGTTCAGCAGCGAGGACTTGCTGGGCGAGATCTTCGCGGGCTTTTGCATCGGCAAGTAGCCTGGCGTTCAGTGCCCGGCGTAGTCCACCAGCGTGAACAGTGCCAGGCCGGTCGCGCGCAGCTTGCCCGAACCGCCGAGCTCGGGCAGGTCGACGATGGCCGCGCCTTCGATCACCTGCGCGCCCAGGCGCTCGAGCAGCTTCTTGCCCGCCATCATCGTGCCGCCGGTGGCGATGAGGTCGTCGATGAGCACCACGCGTTCGCCGCGGCGCACGGCATCGGTGTGCATCTGCACCGTGGCCGAGCCGTATTCCAGCTCGTAGGTCTCCTCCACCGTGGTGAAGGGCAGCTTGCCTTTCTTGCGGATGGGCACGAAGCCCACGCCGAGCTCGTAGGCGAGCACCGAACCGATGATGAAGCCGCGCGCGTCCAGGCCGGCGATGGCGTCGGGCCGGGTGTCGAAGTAGCGGTGCACGAACTGGTCGATGAGGACACGAAAGACGCGCGGGTTGGACAGCAGCGGCGTGATGTCGCGGAACATCACCCCCGGCGCCGGCCAGTCGGGCACGGTGCGGATGTGGTTGCGGATGTACTGCGCGGGCGGGATGCTGAGGTCGGCGGCCATGCGGGGATCATAGTCAGCGCCTTCACGCCGCGCGTCCACCGCGCGGCGCCGCCCCGCTTCAGTGGCGCGCCAGCCCCAGCAATTGGGCGGCCACGACCTCGGCCACCTCGATGCCGTCGACCGCCGCCGACATGATGCCGCCGGCGTAGCCCGCGCCTTCTCCCGCCGGGTACAGGCCGGCCACGTTGAGGCTTTGCAGGTCGGCGCCGCGCGTCATGCGCAGCGGCGAGGAGGTGCGCGTCTCCACGCCGGTGAGCACGGCGTCGGGCATGGCGAAGCCGCGGATCTGCCGCTCGAAGGCGGGCAAGGCCTCGCGCAGCGCGGCCAGGGCGTAGTCGGGCAGGGCGCCGCGGCCCGGTTCGGCCAGGTTCGTCGGCGTCACGCCGGGCTTGTAGGACGGCTCCACCGCGCCGAAGGCGCTGCTGCGCTGGCCCGCGAGGAAGTCGCCCACGAGCTGGCCCGGGGCAAGGTAGCCGCCAGCGCCGAGTTCGAAGGCGCGCGACTCCCAGTGACGCTGGAAGGCGATGCCGTCGAGTGGCGGGACGGGGCCGCTGCCGCCGGGGTCCTGCCGGTAGTCCTGCGGCGCAATGCCCACCACCAGGCCGGCGTTGGCGTTGCGCTCGTTGCGCGAATACTGGCTCATGCCGTTGGTGACCACGCGCCCAGCCTCGGAGGTCGCGGCCACCACCGTGCCGCCGGGGCACATGCAAAAGCTGTACACCGAGCGTCCGTTGGCGGCATGGTGCACGAGCTTGTAGTCGGCCGCGCCGAGCACGGGGTTGCCGGCCGCGGGCCCGAAGCGCGCGCGGTCGATGACGCTTTGCGGGTGCTCGATGCGCACGCCCACCGAGAAGGGCTTGGCCTCCATGAACACACCGCGGCGGTGCAGCATCTCGAAGGTGTCGCGCGCGCTGTGGCCCAGGGCGAGCACGACGTGGTCGGCAGCGATCTGCTCGCCGCCGGCGAGCACCACGCCACGCACGTGGCGTGACCGTTCGAG
>DYOR01000023.1:26044-32304 GCA_020720385.1 Rubrivivax sp.
GCCACGCACGTGGCGTGACCGTTCGAGTGGGCCACGCACCTGGCCGTCTTCGATGAGCAGGTCGACGACGTGCTGGCGAAAGCGGATCTCGCCGCCCAACGCCTCGATCTCGGCGCGCATCTTCTCCACCATGCCGACAAGGCGGAAAGTGCCGATGTGCGGCTTGGCGACGAAGAGAATCTCCTCGGGCGCGCCGGCCTTGACGAACTCGTTGAGCACCTTGCGCGTGAGGTGACGCGGGTCGCTGATCTGGCTCCACAGCTTGCCGTCGCTGAAGGTGCCCGCACCGCCCTCGCCGAACTGCACGTTGGACTCGGGGTCGAGCACGCCCTGGCGCCACAGGCCCCAGGTGTCCTTGGTGCGCTCGCGCACGCGGGGCCCGCGCTCCAGCACCAGCGGCGCCAGGCCCATCTGCGCCAGGATCAGCGCGGCAAAGAGCCCGCAGGGGCCAAAGCCCACCACCAGCGGGCGTGGGCGAGCGCTGGCGCGGAAATCGGCCGGCGCGTGGCCGAGGAAGCGGTAGCTCGTGTCGGGTGCGCGGCGAAGATGCGGGTCGGCGGCGTGCGCGCGCAGCACGGCGGCTTCATCCCTCACCTCGCAGTCGATGGTGTAGATGAGCACCACCGCGGTCTTCTTGCGCGCGTCGTGGCTGCGCTTGAAGATCGTGAAGAGCCTCAGGTCGGCATCGGCAAGGTCCAGCCGCGCCAGGACGGCCTGGCGCAGCGCGTCCGGTGCGTGGTCCAGCGGCAGGCGCAGTTCGGTGATGCGCAGCATGCGGGCGGCCCGGGTTCGGGGGTGGGCGCGCGGCGTGTCACAGGCCAGGCCTTGCGCCGTGGAATTCGGCCGCGCGGGTCAACCGCCCTTGTGCGGGCGCTTGCCGGGGTTCTTCTTGCTCGCGGTGTGCGAGCCGCGCTCCTTGCTGATCTTCTGCCCGCCGCCCAAGGTGGCGTTGGTGCCCTGGAGCACGGGCGCACGGGGCGTGGCGCGGCGGTCGGCTTCGGTTCTGATCTTGGTGGCCATGGTGAGCTCCGGCAAAGGTGGGCGAAACCCCCGATTAGGCCACAAGGAGTCGGCGCGGCCCCCCGCTCAGCCGCGCAGCAGCTTGTTTTCGGCCAGGGACAGCGGCTCGGGCAGGCCCGACAGCACCAGCGTGTCGCCGGCGGCGAGCACATGCTCGGGGCTGGGCGCGCTGGCACCACCGCCGGCGCGGCGCAGCGATAGCACGCTCACGCCGACCTCGTCCAGGGCCTGGTCGCGCAGCGTGCGCCCGACGCACCCGGCGGCCTCGGGCAGGGTCACGCTTTGCAGCCGGGCTTGCTCGAGTTCCTCCACGGTGTCGTCGTCGGCGCCGTGGAAGTAGCCGCGCAGCAGGCTGTAGCGCGCATCGCGTGCGTCGCGGGTGATGCGGATCACGCGCTTCATGGGCACACCCACCAGCGCCAGCGCGTGGCCGGCGAGCATGAGCGAGCCCTCCACCGCCTCGGGCACCACCTCGGTGGCGCCGGCGGCCTTGAGCCGGTCGATGTCGGTGTCGTCGACGGTGCGCACGATCACCGGCACGCGCGGGGCATGGGCGCGCACCAGGTCCAGGATGCGCAGCGCCGAAGGCGTGTCGTGGTAGCTCACCACCACCGCGGCGGCGCGCGCCAGGCCGGCGGCCATCAGGCTGGGCGCCCGCGCGGCGTCGCCGAAGACCACGCTCTGGCCGGCGGCGGCGGCCTGGCGCACGCGGTCGGGGTCGAGGTCCAGCGCGATGTAGGGGATCTTCTCGGGCACCAGCAAGCGCGCCAGGTTCTGCCCGCTGCGACCGTAGCCGCAGATGATCACGTGGCGCTCGGTGGCAATGGCCTTCCTGGCGATGCTCGTCAGGGCCACGGACTGCAGCATCCAGTCGTTCGCACTCAGGCGCGTGACGATGCGGTTGCTGTGCATGACGAGGAAGGGCGCGGCGAGCATGCTCAGCACCATGCTGGCGAGGATCGGACTGACCCACTCGCCCGCCACCAGGCCGTGCTCGGCGCCCAGGGTGAGCAGCACGAAGCCGAACTCGCCGGCCTGCGCCAGGTACAGGCCGGTGCGCAGCGCCACGCCGGGGGTGGCGCGCAAGGCGCGCGCCAGCGCGGCCACGAGCGCGAACTTGGCGAGCAGCGGTGCCGTCGTCAAGAGCAACACGAGCACCCATTGGTCGATGACGGGCCGCCAGTCGAGCTTCATGCCGATGGTGATGAAGAACAGGCCCAGCAGCACGTCGTGGAAGGGCCGGATGTCGGTCTCCACCTGGTGCTTGAATTCGGTCTCGGCGACGAGCATGCCGGCGACGAAGGCGCCCAGCGCGAGCGACAGGCCGGCGTGTTCGGTGAGCCAGGCCAGGCCCAGCGTCATGAGCAGCAGGTTGAGGATGAAGAGCTCTTCGCTGCGGCGCCGCGCCACCAGCGTGAGCCACCAGCGCATCACGCGCTGGCCGCCCACGAGCAGCACGGCCAGCAGGGCCGCGGCCTTGAGCATGGCCAGCGCCATGGCCACCACCACCTCTTCGCCACTGGATCCCAGCGCCGGAATGAGCACCAGCAGCGGCACCACGGCCAGGTCCTGGAACAGCAGCGCACCCATGACGCGCTTGCCGTGCTCGCTGTCGAGCTCCAGGCGTTCGGCCATGAGCTTGACGACGATGGCCGTCGAGCTCATCGCCAGGGCGCCGCCGAGCACCACCGCACCCTGCCAGGACATGCGCCAGCTGTCGTCGAAGAGCCAGGCGTACGCCGCGACGAGCACGAAGTGCCCGGCCAGGGTGCCGAGCACCGTCAGCACCACCTGCGACAGGCCGAGCCCGAAGACCAGCGTGCGCATGCTGTGCAGCTTGGGCAGGTTGAATTCCAGGCCGATGACGAACATGAGGAAGACCACGCCGAACTCGGCGAGGTACTTCACCCCCGCGGTGTCGCGCGCCAGCGCCAGCGCGTTCGGGCCGATCAGCACCCCCACCACCAGATAGCCCAGCATCGGCGGCAGCTTCAGCGAGCGGCACGCGATCACGCCGAGCACTGCGGCGAAGAGGTAGAGCAAGACGAGCTCGAGCGTGGTGGCCATGCGTGCCTAGAATGATCGCATCCTATGCGACCGCCCCGGCCATGAACCCGCCCCGTCCGTTCGACGCCGAGCGTGCGCTGGCCCTGGCCGCGCGCACGCTGGGGATCGAGGCGCGCGCGCTCAACCGCCTGGCCGCCCGGCAGGGGCCGACGTTTGCGCAGGCGGTGCAGGCGATGCTCGGCTGCCGCGGCCGCGTGGTCGTCATGGGCATGGGCAAGAGCGGCCACGTGGGGCGCAAGATCGCCGCGACGCTGGCCTCCACGGGCACGCCGGCGATGTTCGTCCACCCGGCCGAGGCGAGCCATGGCGACCTGGGCATGGTGATCCGGGGCGACGTGGTGCTGGCCATCAGCAACAGCGGCGAAAGCGACGAGCTCGCGGCCATCCTCCCCGCTCTGCGGCGCATCGGCGTGACCTTCGTGGCCATGACCGGAGGCGCCGATTCCACGCTGGCGCGCCACGCCGACCTGGTGCTGCCCACCGACGTCGAAGAGGAAGCCTGCCCGCTGAACCTGGCGCCCACCGCCAGCACCACGGCGCAGATGGCGCTGGGGGACGCCCTGGCCGTGGCGCTGCTCGACGCGCGCGGCTTCAGGGAAGAGGACTTCGCCCGCTCGCACCCCGGGGGCAGCCTGGGGCGCAAGCTGCTCATGCATGCGCGCGACCTCATGCGCAGCGGCGCGGCGCTGCCGCGCGTGGCGCCGACGGCGAGCCTCAACGAACTGCTCAAGGAAATGACCGGCAAGGGCCTGGGGTTTGCCGCGGTCGCCGACGCGCAGGACCGTCCCCTGGGCATCTTCACCGACGGCGACCTGCGCCGCCTCATCGAGCGCGGCGCCGACCTGCGTGCGCTCACTGCGGCCGAGGTCATGCACCGCTCGCCGCGCCTGGTGCGCGACGACGCTCTGGCCGTGGAGGCCGCCGGCGTGATGGAGCAGCACCGCATCACCAGCGTGCTCGTGGTCGATGGCGAGGGCCGACTCGTCGGCGCGCTGAACTCCAACGACCTGATGCGCGCCAAGGTCATCTGAAGGCATGGTCCCGGCATTGAACTTCGCCCCCGAACTGCTGCTGCGCGCGCAGGGCACCGGCCTGGGCATGAAGGCGGCGATCTTCGACGTCGACGGGGTGCTCACCGACGGCCAGCTCTACATCGGCGAGGGCGGCGAGACGGTGAAGGCCTTCTCCACGCTCGACGGCCACGGGCTCAAGCTGCTGCGCCAGGGGGGCATCGCGCCGCTGGTGATCACCGGGCGCGATTCGCCGGCGGTGCGCCGGCGCGTCGCCGACCTGGGGCTGGCGCACGCGCTCTACGGGCAGCAGGACAAGCTCGCCGCAGCGCAAGGCCTGCTCGATGCGTTGGGCCTGGCCTGGCCCGATGTGGCGGCGATGGGCGACGACTGGCCCGATCTGCCGCTGCTCGCGCGTGCCGGTTTTGCCTGCGCGCCAGCCAACGCCCATGCCGAGGTCAAGGCGCTGGCGCACCATGTCACCGCGGCCCATGGCGGGCACGGTGCGGCGCGCGAGTTCTGCGACCTGCTGCTGGTGGCCGCAGGTCGCTACGCAGGGCTGCTGCAAGGGCATCTGCGCACGCTCGATGGCGCCTGAGGCACCCATGCTCGCCCCGGCCCATGCCCGTTGCAGCGCGCCGCCATGCCATGGCGCCCTGGGCGCGGCAAGGCGGGCGCTGCGGTGAGCGTCGAGCTGCACCTGCCCGACCTGCCCGAGGTGCCCCTGTCCGTCGGCGCGGCAGGCCGCGCACCGCGGCCGCACATGCCCTGGCACCTGCGCCTGCGCGACCTGCTCTCGGCCTACCTGCCCTTGCTGCTCATGGCGCTGCTCGCGCTGGCCACCTGGTGGCTGGTGAAGCACTCGCCCCACGCGCCCGGCGCGCCCGAGGCGCGGCCGCCGTCATCCGAGCCGGACTACACGATGACGGAGTTCGCCGTCGAGCGCTTCGACGCGCAGGGCCGACTCGAGCTGCGCGTCGAAGGGGCGCAGATGCGCCACTTCCCGGACACCGATCACATCGAGGTCGATCGTGCGCGCATCCGCGCCATCGCACCCGACGGGCGCGTGACGCTGGCCCAGGCACGGCGCGCGGTGGGCAACGGCGATGGCAGCGAGCTGCAACTCCTGGGCGGGGCGGAGGTGCAGAGCACCGATGCCGCGGGAGCCCCGCTGCTCATGCGCGGGGAGTTCCTGCATGCCTTCCTCGTCACCGAACGGGTCAAGTCGCACCTGCCCGTGCTCGTCGCGGTGGGGGCCAGCACCTTGAGCGCTGCCGGGCTGGACTTCGACCACGGGGCCGGGCGGCTGGTGCTGCAGGGCCCGGTGCGCGCCCAGCTCGCGCCGCGCACGAAGGCGGGACGGTGAAGACCGGGCGCGGGCTGGTCTTCATCACCGGCGCGTCCAGCGGCATCGGCCAGGCCCTGGCGGCCGCCTATGCCCGCAGCGGCTGGCGGCTGGCGCTGGTGGCGCGGCGCACCGGAGAGCTCGATGACTGGGCGCGGGATCGAGGGTTGAGCACCGGGCAGGTGGCGATTTACGGCGCCGATGTCGCGCTGCCCGAGAGCATCGTCGCCGCCGGCCAGGCGTGCATCGCGCGCCAGGGCTTGCCCGACGTGGTCATCGCCTGCGCCGGCATCAGCGTGGGCATGGACACCACGCAGCGTGCCGACCTCGACGTGATGCGCGAGGTCTTCGCCACCAACAACCTGGGCCTGGCGGCGACCTTCCACCCGTTCCTGGCCGGCATGCGCGCGCGCGGCAGCGGCACCCTGGTGGGGGTGGCGAGCGTGGCCGCCATCCGCGGGCTGCCCGGGCATGGCGCGTACTGTGCGAGCAAGGCCGCGGTGGTGGCCTACTGCGAAAGCTTGCGCGTCGAGTGCCGCGGCCAGGGGGTGCGCGTGGTCACCTTGGTGCCGGGCTACATCGACACCCCGTTGACCGCGAGCAACCGCTACCGCATGCCATTTCTCATGCCTGCGGCCGACTTCGCCCGAGCCGCGCTCAGGGCCATCGCCTCGGGCGCGAGCTACCGCGTCATCCCGTGGCCCATGGGCGTGGTGGCCAAGCTCATGCGCGCCTTGCCCAACGCCCTCTTCGACCGCCTCTTCGCCCGGCGCGGAAGAAAAACGCGCCGCGCCGCGCCGCCGCAGTAGCCGCTGCGG
>DYOR01000150.1 GCA_020720385.1 Rubrivivax sp.
TCGCGATGCCACGCGGCATCGCTGTGGTTTGCGCCTGGCCAGGACGACAAATCCAGCGGTTTTCTTCAGTGCCGCACAGCATGGAACACCGCACTAGCATCGGCCACCCGACGCCACCAGGAAGTCCACCCATGCACCCGTCCCTGCTCGCTGCCCTGGCCGTCGTACTGGCCCTGCACGCCGCGACGGCCCGCGCCGCCGCACCGACGCTGACCGAATGCGACGGCGGTTTCGAGCGCGTGCTGCAGCGCGCCGCGGCGGACCCCGCCGAGGCCCGTGCCATGTGGCTGGACCGCCGCCTGCTGCGCTGGCCGCAAGCAACGGCCGCAGGGCGCTTTCGCCTCTACCACTCGGCTCGCGGGCGCATCGCTGCGCGCGCCGGTCAGCGCGTCACGGGAGCCGATGGCGCACTCGCGCTGGCCCCGTACCGCGCCGCATTGCCCGCGCCGCTGGCACAGCGCTTCAAGTGGGTCGGCACCGGCGCCACGCTGGCGCTGGGCGCGCGCGACCAGGCGCGCCTGCCTGCGCTGCTGCGCGGCCAGCTCGTGCTGGTGCAGGAAGACCGGCAGGGCCGCGTGCGCCAGGCCACCACCGCGCAGCTTGCCGGCGCGCTGGACGACCTCTACGCCGCGGCGGCGCACACGCCCGACCAGGGCGCCACCCCGGCTCCCGCCGGCACGCGCTTCAAGCTCTGGGCGCCCACGGCGCAAGGCGTGTGGCTGTGCCTGCACCGCACCGACGCCAGCCCGGCGCAGCAGCTCGTGCCGCTGCAGCGCGACGCGGCCACGGGCCACTGGGCGGCGCGCCTGGCGCGCGACCTGAGCGGGCAGTACTACACCTACCTGGTGGACGTCTTCGTGCGCGGCACGGGCGTGGTGCGCAACCGCGTCACCGACCCCTACTCGCTGAGCCTGGGCGCCGACTCGCGGCGCAGCTGGATCGGCCGCCTCGACGCCCCCGCGCTGCAGCCCCCGGGCTGGGCCACCACGCCGCGGCCGCAGACGGTGAAGACGGCCACCGACCTCGTCGTCTACGAGCTGCACCTGCGCGACTTCTCGGCCGGCGACGCGAGCGTCGCGCCCGCACACCGCGGCAAGTACCTGGCCTTCACCGACGCCGCTTCGGACGGCATGAAGCACCTGCGCGCGCTGGCTGCGGCGGGGGTCACCGACCTGCACCTGCTGCCGGTCTTCGACCTGGCCTCGGTTCCCGAACAGGGCTGCGTCACCCCCGACCCCGTGGCTCTTGCCGCCGGCGCACCCGACGCCGAGACCCAGCAGGCCCGCGTCATGGCCACGGCGGCGACCGATTGCTACAACTGGGGCTACGACCCCTGGCACTACACGGCGCCCGAAGGCAGCTACGCCAGCGATGCCGCCGACGGCGCCGTGCGCGTGCTCGAATTCCGCCGCATGGTGCAGGCCCTGCACGAGGCCGGGCTGCGCGTGGGCATGGACGTGGTCTACAACCACACCACCGCCTCGGGTCAGAACGAGCGCTCGGTGCTCGACCGCATCGTGCCGGGCTACTACCAGCGGCTCGACGCGCAGGGCAAGGTCGAGACCAGCACCTGCTGCGCCAACACGGCCACCGAGAACCTCATGATGGCCAAGCTGATGATCGACTCCGTCGTCGTCTGGGCGCGCGACTACGGCATCGACAGCCTGCGCTTCGACCTCATGGGCCACCAGCCGCGCGCGGCGATGGAGCGGCTGCAGCGCGCCGTGGACCGCGCCGCGGGGCGCCACATTCACCTCATCGGCGAAGGCTGGAACTTCGGCGAGGTGAAGGACGGCGCACGCTTCGTGCAGGCCGCGCAGGGCCGCCTCGCGGGCAGCGGCATCGCCGCGTTCAGCGACCGCGGCCGCGACGCCGTGCGCGGCGGCGGCTGCTGCGACGACGCCACCGCCACGGCGCAGCGCCAGGGCTGGATCAACGGCCTGCACTACGACGCCAACGCGCAGGCGCGACAGGCCGGCGTGGGCACGCGCGAGGAATTGCTGGCCGCCGCCGACCTGGTGCGCGTGGGCCTGGCCGGCACGCTGCGCGACTTCCGCCTGCGCACTTACGACGGCCAGGTGAAGAAGCTCTCGGCGATCGATTACGCCGGCCAGGGCGCGGGTTTCGCCAGCCAGCCCGACGAGGTGGTGAACTACGTCGAGAACCACGACAACGCCACGCTCTTCGACATCGACGCGCTCAAGCTGCCGCCGGCCACGAGCCGCGAGGACCGCGCCCGGGTGCAGGTGCTGGGCCTGGCCGTCACCGCCTTCAGCCAGGGCATCGCCTACTTCCACGCCGGCGTGGAGGCGCTGCGCAGCAAGAGCGGGGACCGCAACAGCTTCGACAGCGGCGACTGGTTCAACCGCCTCGACTGGACCTTCAACGACAACCACTTCGGCAGCGGCCTGCCGCCCAAGGGCGACAACGGCGCGCTCTGGCCGGCGCTCGCGCCGCGGCTCGCCGACGCGGCGATCAAGCCCGCACCCATCGACATCCGCTTCGCGCGCGACGCCGCACTCGACCTGCTGAGGATCCGCGCCAGCAGCACGCTGCTGCGCCTGCGCAGCGCCGACGAGATCGCTGCGCGGCTGAGCTTGCTCAACACCGGGCCGGCGCAGGTGCCGACCGTCGTCGTCGGCCACCTCGACGGACATGGCCTGCCCGGGGCACGCTTCGCCGAGTTGCTCTACGCCATCAACGTCGACCAGGCCGCGGCGAGCGTGGCGCTGCCCGAGCTCCAGGGTCGCGCCTTCACCCTGCACCCCGTGCACCTGGCGCGAGAAGCGGCCGACCCGCGGCCAGCGCGCGACGCGAAGTGGGACCGCGACCGCGCCACCCTCAGCGTGCCGGCGCGCACGGCGCTGGTCTACGTGCTCGACTGAGGGCGCCCGCTCGACGGGGCGCCCAGGCGCAGCTGCACGGCCGCGGCGGTGGCCGCCGTCGGCGGGCCGAGGCGCGTTGCCGGCACACCGCGATCACGCAGGTGCTTTTGCACGCGCATCGCGCGCTGCAGAGCCAGCGGCGTGGCGCCGGCGCGGTCATCCGGCGCGGCGAGCAGGATGAGCATGGCCTGCGGCCTGCGGCGCAGGCTCTCGGCCACTTTGTCCAGCACCGCGGCGAGTGCGGGCTTCACGTTGCTGCTGCCACGGTCGAAGCAGAACTCGCGCGGCACGTCGACGGCCAGGACCCCGTCGTCGCGCTGCACGATGCGCACCGGCGTGCCGCGAAACCAGGAGTCCAGCCATTGCCGTTCGATGGCCAGGTTGGCGGCCAGCGCGCTGCGCTGCTCGGGCGTCGTCGACCCCGGCGTCGTCGACTCCGGCGTCGTCGATGCCGCGGTCTTGGGCGGCGCGACGCTGCTGCAGCCGCACAATGCAAGCGCAGCGACGAGCATTGCGGCCAAGGCGGGCGCGGGCCAGACGGTGGCGGCTCTGGGTCGGCGAATCATCTGGATCAGCGGTGCCCTTCGGAGAGAACCCGGCAGCGTATGTCCTCTCGGCGCACCCCGTGAAACACGATGTGTGCCGATCTCGACTGCGCTTGCACCGCACATGCTCGTGACGGGCAGGGCCGACCGGGGCCTGACGCCGCATGTCTGCAGCATCGGCGCCGCGGGCCCGAGCCTGACCGGGCGTGGCTTGCAGTCGCCGCCAATGCAGAATGCGGGCACCGCCATCCTGGAGTCCCAGACCATGAACGCCCCGCTGCAGCTGCCCGCGCTCGAGGAGATCCGCGCCTTCGAGGCGGAGATGATCGCCATCCGGCGCCGCATCCACGAGCATCCCGAGCTCGCCTATGAGGAGCACGCCACCGCCGACCTGGTGGCCGAATGCCTGCAGCGCTGGGGCTACGAGGTGCACCGCGGCCTGGGCGTGACCGGCGTGGTGGGCACGCTCAAGGCAGGCACGGGCACGCGGCGCATCGGCCTGCGCGCCGACATGGACGCGCTGCCGATCAAGGAAGCCAGCGGCAAGCCCTGGGCGAGCAAGGTGCTGGGCAAGATGCACGCCTGCGGCCACGACGGCCACACCGCGATGCTGCTCGCCGCGGCGCGCCACCTGGCGGCCACAAGGCGCTTCGACGGCATCCTGCACCTGGTCTTCCAGCCCGCCGAGGAAGGCTATGGCGGCGCGCGCAAGATGCTCGAGGACGGCTTCCTCGACCTCTTTCCCTGCGACGCCATGTTCGGCATGCACAACGCGCCGGGCAAGCCCGCGGGCAAGTTCAACGCGCTGGCAGGCTACGCCATGGCCAGCTCGGACACCGTGGTCATCAAGGTGAAGGGCACGGGTGGCCACGGCGCCATGCCGCATCACGCCGCCGACCCGGTGGTGGCGGCGAGCAGCATGGTGATGGCGCTGCAGACGGTGGTCTCGCGCAACGTGCCGCCGCTGCAGATGGGCATCGTCACCGTGGGCGCCTTCCTCGCCGGCGACGCGCCCAATGTCATCCCCGGCGAGGCCGAGTTGCGCCTCACCGTGCGTGCCTTCAAGCCCGAGGTGCGCGACCTGCTGCAAAAGCGCATCACCGAGATCGCGCACACCCAGGCCGCGGTGTTCGGCGCCACGGCCGAGGTGGACTACCAGCGGCGCTATCCGATGCTCTACAACCATCCCAAGGAGACCGCGTTCTGCGAGCAGGTGGTGCGCGAGTGGCTGGGCGACGAGGGACTCTTCAGCGACGAGCCGGTGACCGGCAGCGAGGACTTCTCCTTCTTCCTCGAGAAGGTGCCCGGCTGCTACGTCTTCCTCGGCAACGGCGTCGGCGAGCAGGGCGGGTGCATGGTGCACAACCCGGGCTACGACTTCAACGACGCCTGCCTGTCCACCGGCGCCAGCTACTGGGTGCAGCTGGCGCAGGCCTGCCTCAAGAAGTAGACGGGCTGACGCGGGCCTCGGCCTTCAGGCGGTAGACCGTGCCGCAATAGGGGCAGCGGCCTTCGCCCGTGGTGATCACGTCGATGAACACCTTGGGGTGGCTGCTCCACGGCGCCATGCGCGGGTTCGGGCAGGCCACCACGCCGGGGCCGAGCAGGTCGGCCGCGGTCACCTCGACCACGGCGCGGGGCACGGCGCTCATCGCCTGATCAGACCCGGGTGAGCCATTCGGCGTACTTCGGGTTGCGTCCATTGACGATGTCGAAGAAGGCCGCCTGGATCTTTTCGGTGATGGGCCCGCGGCTGCCGGCACCGAGCTCGACGCGGTCGAGTTCGCGGATCGGCGTGATCTCGGCCGCCGTGCCGCTGAAGAAGGCTTCGTCGCAGATGTAGACCTCGTCGCGCGTGATGCGCTTTTCGACGAGCTTGATGCCCAGGTCCTGGCAGATGTGGAACACGGTGTTGCGCGTGATGCCGTTGAGCGCGCCGGCCGAGAGGTCGGGCGTGTAGACCACCCCGCCCTTGACGACGAAGAGGTTCTCGCCCGCGCCCTCGCTGACGAAGCCCGAGGCGTCGAGCAGCATGGCCTCGTCGTAGCCGTCCTCGGTGGCCTCGAGGTTGGCGAGGATGGAGTTGGTGTAGTTGCTCACCGCCTTGGCCTGCGTCATGGTGATGTTCACGTGGTGGCGCGTGTAGCTGCTGATCTTCACGCGGATGCCGCGCTCGAGGCCCTCTTCGCCCAGGTACGCGCCCCACGGCCAGGCCGCCACCATGAGGTGGATGGTGTTGCCCTTGGGGCTGACGCCGAGTTTCTGGTCGCCGATCCAGGCCAGCGGGCGCAGGTAGCCGCTGTCCAGCTTGTTGGCGCGGATGACCTCGCACTGCGCCTCGCTCACCTGCTGCGGCGTGAAGGGGATCTTCATGCGCAGGATCTTGGCGCTGTTGAAGAGGCGCTCGGTGTGCTCGCGCAGGCGGAAGATGGCCGTGCCCTGCTCCGTCTTGTAGGCGCGCACGCCCTCGAAGGCGCCACAACCGTAGTGCAGCGTGTGCGTGAGCACGTGGATCCTGGCGTCGCGCCATTCGACCATCTGGCCGTCCATCCAGATCTTGCCGTCACGGTCGGACATCGACATGGCTTGCTCCTCGAGGGC
>DYOR01000151.1 GCA_020720385.1 Rubrivivax sp.
GCTGGGACGACAGCGTGGGCGTGCTGGACGGGCTGGCGGCGGCGGTGAAGGCACGCCGCGCCCGCCCGACCTGAACGCGCGCCGCGCCGGTCAGGGCGCCACGGCCTGGGCCAAGGCCTGCAGCGCGGTGTCGACCTGCGGCCGCGCCACGGCCTCGAACCAATCCGGCGTGGTGCGCAGCTCCAGGTCCTTGGTGCTCTGCGACACGCCGCGGCCGACACCGGAGAACGCCGCGGCAAAGGTCAACACCGTCGTGGCCACGTCGGCCACCTTGGATGCCGTGGACGTGACATCCACGATGCGCCCCGGTGGCGTTTCGGAGGCGAGTGCGGACTTCAGCGACACCCGCGCCCGCTCGCCCTTGGGAGTGAGCAGCCACAGGCGGTTGGTCCAGGCCGGCATCACCAGGCTGTCGCGCACCTTGGCCGAGGCGCTGAGGCTCCAGGCGCCGCCCGAGGCCTTGACCTGCGCCGGGCTCAGCACGATGCGCACCATGGCCAGCGAGGCGCCCGCGGCCTTCGCCAGCGCCTCCAGTGCCGGGTCGAGCCTGGTCTTGCGAAAGCCGCTGGCCATGCGGTCGCCCAGCGACACGAAGGGGTCCTCGACCTTGGCGCCGAACAGGCCACCGACCATGCGGTTGAGCCAGGCGAGCTCGTCCATGTGGATCAGCGGCAGGCCGCGGCCGCTGTACACCGTGCCCTTGCCGGCGCTGGCGTCGATGGCCAAGGGCGCCTTGTCGCCGAGCGCGGCCAGCGCCGCGTACTCGGGCAGGGCCTGCAGCTCGGCCATGGGCAGCACCTCGACACCGCGCGACTTCAGCGCCGCCACGACGCGGTCGTGGGCGTCGTCGGCCAGCGCCTGCAGCCGCGCCGCGTCCAGGCCCGTGACCTTGAGCGAGGAATTCACGTAGGCCATGCTGCCGCGGTAGGCCGCGCCGGCGGTGGCCGCGCCCGAGGACTCGGTCATCACGTAGACCGCCACGCCGGCCAGCGCGACCTTGCCCAAGCCCTTGAGCGCGTCGGCGTTCTCCAGGTCCAGCCCGTCGGCCGCCACCGTCACCGGCGCCACCTGCGCCGGCGGCGTGAGATCGCCTGCCGGGTCGGCGGCTGTTGCATCCGGGACCGGCACGACAGCCGCTGCCGACGCAGCGGCTTGCGGGGCCTGAGCGCGAGCGCCAGGGGGCAGCGCAAGCGCGGTGATGAGGCCGGCGGCGAGGCCGCGCTGCAGGCGTCGGACGAGTTCGGGGGCGGGCATGGCGGTTCTCCTTGGCGTGGGTCGGACGGGTGACGCGGGTGCGTCATGCCGGCCTACGCAGGAAGACTCCGCCCCAGGGCTCACGTCCCAGCGGTCGGCGGCGCATCCGCCTGCACCTGCAGCGCCTGCAGCGCGCTCACGCGTTGCTGCAGCGCCTCGTCGCCCGGCTGTGCCAGCAGCCTCGGTTGCAGTATCGCCAGCGCCGCGGCGATGGCTTCGCGCGCATCGGCCGCACGCCCGACGGCGAGCAGCGCACCGGCCCAGCCCGGGGCCAGCATCGGCATCACGCCGCCCCACTTGCTGGTCGGCCCCTCGTCGCGCGCCAGCGCCAGCGCCGTCTCGCGCGCCAGCGTCGCGGCCGCGAGCGCCGCCGCCCCGTCGCCCTGTCGCACGCACAGCTGGGCCACGGTGTTGGCCTCGACCATGAGCCCGTCGCGCCAGGCCACGAACAGCGGTTCGAGCTCGACGTTGCGCCGGCGCAGCGCCAGCGCCTGCTCGGCCAGCGTGCGTGCCTCGGCAAAGCGCTGCTGGCGCATGCGGATCAGCGCGCGGGCACCGAGCACCGTGCCCACCTGGTGGCGGAAGTAGCAATCGCTGGACGGGCCTGCACCCGTTCCGGTCGCATCGAGCGCCTGCAACTGCGCCGGCTGGTCCAGCATGGCGCGATAGTGCGCCTCGGCGCGCGTCAGCGCCGCCAGCGCCGCTTCCGGCTGGTTCAGGCTGGGCAGGTTGAGGTGGTCGTGGACCTGGCCAAGCAGCAGGTACAGGTTGGCCAGCGCCGAGCTCATGTAGGCCCGGCCCAGCGGCGCCGTCTGCAGCGCCAGCGACTGCTCGGCCTCGGCGGTGGCGCGCCGCAGCACCGCCACCGCTTCGTCCAGCCGGCGCCGATCGCGCAGCGTCTGCGCCTGCACGGTGCGGGCGCGCGCGTGCCATTGCGCGAAGCGCCAGTCAGCGCAGCGCTCGGCCCAGGCGCGCTCGCCCAGCGCCAGGGCCCGCGCGACGGTGGCGCGCGCCTCGTCCGCGCGCTCGGGCGCAGCGGTCACGGTGTTGCCCTGGATCTCGGCCAGACGTGCCAGTGCCGAGGCCATCATCGCCTGCAGTTCGGCATCGTCGGGTGCCGCGGCCAGCGCAGGCTCCAGCGAGGCCACGGTCTCGCGCAGCAGCATCTCCTGCGTCGCGGCACCACCCGGCAGCAGATTCACCGCATCGCCGTGGCGGAACACCAGGTCGGTGGTGATGCGCTTGATCTCGCCCAGCCGCCGCTGCGCCTCGTCGCGCGCAGCCGCCGCGGCGTCACGTGCCAGCGCCGCCTCGCGCGCCTTGAGCAGCGCCACGCCCAGCCCGCTGGCCAGGCCGATCACGCCCAGCGCCGCGGCCTCGCGCGCGCTCATGAACGCCGCGGTCAGGCCCGTGGCCAACCCGATCCCGCCCAGGCTGCCGGCGGCCACGGCCCAGCGGTTGCGCGCAATGAACTTGCGCAGCAGGTAGGCCGCCCCCGCCGGCCGCGCGCCCACCGGGTAGCCGCCGAGGAAGGCGCGGATGTCGGCGGCCAGCGCGTCGACGCTGGCGTAGCGCCGCTCCAATGGCTTTTCCAGCGCCTTGAGCAGGATGTTGTCGAGGTCGCCCTGCAAGCGGCGCCGCGTGGCCTCCCAGCCCGGCGCCGGCGTGGCCACGCTGCTGGGGCGCGTCGGTTCTTCCTCGAGCACGGCGCGCGCGGCGTCCAGCGCGCTGGTGGCGGCGCGGCCATAAGGGCGCTGGCCGGTGAGCATCACGTAGAGCAGCACGCCCAGGCTGTAGAGGTCGGTGGCGGTGCTGACGGGTTCGCCGCGCACCTGCTCGGGGCTGGCGTAATGCGGGGTGAAGGGACGTTCACCCGCGGCGGTGTGGCCTGGGTCGGCGCCTTCCAGCGGGTGGTCCAGGGGGTCCAGGGCCTTGGCGATGCCGAAGTCGAGCAGCTTGACCTGGCCCTGGCCGTCCACCAGCACGTTGCCGGGCTTGAGGTCGCGGTGCACGAGCAGGTTGCGGTGCGCGTGCGCCACGGCGTCGGCCAGTTGCAGGAAGAGCTGCAGGCGCGCTTCGACCGGCAGGCCCTCGCAGGCGCGGTCGATGGGCTGGCCGTCCACCAGTTCCATGACGAAGTAGGGGCGGCCGTCGGCGCTGAGGCCGGCGTCAAGCAGACGCGCGATGTGCGGGTGGTTCAGCCGCGCCAGCGACTGCTGCTCCAGCGCGAAGCGGGCCAGCACCGCCGCGCTGTCCATGCCGCGCTTGAGCAGCTTGACCGCGGCCGCCCCTTCATAGCGACCGTCGGCACGTTCGGCGCGCCACACCTCGCCCATGCCGCCCGCGCCCAGCGGCGACACCAGCCGCCAGGGGCCCAAGGTCAGGCCGGCGTCGCTGGCGGCCTGGGACATGGCGTCGGCCAGCAAGGGAGCGGCAGGCTGGTCAAGAAAGGCGGCGCCAGCCGCGTCGGCCTGCGCCACCTGGCCGGCATGCGCCAGCAGCGAACGCAGTTCGGCCACGAGCGCGGCATCCAGCGCCGGGTCGGTGAGCAGCGCCTCGCGATCGGCGGCAGGCAGCGGCAGCGCGGCGTCGAAGAGCTCGCGCACTCGCGCCCAGGGGGCGCCGCTGGAGGGCGGGGACGTCATGGCCGCGATCTTAGAAGCCGCACCGCCCGCCGGCCGCCGCGTTCACCGGTCAGGGCACGCGCCGGTCGAACTCGATCCGGCACGAGCGGCTGTACACCGCGTTCAACGTGCCACCTTCGGCCTGCATGTTCAGCAGGTCGACAACGATGAAGTCCGGCGCCGCGGCCACCGGCGAGGCCTGCATCGAGATGGTCTCCAGCGGCACACCCGGCCGGCTGAGCGTGGCCGACTGGGTGAAGGCGCTGTGGAAGGTGGACAGGTTGGTGTAGCCGCCGCCGCTGCTGAAGCCGAAGCTGTTGTTCTTCACGCCGTCGTCGAAACGGAAGGTCTGCGCGGTGGTGTCGATCTGCACCGTGCAGGCCTGGCCCTCGGTGCCGGTGCCCACGTAGGTGCCGTCGAGGCAGCCGATGTCGCCGATGGTGGCGGCGGTGGCGTTGCTGGCCAGCACGCAGGCGGCCAGCGTCGCGCTGCTGACGGTGGTGCCGGTGCGCGGGCGCCAGTCGGGCAGGCGGTAGGTGCCGCTGAGCGTGGCGCTTTGCTGCGTGCCGCTGAGCACGGTGGGCGTCAGCGGCGTGTCCACGAAGCTGACGGTGCCTGCGGCCAGGTCGACCGTCACGCCCGTGCAGCTGCTGCAGCTGAGCACGTAGTTCGCGGTACCCACGGGCTGCGTGGGGTCGGGAACCAGGGCCACGCTGACCGAGAGCACCTGTCCGGTGGCGGCGACGAAGCGCACGCCGACGATGTCCTGGCCTGCGTTGCCCTGCAGCGGGTTGGCGCTGCGCGCCATGGACAGGTTGCGGCCCGGGCCGAAGCTGGTGTTCTCCCACTTGAAGGTCGGCAGCAGGTTGGGCTCGATGACGCGGTCTGCCGACAGCGCCGCACTGCGCACGGTGGCGCTGCCCCAACCACCGGGCGCGGGTACGGGGGCAGGGTCAGGAGCCGGAGCCGGAGCCGGAGCCGGAGCCGGAGCCGGAGCCGGAGCCGGAGCGGGTGCGGGTGCGGGTGCCGCCGGCGTCGGTGCCTGCGCCGCCGGGTCGGCGGCCGGGTCGGGGTCGCTGCCGCCGCAGGCGGCCAGCGCCAAGGCGGACATGAGCAGGGTCAGGGGCAGCCGGGGCCGGCGGGTACGTGGAGTGGCGGGCATGGGTCGTTCCTCGGTTGGGGGGGTCGCAGAGGGCAGGCACCGGGCCAAATCCGGCGCCATCGCACGCTTACGCCGCACTGGCCCCGGTCACGTGTCAGTGCCCGTCGGCAAGAATTCACGGCGCCCGCCTGGCGCGCTGCCGCCACCCCACCGCGCATGACCCTCCAAGCCCCGCCGCCGCCCACCCCTGCCGAACTCACCGCCTGGCTGGCCCAGGCCCCCGGCGGCGACCCCGCGGTGGTCGCGCAACTCTTCGAACTGCTCTACGACGAACTGCGTCGCATGGCGCGCAGCCACCTGCGGCGCGAAAACGCGGGCCACACGCTGACGCCCACCGCGCTGTCGCACGAAGCCTGGTTCCGCCTGGCCGAACAGACGCGCACGCGCTGGCAGAACCGCAGCCACTTCCTGGCCGTGGCCAGCACGATGATGCGGCGCATCCTCGTCAACCACGAGATGGCGCGCCGCGCGGCCAAGCGCGACGCCGAGCTGGTGCCGGTGACGCTCTCCGGCCTGGCCGAGCTGGGCACCCCGCCCGACCGCGACCTGGTGGCCGTGCACGAGGCGCTGCTGGCACTGGAAGCCGCCGACGCGCGCGCCGCCAAGGTGGTGGAACTGCGCTTCTTCGGCGGCCTGGAACTGACCGAGGTGGCCGAGGCCATGGGCCTGAGCCTGGCCACCGTGAAGCGCGACTGGGCGCTGGCGCGGGCCTGGCTGCACCGCGAGCTGTCAGGCGCCTGAAGCGACCCGGCGCCCTCAAGCAAATGTTGCTTGGCCACTTTGCGTGACCCCCTCAGGGGGCGGGCTGGGCGCAGCCCGGTCCTGGGGGCGCTCAGAACTGCTTAGACTGCGGGCTGGACAGGAGAAGAACCCATGAGACGACAAGTGACG
>DYOR01000152.1 GCA_020720385.1 Rubrivivax sp.
GGCCTGGGCGGCGGCTTCCAATTCTGCCGCCTTTCCGCCGAGCCGCTGTTCGATGCCCAGGGTCAGATCCGCGGCGACGTGACCTTCGCCCAGCTCGCCGAGTTCGTCTGGTTTGCCGAGACCGGCACCGGTTACAACGGCCAGGCGGACTCGCCGCTGTTGGGGGTCCACGAGGGCCGGGCCATCTATCTGCTGTACAACGGCATCCTCAAGGACAGGTCCATCGGCGGCGGCAATGTGCTAACCGGGCCGGTATTCGACCTGTTGCCGAGGTTCGCCGGGCCCAAGGCGATCTACGCCGCCGCCAACCGCATGGGCACGCGCACCGCCCGGGAGGGCATCGTCTTCAAGCAGACGCCCTATGCACTGGAGGTCTAAGCGTGTCCGCAAGGCGCAAGGTCATCGTCATCGCCGTACCCAACGGGGCGGGCAAGACCGCCTTTGCACGGGAGTTGGCTCTGTCTGCTTTAGCTATTGGGAATGGCCAAGTCCTTGAAGTGGCGAGCATTCCCGTGGGAGCGGCGCCTCGCCGCGACGGGACCATGGGCCAGCCGCCGGGCTCGCCCGGCTTCGCCGGGTCGCGCCGAGGCGGCGCTCCCACGGTCGGCCTCCCGGTCGAGCCGCCACCTAGTGCAGACATAGCCCAGGAATTTCTCCCCAACGAGCCGGGGTTGCTGAAATAGAGCGAGGAGCCATGAACACGAGGTCTATCGAAGAGGCGCGGGATGCGGATCTGCGCCTGTCCATCATTGCCTTGGAGCGTGCCGCGCGCCGGGCGCGCGAACTGGCGGCACGCACCGGCACCGCGCTGATTGTCACGCGCAACGGGGCCATCGAGCGCATCTTGCCGGGGGCCCCGGCCAGCGTCACCGAAGCACAGGATCCCGATGGTAAGAACCCATGACTGGATTCAACGCCAAGGTCTACCAACAACAGGTCCTCGCCAGCGTCGATGCCTATTTCCGGGCCTGTTATGAGCGGCCCTCCCCCGCGACGGCCTTTACCGCGACTACCGAACGGCTGTGGGGACGAGGCAACCCCTATAACCCCCTGTCGGGCTTCCCGCCGGACATGCCGTACTTCTGCCTGCGAGTGCCCACGGGCGGTGGAAAGACCTGGCTAGCCGCGAAGTGCGTCGCGCTGGTCAATACCCAGCTCCTGCGCTGTGAGCACAGCGTGATTCTCTGGCTGGTACCGAGCAAGCCCATCCGGGAGCAGACGCTCAAGGCCCTGAAGGATCGCACCCACCCCTATTACGCCGCCTTGCGCGAGGCGGGCCCCGTCAGCGTCACGGACTTAGACGAGGCCAAGGGCGTGACCCGGGCCACCCTGGACACCTCCACCACCGTCATCGTGGCGACGCGGCAGGCCTTTCAGGTGGAGGACGAGGAATGTCGCAAGGTGTACCAGTCGAACGGTACCTTGATGCCCCATTTCGACAACCTCTCGCCTGCCCAGCGGGATGAATTGCTCAGCGATGGCGAGGGTACGGAGTGCACCTGGCCCTATTCCCTGGCCAATGTGCTGCGCCTGCGTCGGCCCTTCGTGATCGTCGATGAGGCCCACAACAGCCGCACGGAGCTGGCCTTCGATATGCTGGCCCGCTTCAGGCCCAGCGGTGTCATGGAGCTGACCGCGACGCCCGACCTGGTACGCACCCCCAGCAACGTACTGCATAGCGTGTCGGCCGCCGAGCTGAAGGCAGAGGAGATGATCAAGCTGCCGGTGGTGCTGGAGACCGAGCCCAATTGGCAACATTGCCTGGCCGACGCCATCGGAAGGCGCGAGGCACTGCACAAGCTGGCGGAGCAAGAGCGGCGGTCGGGTGCACCTTACCTGCGACCGCTGGTGCTGATTCAGTCCGAGCCGCGCCGGGCCGAGGTGGACACCCTGGATTTCGATCGGGTTCGCCAGGAACTCATCGCGAATCACGGCATTCCGCCCAACGAGATCCTGGTCGCCACCGGGGAAGAACGGGGGCTGGAGCAGGTCGACGCCGACTACAAACTCGGGATTGCTGATCCGGCCTGTCCGGTGAAGTTTGTCATTACCCAGAAAGCATTGGCAGAAGGCTGGGACTGCCCCTTTGCCTACATCCTGGTCAGCATGGCCTCGCTGTCGTCCGCCACGGCGGTGGAGCAATTGCTCGGGCGGGTGTTGCGCCAGCCCAACGCGAGCCACCGGCAGGCCAGGGCGTTGAACCAATCCTATGCCTTCGTGGTGTCGCGCAATTTCGCCGAGACCGCGGGGGCCCTGCGCGACCGGCTGGTAGCCGGGGCGGGCTTTGAGCGCCACGAGGTCGCAGAGTTTGTCGCCGCCGCCAGGGTGGACCAAGGCCGGCTGGACTTGGAGGGCCACCCGGGGCGAGTCGTTGCCCGGCCTGTGGTGATTGCCCTGCCGGAAAGGCCGAACCTGAAGGGCGTGCCCAAGTCGGTGCGTGACAAGCTGAGCTGGGACGGCAAGCTCAATACCCTCACCATCAGTGCACCACTCACGAACGACGAAGGTGAGGTCCTCAAGGCAACGGTCAGCTCCGAAACCGCGGTAGCGGCCATCGCGAGGGCGGCGGAGGAGAGCCGGACGACGGCCCTCGAGTACTTCCAGACGCCGGCGGAATCGGGGGTGCGCTTTTCGGTGCCGCAATTGGCCCTGCGGGTCCAGGGCGAGCTGCAACTCTTCGATGACCCCGAGGTATTGGAGTACCCGTGGGACCTTTCACTCTATGATGCGGCCCCCACCCGCGATGACCTGGCGGCCCTCGATTCGGCGCTGAAGGTATCCGAGGGCGGCGAGATCGACGTGGATGGGAGCGGTAAGGTCACCACTCGTTTCCTTCCGGAATTGCAGCGCGACCTCGGTCTGGTCTATCGGCCGGAGCATTGGGACGAGTTGCGCCTTGCGACCTGGTTGTGCCGCAACCTCCCCGAGCCGTCTTTGACCCACGCCAGTAAGCAGGCCTTCGTCGCGGCTTGGCTGACCCGACTGCTGGCGCAGGAAGGCTTCACCTTGGCTCGGGTCAACCTGAGCAAGTTCGTGATCCGCAATCTCGTCGAGGCGCGCATCCGTGAGCTGCGCAGACAGGCCGTGTCCCATGCCTTCCAGCAGGCCCTGTTCACCGACGATGCCGGCTTGCGGGTCGCGGTCACCGATCAACATGTCTTCGAGTTCCACCCTCAGGCCTATGCCCCCAGCCGGGATTATGACCAGCGCTTTGGCGTATTCGACTTCCGTAAGCACTTCTACGGGCGCCTGGGCGACTTCGACAGCAAGGAGGAATTTGAGTGCGCTTGTTGGCTGGACATTCAGGCGCAAAAAGGGCGGATGGATTTCTGGGTGCGCAATCTGGTTCGGCGCGAGGGCAGCTCCTTCTCTTTGCAGAAGGCCGATGGCCGCTTCTACCCGGACTTTCTCTGCCAATTGTCTGGCAAAGAAGACCAGCCAGGCCCAGTGCTGGCGGTGGAGTACAAGGGCGCGGACCGCTGGAATGACGCCAAGGATGACCGTCTGATCGGCGGGCTCTGGGCAAACCTGTCTGGGGGACGCTGCCGGTTTGTGATGATCAAGGAACGGCGCTGGGAATGGATCGATGAAGAGTTGAAATGATGCCAGCGAAGAAGACTACCCCAACCTGGAGCGACCTGAAGGCCAAGCTCGCCGACCTGGACCGCGCTGGCCTGTTGGGGCTGGTCCAGGACCTGTACGCGGCCAGCAAGGATAACCAAGCATTCCTGCACGCCCGCTTCGGCTTGGGTGACGACCTGCTCAAGCCCTACAAGGCGACCATCGACCGCTGGATCTCGCCGGACGTGCTCAAGCATCAGGATACCTCCGTTGCGAAGGCCAAGAAGGCGACCTCGGACTACAAGATGGCCATCGGGAGGCCAGAGGGGCTGGCCGAGCTGATGGTGTTCTACTGCGAGCGGGCGGCCGGGTTCAGCAGCGAATATGGCATGGACGACGAGGCATACCTCCATGCCCTGGTGCGCATGTTTGCTCAGGCCCTGAAGGTCGCAGCCACCCTGCCCGAAGACCCCCGGGCCGATCTGGTCGCCCGCCTGGACGCGGTGCGCGATGTTAGCCACAACGTCGGCTATGGCGTCGGAGACGACATGGACGACCTGCTGGCCGAGGATGGAGTCGATGACTGATTGCGATGACGTGGATCGATGGGTCTGGGTCCGCCCAGGCCAATCGGGTCGGGGCCAGACATCTAAGCTTGGGCACGGGACGATTTAAACAAATGTTTGAGTAAGTAAAGCGAACGGTTAAGCTGTACGCCCACTCTCACCGGCACAGTCCCATGCCCGTTACCCTGCGCCCCTCCGATCCCCGCCCCGGCGAGACCCGCCAGCGCATACTCGAGACCTCGCTGCGGCTGTTCGCCGAGCACGGCTTCAAGGGGGTGTCGGTGCGCGACATCAGCGCCGCCGCCGGGGTCAACGTGGCCGCGGTCAACTACCACTTCGGCGGCAAGCAGGGGCTCTACCGCACCATCTTCGAGACCGTGCTGGAAGAGGACCAAGCCCGCTTTAACGAGCAGACGGCCAACCTCAGCACCCTGCTGGCCCGGGCCGGGGACGACCGCGCCCTGCTGGCGGCGGCGGTGGAGGTCCTGGCCTCGGGACTGGTGGGGCGCATTGCCGCCTATGAGCATGCCCAATGGTTCGGCGTCCTGCTGGCCCGGGAACTGGCCCTGCCCGGGGAGCTGTTCGAGCTGCTCTACCGCCGCCGCGCCGAGCCCCTGCTGGCCCTGTTGACCCGCCTGACCGCCGCCGCCCAGGGCGTCGCTGCCACCTCCACCACCGCCCGCCTGACCGCCAATCTGGTGCACGGGCAGATCCTCAATCTGGTCTTCGCCCGCCCCATCCTGTGGCGCCAGATGGGTTGGGAGGGGGGCTATACCCCGGAGCGGGTGGCCCTGCTGGCCCGCACCCTGGCCGACCTGATCTCCCGGGCCGTGGGCCTGGGCGAGACAGGCCCGGCGGCCCGTTACTGGATCGATGAAGGAGGACCCCGATGAGGATTCCGCGACCCTGGGCCCCGGCCCTGCTGGCGGTACTGGCCCTCGGCCAGTCGGCCACCGCCGCCGAGGGGCCTGCCCCGGCCCCGCGCCCGGCCCTGACCGTCACCCTGACCACCCCAGTGCCGGCCGACTGGCCCCTGGTGGCCGAGGCCGGCGGCGGCATCTTCGCCTGGCAGGAGGTGTAGCCGTCACAGATCACACCCAACCGCGACGCCCTGGGGGCTGACGGACAAGGTCCCCGGCCGCACGACCCGTCTGGACGCCCAATGGTACGCCCCGGGGGCCTACCCGAATCCTGAATCCATTTCCCCATTTGCGTTCATTTGCGTTCATTTGCGGCTGAATTTTCTTTCCGGCCCAGGGAGCACCCTCACCCCCCCCCGGCCCCCCTCTCCCCAGTAGGGGCGAGGGGGGAGAGTTGACCCGGCGTCGTGCCGGAGTGGATCACACATGAACAAGGCCCTGTCCTGGTTCGTGGACAACGAGGTTGCCAAGGCCATCCTGGCGGTGCCCGGGGTGGGCAAGGTGGCGCGGGTGGGGGGCGTGGACCGCGAGGTGCAGATCGACCTGGACCCGGCCCGCATGCAGGCCCTGGGGGTGACCGCCGGGGACATCTCCGCCCAGCTCAAGCGCGTCCAGCAGGACGCCTCCGGTGGGCGCGGGGACATCGGCGGGGCGGTGCAGTCGGTGCGCAGCCTGGGGGCGGTGGACAGCGTAGCCGGCATCGCCGACCTGGACATCCCGCTGGCCAACGGGCGCCGGGTACGCCTGGGGGACCTGGGTTCGGTCACCGACGGCAACGCCGAGCGCGGCACCATCGCCCTGCTCGTGGCCGCCATGGATGGCGGACATGCCGGGAACGC
>DYOR01000153.1 GCA_020720385.1 Rubrivivax sp.
GCCTAGCGCGAAATCAGCGCCGCCAGAGGCAGGTAGCGCACCGTGTCACCGCGTGCGATGGCCTGGCCGGGCGGGTTGTCCACCAGGCCGTCGGCCCACACCGCCGAGGTCAGCACGCCCGAGCTCTGGCTCGGGAACAACTCCAGCGCACCCTGGTCGTTCAGCCGCACGCGCAGGAACTCGCGCCGCCGATCGGGCCGCGGCCAGTCGAAAGCGGCGCGCAGCGGCACGGCCTGGGGCAGGCCGGCGGCCATGCCCTGCAGCGCGCGCAGCACCGTGCTCACCGCGAGCAGGCAGGTGACGAACGAGGACACCGGATTGCCCGGCAGCCCGATGAACAGGGCGTCGCCCGGCCCGGCGCCTTTGCCGTCACCATGGGCGCGGCGGATGCGCCCGAAGGCCAGCGGCTTGCCCGGCTTCATGGCGATCTGCCAGTCCTCGACCTGGCCTTCGGCCCGGGCGGCGGGCTTGAGGTGGTCTTCCTCGCCGGAGGAGACGCCGCCGCTGGTGACGATGAGGTCGTGCGCCAGCGCGGCCTGGCGCAGCGCCGCGCGCGTGGCGTCCAGGCGGTCGGGCACGATGCCCAGGTCGCTGACTTCGCAGCCCGCCGCCAGCAGCAGGCCGCGCAGCATGAAGCGGTTGGAGTTGTAGATCGCCCCGGGGCGCAGTGGCTCGCCGGGCATGACGAGCTCGTCGCCGCTGGAAAACAGCGCCACGCGCGGGCGGCGCCGCACGCTCAACGTGCCCGCGCCCACCGAGGCCGCCAGGCCGAGCGCCTGGGGTGTGAGACGCTGGCCGCGCACGAGCACCACGGCGCCCTGGGTCACGTCCTCGCCGCGGCGGCGGATCCACTGCCCCGGCGCGGGCACGCGGTCCACGCGCACCGCGCCCAGGCCCTCCCCGGCGACGGGCACGCAGTGTTCCTGCAGCACCACCGCGTCGGCCCCCGGCGGCACCTGGCCCCCGGTGAAGATGCGCGCCGCCGTGCCTGCCAGGAGAGGCTGGCCGACATGCCCGGCAGGGATGCGCTGCGACACGGGCAGCATGGCGCCGGGCGCAGCGAGGTCGGCCGCGCGCAGCGCGTAGCCGTCCATCGAGGTGTTGTCGGCCGGGGGCACGGCGATGGCCGAGCACACGTCCGCCGCAAGCACGCGGCCGAGCGCGTCGAAGGTGGAAACGGATTCGCTCTCGGCTATGGCCTGCGCCGCGGCGCCGGCCTGCAGCCGGGCCAGCGCCTCGTCCAGGCTGAGCATGGGGCGCCGGTCGTTCATGGCGCGCAGTGCGTTTCGATGTAGCGCTGCACGGCCCGCAGCTCGGGGGCCATGACGGTGAAGCGCTTGGGCAGCGCCTCGATGCCGCGCAGCGCCGCGGGGGGTTCGGGGTCGCGCCCCAGCGCCTCGCGGATGGTGGCCGCGAACTTGGCCGGCAAGGCCGTCTCGAGCACGATCATGGGCACGCCCGCGTCGAGGTGCTCCCGCGCCACCTTGAGGCCGTCGGCGGTGTGCGTGTCGATCATCACGCCGCAGCGCGCGTAGGTGTCGCGGATCGTCGCCAGGCGGTCGGCATGCGTGCTGCGGCCACTGACGAAGCCGAAGCCCGCGGCCCGCGCGAACTCCGCCGGCGTGAGCGTGAAGCCGCCATCGCGCGCCAGCGCGGCGCCAAAGAGCTCGCGTGTGCGCGCGCCGTCGCGGCCGAGCAGGTCGAAGACGAAGCGCTCGAAGTTGCTCGCCTTGCTGATGTCCATCGATGGGCTCGAGGTCTCGTGCGTCTCGGCGCTGCCGCGCACGCGGTAGGTGCCGGTGCGGAAGAACTCGTCGAGCACGTCGTTCTCGTTGGTCGCCAGCACCAGCCGGTGGATCGGCAGGCCCATCGAGCGCGCCACGTGGCCGGCGCAGATGTTGCCGAAGTTGCCGCTGGGCACGGCGAAGCTGACCTCCGGAAGTGCGGCGTTGCGCGCCGCCGCCGGGCCGCCCCAAGGCGGCGCAGCCCCCTCGGGGGGTACCGAGGCGCAGGCGAGGTTGGGGGCCTGTGACGTCGCCTGAAAGTAGCCGGCAAAGTAGTACACCACCTGCGCCAGCAGGCGGGCCCAGTTGATGCTGTTGACGGTCCCGATGCGGTAGCGGCGCTTGAAGTCGAGGTCGTTGCTCACGGCCTTGACGATGTCCTGGCAGTCGTCGAACACGCCTTCGATGGCGATGTTGTGGATGTTCGCATCCTGCAGGCTGAACATCTGCGCCTGCTGGAACGGGCTCATGCGCCCGTGCGGGCTGAGCATGAACACGCGCACGCCCTTCTTGCCGCGCATGGCGTACTCGGCCGCGCTGCCGGTGTCGCCGCTGGTGGCGCCGAGGATGTTGAGCTCCGCGCCACGCCGGCCGAGTTCGTACTCGAAGAGGTTGCCCAGCAACTGCATGGCCATGTCCTTGAAGGCCAGCGTGGGGCCACCCGACAGGGCCTGCAGGTACAGCCCCTCGTCGAGGCGCTCGAGCGGCGTGATCTCGGGCGTGCCGAAGATCGCGGCGGTGTAGGTCGCGTCGCACAAACGCTTCAGGTCGGCGGGCGGGATGTCGTCGATGAAGAGCGAGAGGATCTCGAAGGCCAGCTCGGCGTAGCCCAGGCCGCGCCAGCGCTGCAGCGTGGCCGCACCGACGCGCGGGTAGCTCGCCGGCAGGTACAGCCCGCCGTCGCTCGCCAGGCCCTCGAGCAGGATGTCGGAGAAGCCGCGCGGCGTGGCGTCGCCACGGGTGCTCACGTACTTCAATTCAGCTCTTCCTTGCGGATGCGCACGATGGGCGCGAGCACCGTGGGCAGGGCCTGCATCTGCGCCAGCGCGGCGCGCATGCGTCCTTCCACGGTGTCGTGGGTGAGGATGATGAGGTCGGTCTGCCCCTCGCCTTCGGCGCTCTCGCGCTGCAGCACGGCGTCGATGGAGATGTCGTTGTCGGCCAGGATGCCGGTGATGCGCGCCAGCACGCCGGCCTTGTCGGCCACCACCAGGCGCAGGTAGAAGGCCGTCACCACCTCGGCGATGGGCAGGATCGGCGTGTCCTGCATCGCCCCGGGCTGGAAGGCGAGGTGCGGCACGCGGTGGTCGGGGTCGGCGGTGTGCAGGCGCGTGATGTCCACCAGGTCGGCGATGACGGCGCTGGCGGTGGGTTCGCTGCCTGCGCCCTTGCCGTAGTAGAGCGTCGGGCCCACCGCGTCGCCCTGCACCACCACGGCGTTCATCGCACCTTCGACGTTGGCGATGAGCCTCGTGGCCGGGATCAGCGTGGGGTGCACGCGCAGTTCGATGCCGTCGACCCCACCAGGGGTCGCTGACGCTCCCGTGCGCCGCTTGGTGATGCCCAGCAGCTTGATGCGGTAGCCGAGCTGCTCGGCGTAGCGGATGTCGGCCGGCTGCAGGGCGCTGATGCCTTCGACATAAGCCTTGTCGAACTGCACCGGCACGCCGAAGGCGATGGCGCTCATGATCGTCGCCTTGTGCGCCGCGTCGACGCCTTCGATGTCGAAGGTGGGGTCGGCCTCGGCGTAGCCGAGTTGCTGCGCCTGCGCCAGCGCGGTGGCGAAGTCCAGCCCCTTGGAGCGCATCTGCGAGAGGATGAAGTTCGTCGTGCCGTTGATGATGCCGGCGACCCACTCGATGCGATTCGCGGTGAGCCCCTCGCGCAGGGCCTTGATGATGGGGATGCCACCGGCCACGGCGGCCTCGAAGGCGACCATCACGCCCTTGGCGCGCGCGGCGGCGAAGATCTCGCTGCCGTGCACCGCCACCAGCGCCTTGTTCGCGGTGACCACGTGCTTGCCCGCGGCAATGGCTTCGAGCACCAGCGTGCGCGCGATGCCGCAGCCGCCGATGAGCTCGACGACGATGTCGATGGCCGGGTCGGCGATGACCTGGCGCGCATCGGCCACCACCCGCGCCTGGTCACCGACGACGGCGCGCGCCCGATCGACGTCCAGGTCGGCCACCATGGTGATGGCGATGCCGCGGCCGGCGCGGCGGCGGATCTCTTCCTGGTTGCGCTGCAACACGCGGAAGGTGCCGCTGCCGACGGTGCCGATGCCGAGCAGGCCGACCTGGATGGGGTTCATGCGATCCTCCGACGAGCCGCCTCGAGGAGGATCAGCGCCGCCCTGGGGGGCCGCGAGCGAAAGCGAGCTTGGGGGTTCATGCGAAGTGCCGCTTGCGGTAGTGGGAGAGGAATCGCTCGATGCGCACGATGGCCTCGGTGAGGTCGTCGGAGTTGGGCAGGAAGACGATGCGGAAGTGGTCCGGATCGGGCCAGTTGAAGCCCGTGCCCTGGACGATGAGCACTTTCTCCTCGGCCAGCAGCTCGTAGGCAAACTGCTGGTCGTCGGCAATGGGGTACATCTTCGGGTCCAGGCGCGGGAACATGTACAGCGCGGCCTTGGGCTTGACCACCGACACGCCCGGGATCTCCGACAGCAGCTCGTAGGCCAGGTCGCGCTGGCGGCACAGGCGCCCGCCCGGCGCCACCAGGTCCTTGATGCTCTGGTAGCCGCCCAGGGCGGTCTGGATCGCCAACTGCCCCGGCGTGTTGGCGCACAGGCGCATCGAGGCGAGCATGTTCAGCCCCTCGATGTAGTCGCCGGCGTGGCGCTTGTCGCCCGAGACCACCATCCAGCCGGCGCGGTAGCCGCAGGAGCGGTAGTTCTTGCTCAGGCCGTTGAAGGTGACGAAGAGCACGTCGTCGGCGAGCGCGGCGATGCTCGTGTGCACGTGGCCGTCGTAGACGGTCTTGTCGTAGATCTCGTCGGCGAAGACGATGAGCTGGTGCTGGCGCGCGATCTCGACGATGGCCTGCAGCAGGTCCAGCGGGTACAGGGCGCCCGTGGGGTTGTTCGGGTTGATGACGACGATGGCGCGGGTGGCGGGCGTGACCTTGGCGCGCATGTCGTCCAGGTCGGGCAGCCACTCCGAGCCCTCGTCGCAGCGGTAGTGCACCGGCGTGCCGCCGGAGAGCGACACCACGGCCGTGTGCAGCGGGTAGTCGGGCGAAGGGATGAGCACCTCGTCGCCGGCGTCGAGCAGCGCGTTCATGCTCATGGCGATGAGCTCGGAGGCGCCGTTGCCCAGGTAGACATCGTCCACGCTCACGCCGGCGACGTGCTTTTCCTGGGTGTAGTGCACCACCGCCTTGCGCGGAGCGAAGAGGCCCTTGCTGTCGGTGTAGCCGGCGGCGTCGGGCAGGTTGCGGATCATGTCCTGCACGATCTCGTCGGGCGGCAGGAGCCCGAACGCGGCCACGTTGCCGATGTTCAGCTTGATGATCTTGTGCCCCTCGTCCTCCATCTGCCGCGCCTTGTCGAGCACGGGACCGCGGATGTCGTAGCCGACGTGGGCGAGCTTGGCGGACTTGACGATCGGTCTCAAGGCAGGGCCTCCGGCGCAGGGAACATAGAATTATCCACGCATGAAGTTCCAGCCCGATGCACCCTTGTCCGGCCCGGTCATCACGCGCCTGGAGCCCGGGCGCATCTGGGTCGGCGGCGTGGCCTACGACCACAGCTTGCTGGTGCCGTGGAACGGCCCGGTGCAACCCTGGGGCGTGGCCACGCCGGCCGAATTGCGCGCAGCGCACTTCGAGCCCATCGCGGCCCTGCGGCCCGAGGTGGTGGTCTTTGGCAGCGGTGCGCGGCTGCGCTTCCCGCAGCCCGCGCTGCTGCGCGCGCTGATCGAGCTGCGCATCGGCGTCGAGACCATGGACACGGCGGCCGCGTGCCGCACCTACAACGTGCTGGCCAGCGAAGGACGCCACGTGCTGGCGGCGCTTCTCGTCGGCGTTGACGCTGTCTGAGCGCCCCCAGGGCCGACCCGAACCGGCCCGCCCCC
>DYOR01000024.1:0-6611 GCA_020720385.1 Rubrivivax sp.
TCAGCTGGGAGCGCACCGACCGCGCCCAGGCGCTGCGCGCCGCGGCCGGGCTGTAAGTCCCCGAGCGAACCGAGCTCGAGTCCGACCGATGGCGGGCGACGTGAGTCGCCTGCCGTCGCATTCAGGCTGCCGGGAACCGCAGCAATTCGCGCTCGAGCTTCGCCGCCAAGGCCGGAAAGCTGGCCGTCACGGTGTTGAAGACCACGGCACTGTCGACGCTGTCGTAACCGTGGGCGATGCGATTGCGCATGGCAATGGCCAACGCGCTCTCCGGGAGTCGCTCGCGCAGGACAGGCTCGTCATCCAGCGCACGGCGACACGCCTCGCCCACGATCTCCACCTGCCGTTCCACCGCCGAACGCACCAGCGCATCGTCGCCATACTCGCCCAGCGAACGGCTTTCCATGAACCTCAGCGCCAGGCGCACCGCCTGCAGCGCGTCATGCAGGTGCTTGGGCAGCCGCTCGGACATAGAACTCACGCCGACTCGCCTGGACCGCGCGGCGCAGGTAGGGATTGGTGATGGGCTGATCGGTCATCAAGTCGACGTGCCGCCCAAGCAGCCGCTCCAGCGCCGCACCAAAGGCGAAGAAGTGCTGTGCGATCGAATCCTGCACGTCCGGGGAAAACCGCGCGATGAAGTCGTAGTCGCTGCGCTGCGGATCGAAATGACCATCGGCGGCCGATCCGAACACGTCCAGACGTAGCACGCCATGTTCCTCGCACAGCCGTGCGATCTGGTCACGATGGTCGAGCAGGGGTTGGGCCAGCGGCGTTGCCATGCCTGCATTGTCGGACCACCGCAGCAAGGCCGCAATCGGCCCTGCGCTGCTTTCGCAGTGCGACACCGCGACTTTGGCATCATCACGGCCTGACCCCACCATGCCGCCACGCTACCCAGGCCCCTTGCGCCCCGGCGCCCGCATCGCCGCCAGCGCGCCGCACCGGTGGCAGCGTGCGCCAGATCCTGAGGTGAAGCTGCTCACCCTCGACGACCTGCGCCGCGCCGGGCTTGCGCGTGAGTCCGCAAGCGCGAACCAGAGGGTGGACGCTTGACGCCGGCCGAGCACCCCGTCGCCGCGCCGCGCCAGCCGCTCGCCATCGCCGGCGTGAGCCTGGGCGACGCCGCCCTGGCGGCGTTCGCGCTGTGCGCGGTGAGTGGCGTGTTGCTGCTGCCGGCCTTCGATGCGCGCGAGCCGGTGCGCTCCATCGCCGAGTGGCTGCTCGCCAACCCCGGCGCGGCCTACCTGCGCAGCCTGCACTACTGGACGGCGCAGGCCTTCCTCGTGCTCACCTTGCTGCACGCCTGGGACCACCTGCGCCTGGCCACGCCGCGGCGCCTGTCGCGCGGCGCGTGGACGCGCCTCATGCTGAGCCTGCCGGTGCTGGCGTTCCTCATGCTCTCGGGCTTCCTGCTGCGCGGCGACAGCGACGCCCAGCAGGCGCGGCGCATCCTCGAATCCGTGCTCGCGCAGCTGCCGCTGGTGGGCACGCCTGCGGCGGGCCTGCTCTTCGGCACCGACGAGAGCGCGCTGCAAGTCGTCTACCTGCAGCACGCCGCCACGGCCACGCTCATCGTCTGGCTGGTGATCTTCGAGCACGCGCGCCGTCTGTGGGGCGGGCTGCGCGCCAGCGTGGCCATGACGCTGGCCACGGGCGTGCTCGCCGGGCTCGTCTCGCCGGGCCTGCACGACGGGCACCACCCCGTGGTCAAGGGCCCCTGGTACTTCCTCGGCCTGCAGGAGCTGCTGCACTGGAGCGCCTGGCCGCTGCTCTGGGTGGGCGCGGCGGCGCTGGCCTTGCTCGGCCTGTGGTGGACGGCGCGCTGGGCGCCACCGCTGGCGCGGCGCGCGCGGCGCGGCCTCTTCGGCGCGCTGGCGCTGTACTTCGTGCTCTGTGCCGTGGTGCTCTTCGCGCGCGGCGAGAACTGGAGCCTGCAGCCCGGCTGGCCCGCCGGGCCGGGCGACCTGCGCGCCGGGCCGTTGCTCGAGCGCACGACGATAGCCGCGCGCACGGCCAAGCTGCCGGTGATCCTCGGCCGGCCCGAGGGCTGCATGGCCTGCCATGCCGACCTCACCGGCTTCAGCCCCGCGCACCAGCCGCAGAGCGTCGGCTGCGCCTCATGCCACCTGGGCGACACCTTCACCCTGGACAAGGCGCGCGCGCACGCCGGCATGGTGCGCGTGCCGGGCAACCTGGCCGACGCCGCCCTCACCTGCGGCAACGCGGCCTGCCACGCCGACATCGTGCCGCGCGTGGAGCGCTCGATCATGGCCACCTTCGCCGGCGTCGTCGCCACCAACCGGCGTGTCTTCGGCGAGGACCCCGCCCAGGGCGCAAGGCCCGGCCAGCCGCCGCATGTGCGCGACCTGGGCCACAGCGCCGCGGACAGCCACCTGCGCCAGCTCTGCGTGGCCTGCCACCTCGGCCAGCCGAAGACCGAGTGGACGCCGATCACGCAGGAGTCGCGCGGCGGCGGCTGCAACGCCTGCCACCTGAAGTACAGCCCAGCGGCGGAGCAGGCGCTGATCGAACACGGTGGCCAGGAGGCGGACCAGCGCGCGGCGATGCGCGCGCGCGGCAGCATCCCCAAGGTGCACCCGGCGCTCACGGTGCAGGCCGACGGCAGCCACTGCTTCGGCTGCCACAGCCGCTCCAGCCGCATCGCCACCAGTTACGAGGGCTGGCACGAACTGCGCCACGACCCCAAGCCGGCCGAGCTCGCTGCCAGCGCCGCGCACTACCGCCAGCTCGACGACGGGCGCTTCTTCGTGCGCAAGGCCGCCGACGTGCACCACGAGCGCGGCATGGACTGCATCGACTGCCACACCGCGCTCGAGGTCATGGGCACGGGCCGGGCCGACGCGCACAAGGCGCAGTCGCTGCGCGTGCGCTGCGAGGACTGCCACGCGGCGAAGCTCGGCGCGCAGGCGCTGAACTCGGCCGACCCCGAATCGCTGAAGATCCTCGCCCTGCGCGGCTGGAGCCTCGCGCCAGGCGAACGCCTGGGCAGCACGCGCAGCGGCGACACGCTGCTCAACGTCGTCGTCGACGCCCAGGGCCGCGGCACGCTCAGGCACAAGGCCGACGGCCGCGTGGCGCCGCTGCACGCGCCCGCCGCCGTGTGCACGCAAGGCGCCGGGCACGAGCGGCTGAGCTGCTCGAGCTGCCACACCGCCTGGGCGCCGCAGTGCAACAGCTGCCACACCGCGTTCGATGCCAAGGGCGAAGGCTTCGACCACCTGACGAAGAAATACGTGCCCGGCGAGTGGATGGAGTCCTCGGTGGACTTCGACGCCGGCGCGCCGACGCTGGGCATACGCCTCGCCTCCGGCCTGGGCGAGCGCGGCGGCGAGGTGGTCGACACCTTCATCCCCGGCATGATCATGACCCTGGACCGCAAGCTGAAGGCCGGCGCGCCGCCCGACACGGTCTTCCGCCGCCTCTTCGCGCCGATCTCGGCACACACCACGCAGCGCCAGGCGCGCGCCTGCACGTCGTGCCACAACGACCCGCTGGCGCTGGGTTACGGCAGCGGCAAGCTGACGTTCGAAGTGACGCTCCCTCGCCGCGTGAAGGGCGAGGCCGCTGCGCCAGGACATGGCGACCCCGCGGCGCCGGGCGGGCGCAGCGGGCGCTGGCGCTTCGTCCCCGCGCGCCCCGCCCTGCCCCAGGACGGCCTGCCCGAGGACGCCTGGACGGGCTTCCTCGCCGAGCGCAAAGGCATGCTCTCGACCCAGGCCGGCGCACGGCCCTTCTCGCTGGCCGAGCAGCAGCGCATCCTCACCGTCGGCGCCTGCCTCAGCTGCCACGCCGGGGACTCCAAGGTGATGCTCGAGTCGCTGCGCGACTTCCCCGCGCTGCTGCGCCGCCGCTCGGCGCAGTGCGCCGTGCCGGACTGGGGCTGAAGGCCTGACGCGAAGCGGCAGGTCTGGGGGCACCCTCAGCGCGGAACGTTGGCCCACAAGGCGGCGCCGGCCAGCCGCAAACCCACGCACGCCAACTGCAAGGGCTGCGCCGGCTCGAAGCCATGGCAGGTCCACGCGCCGTCGTCGCCGCGGCGCTGCAGCTCCCAGCGCCGCGCGGCGGGGTCCAGGAGCAGGTATTCGCGCAGCGAGGGCAGGTCGCGGCACAGCGCGAAGCGCTCGCCGGCGTGGCGCGCGGCGCCCACCGCGGGCAGCACCTCCACCAGCAGCAGCGGCTCGCGCATGAGCAGCCGCTCGGCCGCGTCGGTGGCGCTGCAGGTGACCATGACATCGGGGTAGAGGAAGGCGTCGCTGGCCTCGACGCGCAGCATCTTGTCGCTGACGAGCATGCGGCAGATGGAGCCGCGCAGGTGCTGGCGCAAGGCCAGCGCCAGGTTCAGCGTCACCGTCACCTGCGCCGGGCCGGGGCCGGTGAGGGCGAAGACCTGGCCACGCACGAACTCGTGCTTCAGCGTCTGGCGCAGCTCCCACTGCGGGAACTCGGCGGCACTCATCGTCGGCGGCGTGGCGGGGGCGGTCATCGGGGAGGGCTGGATGAAGACGGATCAGTGTAGGCCGGCGCGATGCGCGAACCCCGAAGAGCACCTGCACGACTGCCTGATCGTGAGCCTGGCCGCACAGCGCAAGGCGCGCGTCGTGACTTTCGATGCCAAGGCCGCCAAGCGGCTGGGGATGGAGTTGCTGCGCCACCTCAGCGCTGCGGCCCGGTAAACCCCTTCTCGCGCTGCGCCCTGATGGCCAGCACCAGCACCAGGTCGTCCAGCACCTCGTAGCGGTACAGTGCCACATAGCCGCGCGAACCCGTGCCGATCACCAGTTCGCGCAGTTCAGGCGGCGCCGGCCGGCCGATCAAGGGGTGCCGTTCAAGCACATCCACTGCCGAGAAGATGTCCGCGACGCGCTCGCCTGCATCCGCGATTTGATGCTCGACCAGATGGCGCAGGATGCGCTCGGCATCCGCCAGGGCCTGATCAGCGAACGCAACTTGCGCCACGCGGCCAGCACAGAATCAGCGCGCGATCTTGCGCGCCCGGGGTCGCGGCGCATCCTTGCCCGCGGCGCGGTCGGCCAGGTACTGGCGCGCCTCGTTCCACGGGATTGCCTTGCCGGTCTGGCGAAACGCTTGCAGCCGCTCGCTGGCCACGCGGTGCATGGCTGCCTGCGCCTCGGCTTGCGCGGTCTGTTCTTCGATGGCGTGCAGCATGAAGCCGTGCGCGGTCAGCCCTGCAGCGTCGGCGATCTTCGCCACGCGTGCCTTGAGATCGTCGGGCAGTCGAATCGTGGTCGTGCTCATGGTCACTTGCTCCTGCGACAAGTGTAGCACAAACGTGCTACGACGCGCTCACTCAACACCCGGCCGCGCCCGCTGCTGGTTCAGTGCCAGCAGCCGGCGCAGCACCTCCTCGTCGGCCAGCGCCGGGGTGTCCTCGCTCCAGCCGTAGGCCGCGGCCACCGCGGCGTCGAGTGCTGCGTGCGCCTGCGCCAGCCAGGCCGGGCGCTGGTTGTAGAGGTTCGTCAGCGTGCGCCGGGCGAGTTCGGCCTCGAAGCCGGGCCTGGCGACGATGCGCTGCGGGTAGGGCGAGACGGTCATGCCCAGCGGCACCACCTCGGGCACGCGCTCGGTCCATTCAGGCGGGTTGAGCCAGGCCTCGCGCAGCGCCACCAGCCGCTGCGCGGCGCGGGCGACGGGCTCGGCGCGGGCGCGCACTGCGGGCGGCAGGTCGGCCGGGATCAGCGCGCCGCCGTCGACCGCTTCGCTGCGCTGGTGCGCGGTGTCGGCGGGGGTGAGGCCGGCGGGGAAGGGGAAGGTCTCGAAGCAGGTGGTGGGGGTGTAGCGCGGCCGGTCTTCGAGCGACGTGCCCAGGCGCAACGACCAGAGTTCGTGGAAGCGGCTGTGCAGGATGCCGAAGGTGGTGTCGTCGGCGCGGGCCGTCACGACGAGCTGACCGTCGATGACCACCGGAGCCCGCCTCCATGCGAACAGACGGTACTTCGCCACGCGAGGGCTGACGATGAACCGTTCGATCGGGTGGACTGCTCCGCGCAGATCGGGCGCAGGCCGCGCGTGAAGCCACCACCGCTCACGCTCCAGATCGTTGCGCACCAAATCGCGCGCAGGCTTCACGGTGCGCTCGACATGGTCGAACGGCGCCTCGAAGAGTGCCGCCTCCGACAAGGGCATTTCGAGACCAAAGTCGACGATCCAGGAGTCCGTGGGGCGGCGTGTCACGTCCAGGCCGTTGAGCCACGGAAGCGTTACCTCCGCGTTGCTGCGACCGTTGGCATTCGGGCGTGCCAGCCACGCGCGCGCCTGGCTGCCCGGCACGTCGAACTGGCCCTTCTTCATGCCGCCAATGAAGCACGCGCGGCGACTCTCATGGAGCGTTACCGCGGCGGTGAGGTTCGATTCGGCGCTGGTGCTTGCGCCGGACAGATCGGCGTGCACGCCTGCCACAGCGTTGCCATCGAGCAGCGCCGTACTGGCGCCACTCCCAAACGCCACCAGCGACACGCGCACCGCCGCGCCGTTGTTCACCCACGGCTCGTCGCTCCACGCCTCGAAGATGCGTGTCGTCGCGCACACCCGGTCCAGCACCACGCGGTTGGCGCCGCCGCGGATCGAAT
>DYOR01000024.1:6711-31322 GCA_020720385.1 Rubrivivax sp.
GTCGTCGCGCACACCCGGTCCAGCACCACGCGGTTGGCGCCGCCGCGGATCGAATTCGTCGCCACCAGCCCTGCGCGCTGCAACTGCCCGGCCTCGATCTGCGCCCTGGCCTGCTCGAACCAGTAGCACACCAGGTCCGCCCCGCCCGGCACGCGGCCCTTGTAGGCCGCGCGCAGCGCCTCGGTGTAGGCGTCGCCCAGCTCGCCGCGCATCTTCTTGTCGCCCACGAAGGGCGGGTTGCCCACCACCGCATCGGCCTTGGGCCACGCCGCCGCCTGCCCGTCCGGCGCCAGCACTGCGTCGCGGCACTCGATGTGCTCCAGCGGCTCCAGCACCGGGCTGAGCTTGAAGGCATGGCCGTGCTGGATGCGCCACTGCAGCTCGCCGATCCACACCGTCACCCGCGCCAGCTCGGCGGCGTATTCGTTGAGCTCGATGCCGAGCACGTTGTGCGGGCCGGTGACGTCGTGCTGGCGCTCCAGGCCGAGCTGCTCGGCCTCGAAGTTGGCGCGGTGCTCGACGTCCTTCAGCGTCTTCAGCGCCAGGTAGAGGAAGTTGCCGCTGCCGCAGGCCGGGTCGAGCACGCGGTAGGCCTTGAGCTGCTCGAGGAAGCCGATGAACACCGCCTGCGCGTCGCGCCAGGCCTTGTCGCCGTGGCGCTTGCTGCGCGCCAGCGCGGCGGCGATGCGCGGCACCCGGCCGGCCCATGCGGCGAGCAAGGGGCGCTGCACCACCGGCTCCACGAGCCGGGCGATGGTGGCCGGATCGGTGTAGTGCGCGCCGAGCTGGCTGCGCTTGGCCGGGTCCAGCCCGCGCTCGAACAGCGTGCCGAAGATGCTGGGGTCGATGGCGCTCCAGTTCAGGCCGCTGGCGGTGCGCAGCGCGGCCAGGTCGTCGGCGGCCAGGGGCGGCACGTCGATGGCGGCGAACAGGCCACCGTTGAACCAGGGCACGTCGTCCACGCCGAACAGGCCGCCGCCCTGCATCGCGGCAAAGAGCGAACGCAGCTGCGCGCGCAGCCGCTCGGGCGCCACCCGCGCCTGCATCAGGCGTTCGAAGAGCCGGCCGGGCAGCAGGCCCACGTCTTCGGCGAAGAAGCAGAACACGCATTGGGTGAGGAAGTGGCTCACCTGCGCCGGCGCCACGCCGGCGGCGCGCAGCCGCTGTGCGCTGCCGGCGAAGGTGCGCGCGGCGGCCTCGGTGATGTCGCGGTTGGTCTGGCGCGGCCTGTATTGCTCGGGCGCGAGCCACAGCGCGCGCAGGCGCTGGCGCACCTCGGGCCGGGCGATGTCCTCCAGCGCAAAGGCGTGGCGCTCGCTGGGCGTGCCGGTGAAGTGGGTGTGGACCTCGATGCGCTGGCGGTCGCTGACGACGAGCAGCGGCGGGCTCTCCAGCGGCAGCGCGTACATCATGAGCTGCCTGAGCGCGCCCTCCAGGCTGCGCCCCGGGGCCTTGTATTCCCAGGCGAAGTGGCCGCGCAGCCAGACGTCGGCAAAGCCGTCGGTGCGCGCACGTCCTTCCAAGACAGCGCCACCGGTCTTGCTCACGCCGCGCTCGAAGCAGTAGCTCTCGGGGTCGGCCGGCTCGGCCACGCCGAGCACGCGGCACAGGTCGATGAAATGGGCCTGCGCGCCGGCGCGTTCGCCCAGCGCGTGCGCCGGTGAGCCGGCCTGCCATTTGCGGACGAAGTCCTGCGCCTGCATTGCGGTTCGCTCCCGGTTCTTCTGTGTGGCGGTGTGGTCCGGTGATTTGACCACGCAGGCAGCGGCCGACGCCGCGCCGCGACGCCGTGCCCCCGCTACACTGCCCGCCACACCTGCCGCAGCCGAGCCTCACCATGGGACAAGCCCTTGCCCGCCACGCCATGAGCGCCGAGGAGTTCCTCGCCTGGGACGAACACGAACCGGTGAAGCACGAGTTCGTGGGCGGCGAGGTGTTCGCCATGGCCGGCGTGGAGGACCGCCACGCCACGGTGGCGGGCAATCTCTACGTGGCCTTGCGCGCCCATTTGCGCGGCAGCCCCTGCCGCACCTACATGGCCGAAGTGAAGCTGCGCGTCGACGCCGCCGACTGCTTCTTCTACCCCGACGTGATGGTCACCTGCAACGCCGCCGATGCCGCGCAGCCACTCGTCAAGCAGCACGCCACGCTCGTGGTGGAGGTGCTCTCGCCTTCCACCGCGGCCTACGACCGCGGTGCCAAGTTCGCCGCCTACCGGCAGCTGCCCAGCCTGGCCGAGTACCTGCTCATCGACCTGGACACGCGGCGCTGCGACCTCTACCGCAAGGGCGCCGACGGCCTGTGGGTGCTGCACCCGTCCGAGGCCGACGAGCCCGTGGTGCTGGCCAGCGTGGACCTGAGCCTGAGCGCCCAGGCGCTGTGGGCCGAGGTCGAGCCCGCCGGCCGCGCGCAAGCGGGCTGAGGCGGCCGCGTCCCGCCGCGCAGCGATGGCCACGCCGCCGGTTCATCTCCCCGCGCCGCGCCAGTGACCCCGCCCACCCTGGCCGCCCTGCGCCGCCACGCCGTGGCGCGCAGCCTGTTCACGCCGACCACGCTGCCGCGGGCGATCGCCAAGCTGGGCTTCGTGCAGGCCGACCCGATCCGCGCCCCGGCGCGGGCGCAGGACCTGACGCTGCGCCAGCGCGTCAAGGACTACCGCGCCGGCGACCTGGAGCGGCGCTACGCCAGGCTCGCCATCGAGGAGGACTACTTCGTCAACTACGGCTTCGTGCCACGCGCCACGCAGGCGTTGATGCACCCGCGCACGCCCCTCACCGCCTGGCCCAAGGCGCGCTGGGCGCAGGCGCAGGCCGTGCTCGCCTTCGTGCAGGAACGCGGCGTGGTGCACCCGCGCGACGTGGACGCGCATTTCCAGCACGGCAAGGCGCGCAACTGGTTCGGCGGCTCGAGCAACGCCAGCACGCAGCTGCTCGACGCCATGCACTACCGCGGCCTGCTGCGCGTGGCCGGCCGGGAAAGCGGCGTGCGCCTGTATGCCGCGCGCGCAGCGCACGCACCGGCAGCGGACCCCGCAGCGGCGCTGGATGCGCTGGTCGACGTGGTGGTGAACAAGTACGCCCCGCTGCCGCTGCGCTCGCTCAGCGAGCTCGTGAGCCGCGTGCGCTACGGCGCGCCGCAGTGGGCCGACGGGCAACGCGGCGCCCTGGCCCGGGCCAGGGCGCGCCTGCCCAGCGCCACCGTGGAGGGCACGCCGTGGCTCTGGCCGGCGGGCGAGAACCCGGCCTCCAAGCGCCACGAGGCCGAGGAGCGCGTGCGTCTGCTCGCCCCTTTCGACCCCGTGGTGTGGGACCGCCGCCGCTTCGAGCTGCTGTGGGGCTGGGCCTACCGCTTCGAGGCCTACACCCCGGCGGCCCAGCGCGTGCGCGGCTACTACGCGCTGCCGCTGCTGTGGCGCGATCGGGTCATCGGCTGGGGCAACCTGGCGGTGCGCGACGGCGAGTTGCAGGCCGACCTGGGCTACGTCCCCGGCCAGGCTCCCCGGGGCGCCGCGTTCAGCTGCGCACTCGACGCCGAACTCGAGGCTGTGCGCGGCTTTCTGGGGCTGGCCTGAGCGGTGGGCGGGTCGGCTGCCGGGCGCCGCAGGCCCAGGCGCGAGCCGATCACGCCACGGCCGGCATGGAAGGGGCCCTGGCGAAAGTCCGGGGCCACGGGAGTTGGATTCCGCCCCCGCTACCCGCGCCTTACAGCGGCGGGATGCGCAGCGCCTGGCCCGGGTAGATCTTGTCGGGGTGGCTGAGCATGGGCTTGTTGGCCTCGAAGATCACCGGGTACTTGTTGGCGTCGCCGTAGTAGGTCTTGGCGATCTTGGACAGGTTGTCGCCCGACACCACCATGTGGTACTTGGCCTGCGGTGCGGGCGTGCTCACGGTGATCATGTCGTTGACCTTCTCGACACCGGCCACGTTGCCGCAGCACAGCAACACCTTTTCCTTGGTGCCTTGGTCGTCGAGCGCGCCGGCCACGGTGACGGTGGCACTGGGGGCGTCGAAGCCCACGTCGAGCTTGTCGCCCGGCAGGCCCTGGGCGTTGACATAGCCGACGATGGCGTCACCGGCGGCCTTGCTCAGTGCAGCCACGGTCTCGGGGGTGGGCGCCGCCGCAACGGCCTCCTGCGCAGCCTTGGCTTCGCCGCGGCCGAAGAGCTTTTCGCCGGCTTCCTTCATGAACGACATCAAGCCCATCGTCTTCTCCTGTGGTGGTTGCGGGTGGGGAATGCAGCCGCGATGGTAGGCGTTGCACACCGGGCCACCCCCGTGCTTTGGCATGGGGCCTGCGGCCGGGGCGCGCGGGAGGAGCTTCAGGCAACGCGCAGCCCGCGCTCTTCGATGAAGCGCACCACCGCGTTCAGGCCCTCGTGTGTACGCAGCGTCATCACGTAGGGCCGCCGACGCCCACGCGCAACGGGGGCAGCTTCCTGGTGCGGCCGGGAATGTGGTGCAGGGCAGGGGTGTTCATGACGGGGATGATGCAACTGGCGTGCGCATCAGCCGGCCGCAGTCGGGGACGAGGCCGGAATCAGCCGCGACGCTTGGCGTGGCGGCGGATCCAGTTGGCCAGGCCGTCTTCGTCGAGCGTGCCCGAGGCGACGGCAAGCATGGTCAAGACACAGTCGGCGTCGCTGGCTTGCAGGCTTTGGCCATTGAGCGCGAGGAACAGCTCCACGGCGATGAAAGCCGTGCGCTTGTTGCCGTCGATGAAAGGGTGGTTGCAGGCCAGCCCGCAGCCATATGCCGCGGCCAAGGCTGCCACGTCGCGGTGGCCGTAGTAGGCCTGATTGGCAGGGCGAGCCAGGGCCGATTCGAACAGGCCCTCGTCTCGTACCCCAGCCGCCCCACCATGCTCAAGCAACTGCTCGTCGTGGATCGCCCGCACGACCGCCGGGTCCAGCCAAACCCAATCGTCCATCGCGCTACTTGGCCAGTTCGCGCAGCACGTGGCGTCGGCGCTTCATGATCTGGCGGGCCTCGGCCATCTGCAGCTCGAAGGTCTCGTTGTACGGCGACACCATCAAGCCCCCCGGCGCGTCAGTCACGAAGACCAAATCGCCTTTCTCCAGCTTGAGCCGGGCCAGGATTTCCTTGGGCAGCACCACGCCCAGCGAATTACCGATCTGGGTGATCTTCAAGGTGGTCATTGCCGCTCCTGACGTTATTACAAGCGTAATACTAACGCCAAATCGCAGTCAAACCCTGAACAGCCGCGAGTACTGCGCCTCGTTTTGCGCGCTCAACATCTCCAGCATCGGCTTGTAGGCTGGGCGCGCGTCGTCGGGCATTTCCAGTGCCGACTGCACCGCAGCGGGGATGGCCTGCATCAGGCGGCCCAGCATGCGCCGCGCGGTGGCCTGGCCCAGCGGCACGGCTTTCATCGCCGCCTGCGCCAGGATCTCGGCCCAGCCCCAGGCAAAGGCCAGCAGCGCGGGGGATGGGCGGTTCAAACGCGCGCCGCGAGCAGCGCCTGGGCCAGCTCGACGAAGCCGGCGCCGGCGCGCGAGGGCGTGATCCACGCCGGCAGCGCGCGCATGCGCGGGCCGTGGTCGAGCACGTTGGCCACGCCCACGGCATGTGCAAAGAAAGCGAACATGGGCTCGTCGTTGGGCGAGTCGCCGGCAAAGACGATGCGCTCGCGCTCGGCGTCGAGGTCCAGGCCGAAGCGCTCGGCGAGCATGAGGCGCGCCGTGCCCAGCTTGTCCCACGCGCCGAACCAGCCGTTGACGTGGATCGAGCTCACCTTGGCCGTCATGCCGGCTTCGTGCATCAGCGCCACGATGCGGTCGACACTGGCCGCGGGCAAGGCCGGCACGTCTTCGCAGAAGTCGATCGCCAGGTCGTACAAACGGCAGAACTGATCCGACGCCACGGCGCAGCCCGGCACCTCGCGCAGCACGCGCTCGCGCACGGCGGCCAGGCGCTCGGTCAGCGCCTGGCGCGCGGCGGCGTCGAGCCGGTGGCGCGTGCGCAGGCGGCCGGCGGCGGCGTCGTGCCACATGTAGAAGGCACCGTTCTCGCCGACCACGCCGTCCACCGGCCACATGCGCGCGAAGTGGTCGCACCAGCCCGCGGGGCGGCCGGTGACGGGGATGACGCGCAGGCCCGCGGCATGCAAGGCCTCGAGCGCGGCGTAGGCCGCGGCGGTGAGGTGGCCGGCGCTGGTCAGCGTGTCGTCGATGTCGGTGAGCACCGTGTGCACGCCGGCGGCGACATGGGCCGGCAGTTCGGCCAGGGGCCGGGGATGGGTCGGGTCCATGCGCCAAGTCTTGCACAGCCCCAGGCCGCGGCCCACGCTGCGCTCGAGCCGCAGCCTCGCTAGAATCGCCGCACTCTCCGAGGAGCGTTGCAACCTTCTGCATGAAGGCCAGGCTCGGAGAGCTTCATTGCAACCGCGCTCGCCTGCACGAGTGGTCTCGTGGGTGAGTGCTCCGCAGCCCCACCGCCGCCGCGTGCAGGTTCCTCAACCGCCTGGAGCCTGACGATGAACGCCGTTCTCAAACCCCTGCAAAGCCACGAATACGTCGTGGCCGACCTTGCCTTGGCCGCCTGGGGCCGCAAGGAAGTCCTCATCGCCCAGACCGAGATGCCCGGCCTGATGGCCATCCGCGAGGAGTTCGCCGCCGCCCAGCCACTCGAGGGCGCGCGCATCGCCGGCAGCCTGCACATGACGATCCAGACCGCCGTGCTCGTGGAGACGCTGCAGGCCCTCGGCGCGGAGGTGCGCTGGGCCTCGTGCAACATCTTCAGCACCCAGGACCACGCCGCCGCGGCGCTGGTGAGCAACGGCCACGCCGGCCGGGGCACGCCGGTGTTCGCCTACAAGGGCGAGACGCTGACCGACTACTGGGACTACACGCACCGCATCTTCGAGTTCGCTGCCAAGGGCGCGCCGGGCGAAGGCCCGAACATGATCCTCGACGATGGCGGCGACGCCACGCTGCTCATGCACCTGGGCACCAAGGCCGAGGGTGACGCCAGCGTGCTGGCCGCGCCGGGCAGCGAGGAAGAGACCATCCTCTTCGCCGCCATCAAGGCCAAGCTCGCGCAGGACCCCACCTGGTACAGCCGCAAGAGCGCGCAGATCATGGGCGTGACCGAAGAGACCACCACCGGCGTGCACCGCCTGAAGGAGATGAGCGCCAAGGGCACGCTGATGTTCCGCGCCATCAACGTCAACGACAGCGTGACGAAGAGCAAGTTCGACAACCTCTACGGCTGCCGCGAAAGCCTGGTCGACGCCATCAAGCGCGCCACCGACGTGATGGTCGCCGGCAAGGTGGCCTGCGTGGCCGGCTACGGCGACGTGGGCAAGGGCAGCGCCCAGGCCCTGCGCGCGCTCTCGGCGCAGGTGTGGGTGACGGAGATCGACCCCATCAACGCGCTGCAAGCGGCGATGGAAGGCTACAAGGTGGTGACCATGGAGTACGCCGCCGACAAGGCCGACATCTTCGTCTCGGCCACCGGCAACCGCAGCGTCATCACGCGCAAGCACATGGAGGCGATGAAGGACCAGGCGATCGTCTGCAACATCGGCCACTTCGACAACGAGATCGACGTCGCCGCGCTCGCCGACTGCCGCTGGGAAGAGATCAAGCCGCAGGTCGACCACGTCGTCTTCCCCTCCGGCCGGCGCATCATCCTGCTCGCCAAGGGCCGATTGGTGAACCTGGGCTGCGGCACCGGGCACCCGAGCTTCGTCATGAGCAGCAGCTTCGCCAACCAGACGATCGCGCAGATCGAGCTCTTCACGCGCAGCGACGCCTACGCCGTGGGCCAGGTCTACGTGCTGCCCAAGCACCTCGACGAGAAGGTCGCGCGCCTGCACCTGAAGAAGGTCGGCGCCATGCTCAGCGAGCTCACCGAGGAGCAGGCGGCCTACATCGGCGTGCCGCGCCAGGGGCCGTACAAGCCCGACACCTACAGGTACTGATCCGAAGCACCGCCGATCTCGGGTGTCGATCTCCGGTTGACCCCCAAATCATCCGCCTCCAAAATGGAGCCGCGGTTCCATTTTGGAGGCAAAGCATGGCAGTCAATCTGTCGATCAAGGACGTGCCCGACGACCTGGCCGAGCGCCTGCGCCGGCGCGCCGCACGCAACCACCGGTCGCTGCAGGGCGAGCTCATGGCCATCGTCGAGCAGGCGGCGGGCGAAGCCGCGCCCGGTGCCTCGGCCAGGACCGCGGCACCGATGCCCGGACGCTCCTGGGTGCAGGGTCACAAGACCATCGAGCAGGTGGCCGCCGCGGCGCAGCAGCGCTTCCCCGGCGGCACCTCGAGCTCGGTGGACCTGATCCGAGAGATGCGCAACAGCCGCTATGGCGATGCCTGAGCGCACCGATGCGCCGACGCGCCCGCTGTACGTGGCCGAGCCTGCGTCGCGCTATGCCCAGCGGGCACCGGCCGTGGTGGATGCCAGCCTGATCGCGGCTTTGCTGTTTGCCGAGGCCGGGCAGCACGACGCCCGCGAGCGGCTCGTGCGCTGCCAGCCGGTGGCGCCCGACCTGTTGCCGTACGAACTGGCCAACGTCGCCGTCAACAAGCTGCGGCGCGGGCATGCCGAAGACGCGGTGCGCGCGAGCCTGGCCGACCTGCCGGCCCTGGGCATCGAACTGCACCCGATCGACGCCAGCGCGGCGCTGGACATCGCCGCGCGCCACGGCCTGACCGCCTACGACGCAGCTTATCTTGCGTTGGCCGAGCACCTGTGCTGCCCCCTGTACACCTTCGACCGCCAGCTGGCCGAGGCGGCACGGCGCCATCTCGGCCCCCCGGAGTGAGACCATGAACCAGCAGATCCCGATTTCCTTCGAGTTCTTCCCGCCCAACACCCCGGCCGGCAGCGACAAGCTCAAGACCGTGGTGCAGGAACTCGCCGCCGCCCGCCCCGAGTTCTTCAGCGTCACCTACGGCGCCGGCGGCAGCACGCGCGAGAAGACGCTGGCCACGGTGCAGGACATCGCGGCGATGGGTTTCGAGGCCGCCCCGCACCTGTCGTGCGTGGGCAGCACCGAGGCGGGTATCGCCCAGACCCTGGCGACCTACCGCGCCCAGGGCATCCGCCGCCTGGTGGCGCTGCGCGGCGACCAGCCCAGCGGCATGGCCACCGCGGGCGAGTTCCGCTACGCCAGCGAGCTCATCGAATTCATCCGCCGCACCCAGGGCGGGGACTGGCACATCGAGGTTGCCGCCTACCCCGAGTACCACCCGCAGCAGCGCTATGTGAAGCGCGACCTGGAGCACTTCGCCCACAAGGTGCGCGCCGGCGCCAACTCGGCGATCACGCAGTTCTTCTTCAACCCGGACGCCTACTTCCACTACGTCGAGGAGGTGCGCAAGCTCGGCGTGGACGTGCCGATCGTGCCGGGCATCATGCCCTTCCACAACTACGCGCGCATCGCGCAGATCTCGGCGCGCGACGGCATCGAGATCCCGCGCTGGGTGGCGCTGAAGATGGAGGGCTATATGGACGACACGGCCTCCATCCGCGCCTTCGGCGTCGAGGTCATTGCGCGCCTGTGCCAGCGCCTCGTCGAGGGCGGCGTGCCCGGGCTGCACTTCTACGCGCTGAACCAGTCGGCGCTGGTGCTCGACATCTGCCGGCGCCTGGGCCTGGTCTGATCCGCCTCAGGGCGCCGGCGACTGCCAGGCCACACCCTCTTCGGTGAGCACGGCGTCCAGCGGCACGTCGTGCGCCTCGGCCTGCAGCCAGGGCACGAAGCCGTTGGCGTAGGCCAGCCCAACGGTGAAGGGCCGCGGCGCCAGCGTGGCCAGGGTGCGGTCGTAGAAGCCGCCACCGTAGCCCAGGCGCACGCCCCGCGGCCCGAAACCCACGCAGGGCACGAGCAGCAGCGTGGGCTCGAAGGCCGGCGTGTCGCTGGGCTTGGGGATGCCGTAGGCGTCCTCCTCCATCTCGCAGCCCGGGAACCAGAGGTGGAAGCTGAGCTGCCGGGTGGCCTTGTCGATCACCGGCAAGCCGATGCGCCGGCCCTCGTGCGCCTCGCTCCAGCGGAAGAGCGCGGGCAAGGCGTCGAACTCGCCCTTGATCGACCAGTAGGCACCGATGGCCGCGTCCTCGCGCGACACCAGCCACACGCGCAGCACCTCCTGCAGGTGCATGGCACGCGCGTGGCGGTCGACGAGGCTTTGGCGTTCGGCCTGCAACTGGCGGCGCAGCAGCTTCTTGTCGCGCGACGGTTCGAAGGACGGCAGCGTGAGCGTCATGGCACGCCTATTGTCGCGCTGCGCCGGTCCGACGCGTCGCCGTGTGTCGCGCGCCAGCGCTGCGCACGGCGCGTGGTCACGGGCGCTGCGCTAAATTCAGGGCCATGACCCGGCCCGCTTTCCTCGCCCTCCTGCGCCGCATGGCCGTGGTGCTCGCACCGGCCTTGCTCACCGCAACGCTGCTGCCCGTGGCCGCACCGGCGCGCGCGCAGGGCGGCGACGAGGTCGTCGTGCAGGCGCGCGAGGCGCTGCGGCGCAAGGACCGCGCCGCGCTGGCGCAGGCGCGCCAGGCGCTCAACGCGGCGCAGCACCCGCTGGCCATGTGGGCCGAGTACTGGGAGCTCTCCAACCGCCTGGCGCAGGCGCAGCCCGAAGAGCTCGGCGCCTTCTTCGCGCGCTGGAGCGGCAGCTATGTCGAGGACCGGCTGCGCAACGACTGGCTGCTCGAGCTCGGCCGGCGGCGCGACTGGGATCAGCTGCGCGAGCAGGCGCCGCTGTTTCGCATGAACGACGACCGCGAGGTGGCCTGCTACGCCCTGCTCGTGCGCCACCAGCAGGGGCAGGACGTTCGCGCCGCCGCGCGCGCGGCCTGGCAGGCGCAGAAGGACCTCGACGACGGCTGCGCCCTGCTCGCCCAGGCCATGGTGGAGGCGCACGCCTTCAGCGCCGAGGATGTCTGGCTCAAGGCGCGCATGGCGGTGGAGGCAAATCGCCCGCGCGCCGCCCGCGCCGCGCTGGAGCTCATCCACGCCGCCTCCGGCCGCAGCCTGGGCGAGGTGCTCGACAACCCGGCGCGCTTCCTGGCGCACCGCAACGCCGGCCTGGGCACGGGCGGGCGCGAACTGGTGCTGCTGGCGCTGATGCGGCTGGCGGCGAGCGACCCGCAGGCCGCCGTGCAACACATCGAATCCACCTGGAGCGAGCGCCTGCCGCTGGCGCTGCGCGCCACCGCCCTGGCCCACGCGGGCAAGCAGGCGGCGCTCAAGCTCCAGCCCCAGGCCGCCGGCATCGCTGCGCGTGGGTGGGAGCTGTGGGCCGCGGCCAACCGGCGCGGCACACCGCCGCCGTGGAGCGACGAGTTGCTCGCCTGGCAGGTGCGCGCCGCGCTGCGATCGAGCGACCGGGACAAGGGGCGATGGGGCCTGGTGGACGCCGCCATCGGCGCGATGAGCGCCGACGAACAGCGCGACGCCACCTGGGTCTACTGGCGTGCGCGCGCCACCCTGGCACGGGCTGCGCCGGGGCCGCAAGGCGACGCCGCGCGGGCCGCGGCGCAAGCGGCGCTGCAGGGCATCGCCGCGCAGCTCGGGTTCTACGGCCAGCTCGCGGCGGAGGACCTCGGCCTGCGCGTGCCGCTGCCCGCCGCGCCGGCGCCGCTGACCGAGGCCGAACGCCTGGTGCCGCGCAGCCACCCGGGCCTGGTGCGCGGGCTGCAACTCATCGCCCTGGGCCTGCGCAGCGAGGGTGTGCGCGAGTGGAACTACTCGATGCGCGGCGCCGGCGAGCGCGAACGGCTGGCAGCGGCCGAGCTCGCCTGCGAGCGCGAGGTCTGGGACCGCTGCATCAACACCAGCGAACGCACCCAAGCCGAGGTCGACGTCAGCCAGCGCTATCCGCTGCCTTTCCGCGAGACCTTGGTGGCCAAGGCGCAGCAGGCGGGCCTCGACCCGGCGCTGCTCTACGGGCTGATCCGCCAGGAGTCGCGCTTCATCGCCGACGCCCGCTCCAGCGTGGGCGCCTCGGGCCTGATGCAGCTCATGCCGGCGACGGCACGCTGGACGGCGAAGAAGATCGGCCTGGCCTACCGTGCCGACATGGTTGTCGATCGCGACACCAACCTGCTCCTCGGCGCCAGCTACCTCAGGCGCGTGCTCGACGACTTCGAAGGCTCGCCGGCCCTGGCCGTGGCAGCCTACAACGCCGGCCCCAACCGCCCGCGCCGCTGGCGCGAAGGCGGCACGGTGATGGAGCCGGCCGCATGGATCGAGAGCATCCCCTTCAACGAGACGCGCGACTACGTGAAGAAGGTGCTCGCCAACACCGTGGTCTACGCCCGGCTGCTGGACCCTGGCGCAGAATCGGTGCGGGCCGAGATGGCGCCGCCGGAGACACCGCTGAAGGCCCGCCTGGGCCCAGCCATAGGCCCGCGCGAGGCGGGCACCGCCCCGGCGGACCGCGAACTGCCCTGAACACCGCTGGCCTGAGCTCGAACATGAACGACATCCTCGTCCTCGGTGGCACCGGCTTCGTCGGCCGCGCGGTGTGCGAACGCCTCGTCGAATGCGGGGCTGGCGGCGGGCGCATCGTCGTGCCCACGCGCCGCCTGGCCCACGGCATCGGCGTGCGCTCGCTGCCCACGCTGGAGCTGGTGCAGGCCGACGTGCACGACGACGCCCAGCTCGCCGCCCTGGTGGCGGGCGCCGACGCGGTGGTCAACCTGGTGGCGATCCTGCACGGCACGCCGGCGGCCTTCGAGCAGGTGCATGTCGAGCTGCCGCGGCGCCTGGCGCGGGCCTGCCAGGCCACCGGGGTGCGCCGCCTGGTGCACGTCAGTGCCGTGGGCGTGGGGCCGGGTGCGCCGTCGAACTACCTGCGCAGCAAGACCGCCGGTGAAGCCGTGCTCGCGGCCGCGGGGCTGGAGCTCACGCTGCTGCGACCCTCGGTCATCTTCGGCGCCGACGACGAGTTCCTCAACCTCTTCGCCCGGCTGCAGCTGCTGGCGCCCTTGCTGCCGCTGGCCGGCGGCGCTGCGCGCTTCCAGCCGGTGTGGGTGCAGGACGTGGCCGCCGCCGTGGCAGCCTGCCTGGAGCGCCGCGAGACCATAGCCCAGACCTTCGAGCTCGTCGGGCCCACGGTCTACACGCTCTCCGAGCTGGTGCGCCTGGCCGGCCGCTGGTCGGGCCACGAGCGGCCGCAGTGGCCGCTGCCCATGGCCGCGGGGCGGCTGCAGGCGCGGGTCATGGAGTGGCTGCCCGGCCGGCCGCTGATGTCGCGCGACAACCTCGATTCGATGGCCGTGCCCAACGTCGCCAGCGGGCGGCTGCCGGGGCTGGCCGAGCTCGGCATCCGCGCCGCGGCGCTCGAGGCCGTGGCGCCGGGCTACCTTGGCAGCGCTCACGCCTGCGCACGCTTCGAGCGCTGGCGCGCCGCGCCACGCCGCGAATGAAGATCCACATCGACACGACGGGGGCCCCGTGATGCAACTGGTGATCGGCAACAAGAACTACTCCTCCTGGTCGATGCGTCCGTGGGTGCTGATGCGCCAGCTCGGCCTGCACTTCGAGGAAGTGAAGCTGCGCTTCGACGACAGCAAGCGCTCGGGCTTTGCCCGCGCCGCGGCGCACTTCACCCCCGCCGGCCTGGTGCCGGTGCTGCTCGACGATGACTTCGCGGTGTGGGACTCGCTCGCCATCTGCGAGTACCTGAACGACAAGTTCCCCGGCCACGGCGTGTGGCCCGAGGAGATGCGCCAGCGCGCCCGCGCGCGCAGCCTGGCCGCGGAGATGCACGCGGGCTTTCGCGCCCTGCGCAGCCATTGCCCGATGAACATCGAGGCCAGCCTGCCCGAGGCCGGCGCACGCGTCTGGGCCGCACACGAGGCGGTGCGCAACGATGTCGCGCGCATCGAGGTGATGTGGGTCGAGGCCCTGCTCGCCAGCGGCGGGCCCTTCCTCTTCGGCGAGTTCGGCGCCGCCGACGCCATGTACGCGCCGGTGTGCATGCGCATGCTCAGCTACGCGCTGCCGGCGCCTGCGGCGACGCGCGGCTACATCGAACGCGTCGCCGCCAGTGCCGGCGTGGCGGCGTGGATCGCCGACGCGCGCGCCGAGCACGATTTCATCGACATCGCGGAACCGTACCGCAAGGCCCCCTGATGCACGCGCCGGCGGCGAGGGGGCGATGACGCCGAAGTTCTACGTCGTCGGCGGCGCGGTGCGCGACGCCCTGCTCGGCCTGCCTGCGGCCGACCGCGACTGGGTGGTCGTCGGCGCCACCCCCGACGCACTGCTCGCCCAGGGTTTCCGCCCCGTGGGCAAGGACTTCCCGGTCTTCATCCACCCACGCACCGGCGAGGAAGTGGCGCTGGCGCGCAGCGAACGCAAGACCGGCCCCGGCTACCACGGCTTCGCCTTCCACGCCGCGCCCGAGGTCACGCTGGAGGAAGACCTGGCGCGGCGCGACCTGACCATCAACGCCATCGCCCAGGCCGAGGACGGCACCCTCGTCGACCCCCACGGCGGCCAGCGCGACCTGGCCGCGCGCGTGCTGCGGCATGTCTCGCCGGCCTTCGTCGAGGACCCGGTGCGCGTGTTGCGCCTGGCGCGCCTGGCGGCGCGCTTTCCCGACTTCGGCGTCGCCCCCGAGACGATGGCGCTGCTGCGCCACATGGTCGAGGAAGGCGAGGTCGACGCCCTCGTGCCCGAACGCGTCTGGCAGGAGCTCGCGCGCGGGCTGATGACGGCGCGGCCGAGCCGCATGTTCGAGCTGCTGCGCGAGTGCGGCGCGCTGGCGCGCCTGCTGCCCGAGGTGGACCGCCTGTGGGGCGTGCCGCAGCCCGCCGAGCACCACCCCGAGGTCGACAGCGGCGCCCACCTCATGCTCGTGCTCGACTGCGCCGCCGCGCTCGCCGCACCGCTGCCCGTGCGCTGGGCCTGCCTGGTGCACGACCTGGGCAAGGGAGCGACGCCGCGCGAGCAATGGCCCCGCCACCTCGGCCACGAGGCGCGCAGTGCGCAGCTTGCCGATGCCCTGGCCGAGCGCCTGCGCGTGCCGGGCGACTGCCGCGAGCTGGCCGCGGTGACGGCGCGCGAGCACGGCCACGTGCACGCCAGCGGCACGCTGGGCGCGGCGGCCCTCGTGCGCCTGCTCGAGCGCTGCGACGCCTGGCGGCGGCCGCAGCGCTTCGAGGCCTTGCTGCTGGCCTGCGAGTGCGACGCGCGCGGCCGCGCCGGCCTGCAGGAGCGCGCCTACCCGCAGCGTGCGCGCCTGCTCGAGGCCTTGCGGCTGACGCAGGCCGTCGATGCCGCCGCCGCGGCGCAGGCGGCGATGGACCGGGGTGAAGCCGGCGCGGCCATCGGCCGGGCGGTGCAGCAAGCGCGCATCACGGCGCTCGCCGAATTGCCGGCTGAATTAGCGGCTGAATTGCCGGCTCTAGGCAGCGCGCCTTGACACCGCCCACAAGCCGGCAAAGGTGATGGCGCCGTTGAGCAGCAACAGCTCCAGCCCCACCTGCCAGCGCCCGAAGAGCTGCGCCTGGTAGGCGTCGACGAGCCAGCACAGCGCCGGCGCGGCCACGGCCACCAGCGGCACCCAGGCGTCGCGCACGCGGCGTGTGGTGAGGATGCCGAAGCCGAACAGGCCCAGCAGCGGCCCGTAGGTGTAGGCGGCGATCTTCAGGATCAGGCCGATCATGCTCGGGTCGTCGAGGGCCTTGAAGCCCATCACCAAGGCCATGAACAGCGCCGCGAACGACAGGTGCACGCGACGGCGGATGGTCACGCGCCGGACCTCGCTCCAGTCGGCGCGCCGCTTCATGCCCAGCAGGTCGATGCAAAAGCTCGAGGTGAGCGCGGTGAGCGCACCGTCGGCACTGGGGAAGAGCGCCGAGATGAGGGCGATGACGAAGAGCACCTGCACGGCCACCGGCATGTAACCGAGCACCACGGCCGGGAAGATGCGGTCGCCCGCGGCCGCCAGGCCCACGGTGGGGGCGAAAAGGTAGAGCAGGCCGCCGAGGTAGAGGAACACGGCCACCACCACCAGCATCACCAGCGCCATGACGACGACGTTCTTCTGCGAGTCGCCCAGGGTGCGCACGGAGATGCTCTTTTGCATCATCTCCTGGTCCATGCCGGTCATGGCGATGGCGATGAACATGCCCGCCAGCACCTGCTTGGCGAAGTGGTCGCGCGCGAAGGGGTCGGTGCCGAAGACGGTGGCCAGCCCGCGCTCTTGCATCTGCACCAGGCTTTGCGCCACCGAGAGGTCGAGGCGATGCAGCAGGAAGAGGGTGCAGGTGGCCAGGCCGAGCAGCATGCCCGCGGTCTGCAGCGTGTCGGTGAAGACGATGGTGCGCACGCCGCCCTCCACCGTGTAGAGCAGGATCATGAGCAGGATCACCGCCGCGGTGAGCCAGAAGGGCACGCCGAAGGCGCCGAGGATGGTGTCCTGCAACACCTTCACCACCAGGTACAGCCGCGCCGTCGCCCCCAGCGTGCGCGAGGCGACGAAGAAGGCTGCACCGGTGCGGTACGCGCGCGGGCCCAGGCGCTGCTCGAGGTAGCCGTAGATCGAGCTCAGCTGCATGCGGTAGTACAGCGGCAACAGGACGAAGGCCACCACCAGGTAGCCCAGCACCTGGCCGAGAACGATCTGCAGGTAGCTGAACTGCGTCAGCCCCACCGCGCCGGGAACGCTGATGAAGGTCACGCCCGAGAGCGAGGTGCCGATCATGCCGAAGGCCACCAGCGCCCAGGGGCTGGCGCGGCTGCCGATGAAGAAGGCCTCGTTGTCGGCGCGGCGCGAAGTCCACCAGGCCACGCCCAGCAGCAGCGCGAAGTAGGCGAGGACGAAGGCGAGGAGCAGGCCCGCGGTCACGTCAGATCACCATGCCGATGAGCATGCCGAGCAGGCTCAGCACGAGCGAACTCGCCAGCGGCAGGTACCACTCGCGCCCGCCCAGGCGGAAGCTGAAGTCACCCGGCAGGCGGCCCAGGCCGATCCGGCCCAGCCAGCCCTGCAGCCCGTTGAAGACCAGGCAGGCGAGCAGGAAGATGAGCAGCCAGCGCATGGTGCGCGCCTAGAGCCGGTGCGAGCGGTCGCCCGCGGTAAAACCCATGGGCGCGAAGGACACGCCGCGCGCCAGGCCGATGACCTTGAAGAGCTCGCCCATTTCGTGCTCGGCGATAAGCTTGTGCGCTGCGGCCGTGGCGCGCAGGTCGGCTTGCGCCAGCAACCCGGGCAGGCCGCAATTGAGGAGGAAGCGCGCCTGCGAGGTGTAGCCCAGCACCTCCAGGCCGGCGTCCTGGGCGGCGAGCGCGACGGCGCTGAAGTCGACGTGTGCGGTGATGTCCTTCTCGCCCACGTCGGCCAGCGGGTCCATGTCGGCGCGGTGCGCGCGGTGGCACATCAGCGTGCCGCCACGGCGCTGCGGGTGGTAGTACTCGGCCTCGGGGAAGCCGTAGTCGATGAAGAAAGCCGCGCCGCGCGTCAGCCGCTCGGCCAGGCTGCGCATGAAGGCCTGGGCCTGCGGGTGGATCTCGGTCACCGTGCCGGGCTCCCAGCCGGCCTCGACCGGCGGCCGCAGCGAGGTGGCGCGGTCGGCCCAGGCGAAGCCTTCGCCCTGCACCACCACGCCGCGCTCGCACCAGGCCGTGCCGTCCCAGTGCAGCAGCTGCACCGGCATGGCGTCGAGCACTTCGTTGCCCACCACCACGCCGTGGATGGCGTCGGGCCAGGCGTCGAGCCAGTGCACCGCCTCGGCCCAGGGTGCCAGCCGCTGCGCCTGCCGTTCGCGCAGCGTGCCCGACAGATCGACGATCGAGTAGCGCCGCACGCGCGGCCCCAAGGCCTCCAGAAGCTGCGCGGCGAGCGCGCCCGAGCCGGCACCGAACTCGACGATCTCGTCGGCCTGCGCCGCGTCCAGCGCCTGCGCCAGCTGGCGCGCCAGGGCCTGGCCGAAATACGGTGAGAGCTCGGGCGCGGTGATGAAATCGCTGCCTGACGCGGGCATGGCGCCGAACTGACGGCTGCCGCGCGTGTAGTAGCCCAGGCCGGGTTCGTAGAGCGCCATGGCCATGAAACGGTCGAAGGGCAGCCAGCCGCCGCCGGCAGCCATGGCCGAGCGCAGGCGCGAACGAAGGCGCGCCGATAAACTCTCAGCCCCGGCAGCTTGCATCGAGCGCATTGTAGGAACCCCTCCCCGGCCGCACGGCGCGCCGGCCCGGGACACTTCGCCGCCACACCATGAACTCCAGACCCGTCGTCCTCGTCACCGGCGCCGCGCGCCGCATCGGGCGCGAGATCGCTCTCGAACTCGCCGCGCACGGCTGGAACCTGGCCGTGCATTGCCACCATTCGCGCACGCAGGCCGAGGCCACGGCGCGCGACGCCATGGCCTGCGGCGTGCGCGCCGAGGTCTTCGCCGCCGACCTCGCCGACGCCGAGGCCTGCGAGGCGCTGGTGCCCGCCGTGCTGCTGCGCTGCGGCCGGCTCGACGCGCTGGTGAACAACGCCTCGCTCTTCGAGGGCGACGATGCGGCGAGCTTCACCGTCGGTCTGATGGAGCGCCACTGGCGCGCCAACACCGCCCCGGCGATCCTGCTCGCACGCGCGCTGCACGAACACCTCGCCTCCCGCGGCGAGCGCGGCGCGGTCGTCAACCTGCTCGACCAGAAGCTCGCCAACCCGAACCCGGACTACTTCTCCTACACCCTGAGCAAGGCCGCGCTGGCCGAGGCCACGGTGATGCTCGCCCAGGCGCTGGCGCCGACGCTGCGCGTGTGCGCCGTGTCGCCCGGGGTGACGCTGTCGTCCGGCCCGATGACGCAGGAGGAGTTCGCCGCGGCACACCGCCTCACGCCGCTGCAGCGTTCGTCCACGCCCGCCGACATCGCCCGCGCCGTGCGCTTCCTGCTCGAATCGCCGGCGATCACCGGCACGACGCTGCTCGTCGACGGCGGCCAGCACCTGCAGCCGCAGCCGCGCGACGTGATGTTCCTGGCCCGCGAGGCCCCACCCGCGAAGGCGCCCTGATGCAAAGCCTGCTCAACCACCCGCAGTTGATGGACTGCCGCCGCGTCTTCCTGCGCGACTACGAGGTGTGGATCAATATTGGCGTGCACGATTTCGAGAAGAAGGGCGAGCAGCGCGTGCTCATCAACGTCGACCTGTACGTGCCGCTGGCGCTGTCCACGCCCAAGGCCGACCGGCTCGAGGAGGTGGTGGACTACGACTTCATCCGCCGCTCGGTGGCCGAGCGCGTGTCGCGCGGCCACATCCACCTGCAGGAGACGCTGGTCGACGACGTGCTCGCGCTCATGCTCGCCCACCCCCGCGTGCGCGCCGCGTGCGTCTCCACCGCCAAGCCCGATGTCTACCCCGACTGCGCCGCGGTGGGCGTGGAGGTCTTCGGCCTGAAGGCGGGGCAGGCATGAACGCGATGCACGAGCCGCCTGCCAGCGCCCCGCAGGCGACGCGCGCCGACCCGCGCAAGATGGCCTTCGAGGCCCACAAGCTGGGCAAGCGGCTGCACCGCGAAGTCGGCCAGGCGATTGCCGACTTCAACATGATCGAGGCCGGCGACAAGGTCATGGTGTGCCTGTCGGGCGGCAAGGACAGCCACGCGCTGCTCGACATCCTGCTCAGCCTGCGCGCGCGCGCGCCGGTGCACTTCGACCTCGTCGTCGTCAACCTCGACCAGAAGCAGCCCGGCTTTCCCGCCGAGGTGCTGCCGGCCTACCTGCAAGGCCTGGGGGTGGACTTCCGCATCGAGGAGCAGGACACCTACAGCATCGTGAAGAAGCTGGTGCCCGAAGGGCAGACCATGTGCAGCCTGTGCTCGCGCCTGCGCCGCGGCGTCCTCTACCGCGTGGCGAGCGAACTCGGGGCGACGAAGATCGCGCTGGGCCACCACCGCGACGACATGGTGGTGACGCTGCTCATGAACATGTTCTTCGGCGGCCGCCTCAAGGGCATGCCGCCCAAGCTCGTCACCGACGACGGGCGCCACACCGTCATCCGCCCGCTGGCCTATGTCGCCGAGACCGATCTGGAGCGCTGGGCGCAGCACCGCCGCTTCCCCATCGTCCCGTGCAGCCTGTGCGGCACCCAGGAGCACTTGCAGCGCGTGCAGGTCAAGGCCATGCTGCGCGAGTGGGAGCGCCAGTACCCGGGGCGCAGCGACAACATGCTCCACGCCATGGGCCACGTGGTGCCGTCGCACCTCATGGACAGGAACCTCTACCCCTTCGCCACGCTCGAACCCACGGGTGTGCCCGATGCGGCAGGTGATGTCGCCTTCGACGAGGAGCCCTGCGCTGCACCTGCCGCGTCGGCGCGCGTGCAGTGGCATCTCGGCAGCGCGCCGAACAAGGAGGTGGAGCGATGAAAACCCTGTCCCGCCTGGCGCTGCTTGCCGGCGCCCTGCTCCTGGGGGGCTGCGCGGCCATGCGCAGCGTCTCCAGCGATGTCTCGAGCTACGGCGAGTGGCCCGCCGAGCGCCAGCCCGGCGCCTATGCCTTCGAGCGGCTGCCTTCGCAGCAGGCGCGCCCGGCCGAGAGCGAGGCACTCGAGGCCGCCGCGCGCGGCGCGCTAGCGCAGGCCGGGTTCAAGCCGGTCGACGCCGGCAAGGAACCTGACGTGCTCGTCCAGGTGGGGGTGCGCGAAGCGCGCACCGACCTCTCGCCCTGGGACGACCCGCTGTGGTGGCGCGGCGGCTTCGGCTACTGGCGCGGCGGGCCCTGGGTGTCGCCGCGCTGGAGCCTGGGCATGCGCTACGACTTCCCGCGCTACGAGCGCCAGGTGGCCCTGCTCATCCGCGATCGCGCCAGCGGCAAGCCGCTCTTCGAGACGCGCGCCAGCAGCGAAGGCAGCTCGCGACTGGACGACGCCGTGCTCGGCGCGATGTTCCAGGCGGCGATGATGGACTTCCCGCGCCTGGGCGTGAATCCGCGCCGCGTGGTCGTCGAACTGCCGCACTAGGCACGCCGGGCCGCGCCGGATAATCGCGCTTTTGTCGCGAGAGATCCGCATGGCACTCAACGTCGTCGTCATGGCCGCGGGCAAGGGCACCCGCATGAAGTCGGCGCGGCCCAAGGTGTTGCACCGACTCGCCGGAAAGAGCCTGTTGCAGCACGTGCTGGATGCCGCCGCCGGCGTCGGTGCCAGCCGCACGGTGATCGTCACCGGCCACGGCGCCGACGAGGTCGAGGCCGCAGTGGCCGGCAGCGGCGCGGTGTGTGTGCGCCAGGTCCCGCAGCTCGGTACGGGCCACGCGGTGCAGCAGGCCGCAGCCCTGCTCGACGAGGGCAACCCGGTGACGCTGATCCTTTATGGCGACGTGCCGCTCATCCGTGCGCGCACCGCGAGCGCGCTCGTGCAGGCCTGTGCCGGGCGCGAGCTCGCGCTGCTGAGCTTTGCGCCGGCGGACCCGGCACGCTACGGACGCATCGTGCGCGACGCCGCCAGCGGCGTGCGCGCCATCGTGGAGTACAAGGACGCGAGCCCCGAGCAGCGGCGCATCGACGAGGTCTACAGCGGCATCATGGCCGCGCCCACGGCCGCGCTCAAGCGCTGGGTCGCCGCCTTGAAGAACGACAACGCCCAGCAGGAGTACTACCTCACCGACGTGGTGGCCATGGCCGTGGCCGAGGGCGTCCCCGTGCGCGCGCAGCTGGTGGCCGACGAAGCCGAGGTCGCCGGCATCAACGACGCGGCCCAGTTGGCCGAGCTGGAGCGGGTCTTCCAGCGCCGGCAGGCCGCGGCGCTGATGGATGCCGGCGTGCGCCTGGCCGACCCGGCACGGCTCGACCTGCGCGGCACGCTGGAATGCGGCAGCGACGTGGAGATCGACGTGAACTGCATCTTCGAGGGCCGCGTGCAGCTCGCCGACGGCGTGCGCATCGGCGCGAACTGCATCGTGCGCGACGCGCGCATCGGCGCCGGCGCGGTGATCCACCCCTTCACCCACATCGAAGGCGCTGCGGTCGGCGCGGGTGCGCTGGTGGGCCCCTTCGCGCGCCTGCGCCCGGGCGCCGAGCTCGGCGCGCAGGTGCACATCGGCAACTTCGTCGAGGTGAAGAATTCCACCCTGGCCGCCGGCGCCAAGGCCAACCACCTGGCCTACCTGGGCGACGCCACGGTGGGCGAACGCGTGAACTTCGGCGCCGGCAGCATCACCGCCAACTACGACGGCGCGAACAAGCACCGCACGGTGATCGGCGCGGACGCGCACGTGGGCAGCAATTGCGTGCTCGTCGCGCCGCTGACGATAGGCGCGGGCGCCACCATCGGCGGCGGCTCGACGCTGAGCAAGGACGCCCCCGCGGGCCAGCTCACCGTGGCGCGCGCCAGGCAGGCGACGGTGCATGGCTGGGCGCGCCCGAAGAAGGCGCCGAAGCGCTGAGGCCACGCCGGGCGCTGCGCCCGGCGCCTCAACGCGCGCGCAGCCAGTGCTCGAAATCCACCAGCGGCAGCGGCGGGCACACGAACAGGCCCTGCTGCGCGTCGCAGCCATGCGCGCCCACCCAGTCGCGCTGCGCCGCGGTCTCCACGCCTTCGGCGACCACTTGCAGTCCCAGGCTGCGGCCAAGCTGCAGGATGGCGCCGGCGATGGCCGCCGAACCGCTGTCGCCGGGCAGGTCGGTGATGAAGCTGCGGTCGATCTTCAGGCGGTCCAGCGGCAGGTGCTTGAGATGCCCGAGCGAGGTGTAGCCGGTGCCGAAATCGTCCACCGCGATGACCACGCCCAGGGCCTTGAGCCGGCGCAGCGCGACCTGCACGGCAGCCACATCGTCCATGAGCATGCGCTCGGTGAGCTCGAGCTCGAGCATGGGGCCGCGCGCTCCGGCCTGGGCCAGCGCGAGCTCGATGGTGTGCACGAAGCTCGGGTCCTGGAACTGCAGCGTCGACAGGTTCACCGCCACCGGCACGCGCGCCAACCCCGTGGCGTGCCAGCGCACGGCGCATTGCAGCGCCTCGTGCAGCACCCATTGGCTGATCGGCAGGATCAGCCGCCGCGCCTCGGCCAGGGGCATGAAGTCGTCGGGGCCGACCAGCCCGCGCTGCGGATGCTGCCAGCGGATGAGCGCCTCCACGCCGAGCAGCGCGCCGTCGGCCAGGGCCATCTGCGGCTGGAAATGGAGCACGAACTCGCGCTCGCGCACGGCCTGCGCGAGGCGGCTTTCCATCGCCAGCTCGGCCATCGCCGCGGCGGCCATCGCCGGCTCGAAGAAGCACACGTGCGCGCGGCCCTGCGCCTTGGCCTGGTACATGGCCGTGTCGGCATGCTTGATGAGCGCGGCCGGGTTGTGGCCGTGCGCCGGGAACAGCGCCACGCCGATCGAGGGAGTGACGCAGATCGATGCGCCCTGCGCCTGCAGCGGCGCGCCGATGGCCTGCTGCAGCTTGGCCGCCACCGCCTGCACCGCCTGGGGCGAGGGGTCGCCGGCGAGCAGCAGCACGAACTCGTCGCCACCGAAGCGCGCCACCAGATCGGCCTCGCGCACGGTGTCGGTGATGCGCTGCGCCACGGTCTGCAGCAGCACGTCGCCGGCCTGGTGGCCCAGGGAGTCGTTGACGCGCTTGAACTCGTCCAGGTCGATGAAGAGCAGCGCCACGCCTTCGCCGCAGGCGGCCGCATGCGTCAGCAGCTCCTGCGCGCGCGCGTCGAAGGCCAGACGGTTGGGCAGGCCGGTGAGCGCGTCGTGGTGCGCGAGGTGGTGGATGCGCGCCTGCGCCTGCACGCGGTCGCGGATGTCGCGCACGATGGTCATGCGCTGGCGCTCGCCCTGGAAGAGCATGGTGCGCACGATGAACTGCACCGGGATGACCGTGCCGTCGCGGTGCTGCACCGCGCTGTCGTAGCTGATCTCGTCGCCGGCGGCGATCACCGCGGCGACGCGCTCGCGGTGCTCGGGGGCGACGAAGTCCAGCGTCGGCCGGCCCATCATCTCGGGCAGCGTGTAGCCGAGCAGTTCCAGCAGCGGCGGGTTGGCGTCGGTGATGAACCCGCCCTTGTGGAAGACGATGCCCTCGGCGCTGGCGTGCATGAACTTGCCCAGCCGCTCCTCGCTTTCGCGCAGCGCGGCGTCGGCGCGGCGGTGGCGCGTGAGGTCGCTGATGAGCACGAACGCGCCCACCGCCTTGCCGGCGTCGTCCAGGTGCGGCAGCAGGTGCACTTCGATGGGCCGCGCGTCGGCGCCGGGGGCGCGCAGATGCCGCTCGTAGCGCGCGGCCACGCATTCCTCGACCACGCGGTCGACCTGCGGCTGGATCACCGCGGCCGCCTCCTCGCCGATGACCTCGGCCACCGTCAGGCCGATGATCGAGTCCTCGGTGCGCCCGAACATCTCGGCATAGGCGCGGTTGGCGTAGCCGCAGGTGTTGCCCTCGCGCTCGAAATAGGCCAGGGCCGCGGGCACGTTGTTGCACAGCAGGCGGAACTGCCGGAGTTCCTCCGCCAACGCACGCAGCACGTCCTGGCCGGCGGGTTCGTGCGGGTTCATGTCAGTGCCGCCCGGCCGTTCCGAAGGTACTGACCACCCCCGCGAGGGGCTGAGGGCCGCGGCTCCAAGTCCGCCTGCGCGGACTTGGACGGCCCGAGGGCCGCGCGACTCTGGCGCGCGGCAGCGAACGAAGTGAGCGTGGGGGCACCATG
>DYOR01000154.1 GCA_020720385.1 Rubrivivax sp.
CTTCGCGAGGCACGGGCCCGCCCGCAGGGGCGGTCCCATGTCCACGCTCAGCGCCTTGCACCGTCAGCACCTTCTGGCCGGCGCGAGGGCCGAAGGCGATGCGGTATGTACACGCTGCGGCCTGCAGCGGCCTGAGCGCGCGGGCCTCGTCCGAATCAGCATCGTCGTCGGCCATGTAGGTCGAGCCCTCTGTCTGGTTCTTGCGCCCGGTCAATCAATCACGCCCGTGAGGCGGCGCGCCCGGCTGCACCACCACCCCGACCGCCAACTACGGAGCACAGGGCATTGGCGTCCGCCGTCGACGGCGCTGCAATGCGCGGCGCAGCCAGGCTTCGCGCAGCCCGGCGTGGCAGGCCCAGACGATCAGCCCGGCGAACAGCACGTCACTGGCAAAGTGGCCGCCCTGCGCGATGCGCCCGAGCCCGATCACCAGCCCGGCAAGCCAGCCGGCGCGCAACCACTGTCGGCGTGCGCGTGGGCTGCCCATCAGGCCGATGGACATCAGCGCGAAGCCGGTCGCGGCATGGCCGCTGACGAACGAACAGTTCCTGCGGCAGTGCTCGGCAGGGCGAAGGGCCGGCGTGAACGTCGCCTTGGCGTCCGGCAGCAGCACCGCCGCAGGGCGGGCCCGCCCCCATTGCTCCTTGAACACGACGTTGACCACCAGGCCCACGCCCACCAGCAGCGACAGTCCCAGCGCCAGGATGCGGCGCCGCCAGCGACCGGCGCAGCGCCAGGCCGGCAACACGGCCATCAGCAGCGCCAGCAGGGCGAGCAGGCGGCCGGCCCAGGGCACCGCGACGTAGACGGCCTGCACGACCGGGTGCTGCCTGCCTGGGAACGCGCCCGATGCGTTCTGGAACCATTGACTGATGTGCAAGTCCAGCTCCGGCCAGAGCGAGAACAGCAGGCACAGGCCCGAGCAGACCAGCGCAATCCAGGCCCACTCGCGCTCACGCCAACGCCAGCATGGCGCCTGGGCGGCCGAAGTGGCGCTCGTCACGCTCGTCACGGGCAAAGCGACGCCCGTGGCGCGACGCCGCCGGCTGCGCCCGCTTGCAGCAGTTGCAGCTCGATGCGTCGGCTCGGCGTCCGGGCCACGACCGCCGTCACCAGCGGCACCAGCGGGCCGAGGCGGGACCGCAGGTCGTCCGGCAGCGGCCCGTCGGCCAGCACCCAGACCTGCGGCAAGCGGTCGGGTCCCGGCGCATACGGGCATGCCAGTTGGTAGTGATGCCTCGCCACCGGCGCATCGAACCAGGCCATGCGCGGGATGGCGCGGTCGCGCCAGTGGTAGGCGGCCTGCGCCATCACCGTGCGCGACGCGCCGACCACGACCACCGGGGTGTGCGCCGGCAGCGCCTGCGCCACGTCGTCCAGCGCCTGTTGCCAGCCGCGCATGCGCGCCCAGGGGTCGAGCAGCAGCGGCCACGGGCGGCCGCTGGCCGCGGCCGCATGGGGCGCCAGCGTCAGGCCGCCCAGCAGCAGGGCCTGCAGCACCAGGGCCAGCGCCAGCCGTCGTTGCAGCCGGGCCGGGCTGGCTGCCAGCAGCAGCGCCCAGGCCAATGCAGTAGCCAGATGGGCCGGGGCGACCCAGTTGAGCTGGGCGCCCGATCGCCACGCCTGCAACGCGCCCGCCATCAGCAGCGGCAGCGTGGTCCACAGCAGGAACCTCTTGGCATCGCCCGGTACGGCGGGCCACGCTGCGCTGTGCCGCTGCGACCACAGGGCGACCGGTACGGCCAGGGGCGCGAAGACCAGCACCTGTGCGGCCATGAAACCTGCCAGCGACAGCCACCCGCCCGCGCGCGGACCGGCGGCCACCGTGATCTCGGCCGTATGGCGCAGCGTCGGCCAGCCGGCCTGGGCATTCCAGGCCAGGTGCGGCGCGAACAACAGCAGCGCCACCGCCGTGGCCAGTGCCAGGGCTGGCAACTGGCGGTGGTGGTGCAGCAGCACCCACAGCCAGGCGCCGGCGATCACTGCCGCCAGGGTGTACTTGGACAGCAGCCCCACACCGGCGGCCAGCGCGAACAGGGCCCAGCCCCAGCGGCGCTGCCGCTGCACGGCCAGCCACAAGCCGGCCAGGGCCGCAGACCAGCACAGCAGCAAAGGTGCGTCGGTGGTGGCCACCAGCCCCAGCAGCGCGGCCAGCGGGCTGGCCAGGAAGATCGCCGCCGCCCAGCGCGAGGCGGCTGCACCCGCGGCCCCGGGCCCGGCCATGTCGCGCGCCAGCGCCGCCAGCACCAGCGCGGCCAGCGGATAGCCGGCCATGGCCAGTGCCCGCAGTCCGACCTCGCTGTCACCGAACAGGGCTCGCGACGCCGCGATCAGTGCCGCGATCACCGGCGGCTTTGAGTAGTACCCCCACTGCAGGTCACGCGACCAGTCCCAGTACTGCGCTTCGTCGACATGCAGCGACGCCCCCGACGCCGCACTACAGGCCAGGCGCAGCGCGTACACCGTGGCGCAGGCCAGCAGCAGCAGGGGCCACGGCGAGGCCAGGCCCGTTGCAGACAGCGCCGGTCCCGCCCGGTCGTTGCCAGCGCCATCCGGTCCGGCACGGTATGCACCCGGCCAGTTCCGCGGCGCGCCGCTCATGGCCGGTCGCCGCCCCAGGCCTCGTCGTCAGCCGGACTGGCCGCGGGCCGGCGCTGGTACGGCGCGGCCTGGCCGCGGTCGTAATAGATGCGGATCAGCAGCTCGGCCACCACGCCGGTGGTCAGGAACTGCAACCCGCCGATGACGAGGAAGAAGCCCAGGGCGAGCAACGGGCGCGTGCCGATGGGCTCGCCCTGCAGCTTGAGCCAGCCCAGCCAAGCGAGGACGAGACCACCGAGCGCGCTGACGGCCAGCCCCACGCCGCCGAAGAAATGCCCCGGCCGTGAACCGAAGTTCAGGAAGAAGTGCATCGCCAGCAGGTCGGTGATGACGCGGAAGGTGCGCGACAGGCCGTACTTCGAGCTGCCGGCATGGCGTACCCGGTGGTTCACCGGCTCTTCGACCATGCGCTCGGGGGCGGTCACGGTGGCGAGCCAGGCGGGCATGAAACGGTGCATTTCGCCATACAGCCGCACCTGGCGCAGCACATCGGCGCGAAAGGCCTTGAGGCTGCAACCCAGATCATGGAAGTGCAGTCCGGTCGTGCGCTGGATCAGCCGGTTGGCCAGCCGGGACGGCAGCCGGCGCAGCCACAGCCCGTCCTGGCGCTGCTGCCGCCAGCCGGCCACCAGGTCCAGGTCTTCGCTCAGCAGGCGGCCGACCAGGCGCGGGATGTCGCGCGGGTCGTTCTGCAGGTCGCCGTCCATCGTGACGATCACGTCGCCGCGGGCGGCATCGATGCCCGCCTGCAGTGCGGCGGTCTGGCGGAAGTTGCGCGTCAGCCGCAGCACGCGCACGAACGGCCCGGCCAGCGCGGCTGCGCGCTCGAGCGTGACGCCGGTGCCGTCGGTCGAGCCGTCGTCGATCACGATCAGCTCCCACGGCCAGGGATAGTCGGCCAGGGCCTGTCGTACGTCGTCGAGCAAGGGCTGCACGTTGGCGCGTTCGTTGAACATCGGCACCACCAGCGACAGGCGGTGGGCCGGCAGCACCTGCGACTGCCGCAGCGCACGCTGCGGGGCCGCGGCAGCCGTGTCCAGCGGCAGGCTGAGGTCCATCAGGACCGTCCGGCTGCGCGGCGCAGCGGCCGCGCGTGGGGGCCGCCGCTCAGGCTGGCCCACAGCGCGCCGGCCAGCGTGACGGCGATGGTGAACAGATGCACCGCCAGCGCCGCGACCAGCGCCTGCTCGGTAGCGGCGGCACCGCCGAGCCGGGCGCCCAGTGCCGCTGCCGCCTCGTAGGTGCCGAATCCCGCCGGGGCCTGCACGGGCAGCGCCGCCGCGCCCTCCCCACCCAGCGCGGCGCACCAGCCGGCCAGCATCGGGCCGTCCAGCAACACGGCCATCAGCGCGCCCAAGGTGCCGAGCTTGAGCACCCAGTTGGCCACGCACCAGGCCCAGGTCAGCGGACTGGCACCCGCCAGCGCGGCGCGAAAGGCCGCGACCAGCGCCCGCCAGCGCGGCGCACCGGGCCTGGTCCACGGCGCCGGTGCCGCCACCGACCAGGCTGCGGTGCGCGAGATCAGCCCGAGGAAGGCCAGGGTCGCAGCGGCGGCCAGCAACGGCGGCCAGGGACTCGACAGCGGTCCGCCGCCGGCCAGCAGCGCGGCAGCGCTGAGCGCGCCCAGCCAGACCAGCACCAGGGCGTCCTGCGCGCGCATCCACAGCAGGCTGCTGGCAGATTCGACCACCGGCACGCCCCAGCGCCGCCACAACAGCCACGGAAACCCCAGCTCGCCGCTGCGCAGGGGCAGCAGGTTGACGGCCGCGCTGTGCAGCAGGGCCACGCGCAGGCATTCGAGGCGCCGGGCGCCACGACGCGGCTGCCATTCGGCATGCAGCCGCAGCGCCCGCAGGCCATGGCTGCCGAGCAGGCCCAGGACCGCCAGCAGCCACGAACCCGGCCCGAGCCGGTCGACCCGTTGCCACAGATCCGATGCACCCGGCCAGCGCAGCAACAGGATCGTTCCTGCCAGCAGCAGAGCCGGGCCCAGCCAGCGAGACAGCCTCATGAACGCAATGCCACGCGACGCCAGAGGCCGGCGGTCAGTGGGTCCGGGTGCAGCCGCCACCAGCCCAAGGCCACCAGCAGGCCCGGCAGGGCCAGCAGGGTCTGCCATCCCGCGGCCTGCGGATCAGTGGGTTCGGTCACCCACAACGAGGACGACGCGGCCACCACCAGCGCCACCATCACTCGCGATCCGGCCCTGCTGACCAGCGCAGCAGCCAGCGCGCGAACCAGCCGCCGCCCGCGCGCGGTCGCCAGCAGCAGACCGACCAGCAGGCCCAGACCGGCGCCGGCCAGCAGGTCGGACGGCCAGTGGGCGCCGGCCATCACCTGCGCCGCCGCGACGGCCAGCGCCAGCAGCGACAGGGCTGCCGCAGTGCCCCAGCGCTGCAGGCGTGAGCCGGCCTGCGCCGGAACGAGCCAGGCCATCGTGGCCATCGCGACGAACAGCATCGCCTGCCCCGATGGCATGCTGCGTGCCTTGAGCGCGACGCCGATCACGTGCAGCGCCGGCCCGTCGAGCACCGCCGCCGGGCGCGGCAACGCCAGCACGGTCTTCATCAGCTGCACACCGAAACCACCCCCCAGGGCTGCCAGCAGCAGCGCCGCCGGCACCACGGGCTGGCGCAAGCCGAGCGCGGCAGCCAGCACGAAGACCGAGGCCACCACGCCAGGCATCGACAGCGCCGCAGCCGCCTGCGACCACCGCGGGCCCCAGCCGTTGATCTGCTCGAACAGCCAGCGGTCGCCCGCCCCCTGCGCCAAGACCAGTACCGCGGCCATGCACAGCAGCGCGAAGGCAGCGGCGAGCCCCAGGCGCGGGTCGGGAACGGGTTGGTGGGCCAAAGGCACCTGTTTGCGCATGCGGCCGCAATCTAGGGTCCGGGCTTGACGCCGCCGTGACGCCGATGTGACGCCGCCGTGACGCAGGTCTGGTGCTCAGACCTGACTTTGACAGTTCCGGGGCACATGGACCCGGTTCTGGCGCGTCGAGGCTGCGTAAGTTGTTGATTTGGCGAGGGTGGCAGGGGTCGGTCGGCGCCAAGTGCCTAGCTACCAAGGGAGGCCCCCCGGCTCTGCCGGGGAGGCAGTAGAAGTTTGA
>DYOR01000155.1 GCA_020720385.1 Rubrivivax sp.
AAGCGCATCATCAACGAGCCCACCGCCGCGGCCCTGGCCTTCGGCCTGGACAAGCACGGCAAGGGCGACCGCAAGATCGCCGTCTTCGACCTGGGCGGCGGCACCTTCGACATCTCCATCATCGAGATCGCCGACGTCGACGGCGAGAAGCAGTTCGAGGTGCTCTCCACCAACGGCGACACCTTCCTCGGCGGCGAGGACTTCGACCAGCGCATCATCGATTACATCGTCGCCGAGTTCAAGAAGGAGCAAGGCGTCGACCTGACCAAGGACGTGCTCGCGCTGCAACGCCTCAAGGAGGCTGCGGAAAAGGCCAAGATCGAGCTTTCCAACAGCACGCAGACGGACATCAACCTGCCCTACGTCACCGCCGACGCGTCGGGCCCCAAGCACCTCAACATCAAGCTCACGCGCGCCAAGCTCGAGAGCCTGGTCGACGAGCTCATCCAGCGCACCATCGAGCCCTGCCGCATCGCGGTGAAGGACGCCGGCGTGAAGCTCGGCGAGATCGACGACGTGATCCTCGTCGGTGGCATGTCGCGCATGCCCAAGGTGCAGGAGAAGGTGAAGGAGTTCTTCGGGCGTGAGCCGCGCAAGGACGTCAACCCCGACGAGGCCGTGGCCGTGGGCGCGGCCATCCAGGGCCAGGTGCTGGGCGGCGGGCGCAAGGACGTGCTGCTGCTCGACGTCACCCCGCTGTCGCTGGGCATCGAGACCCTGGGCGGCGTGATGACCAAGATGATCAAGAAGAACACCACCATCCCGACCAAGTTCAGCCAGGTCTTCAGCACCGCCGACGACAACCAGCCCGCGGTGACGATCAAGGTCTACCAGGGCGAGCGCGACCTCGCCGCGGGCAACAAGAGCCTGGGCGAGTTCAACCTCGAAGGCATCCCGCCCTCGCCGCGCGGCCTGCCGCAGATCGAGGTCACCTTCGACATCGACGCCAACGGCATCCTGCACGTCAGCGCCAAGGACAAGGGCACGGGCAAGGAGAACAAGATCACCATCAAGGCCAACTCGGGCCTGAGCGAGGCCGAGATCGAGAAGATGGTGAAGGACGCCGAGGCCAACGCCGCCGAGGACGCCAAGAAGCTCGAGATCGTGCAGGCGCGCAACCTGGCCGACTCCACCATGCACTCGGTGAAGAAGAGCCTGGCCGAGCATGGCGACAAGCTCGACGCGGGCGAGAAGGAGGGTATCGTGGCCGCGCTGAAGGACGTCGAGGAAGCGCTGAAGAGCGACGACAAGGCGGGCATCGAGGCCAAGACCGAAGCGCTCATGACCGCGGCGCAAAAGCTCGGCGAGAAGATGTACGGCGATGCCCAGGGCGCGCAGGCGGCGGCCGGCGCCAGCGGCCCGGCCGGTGCCGGTGCCGGTGGTGGCGGGCAGGAGGCGCACGCGTCGGCGCCGGCCGATGACAACGTGGTGGATGCCGACTTCAAGGAAGTGAAGAAGTGACGCCCTGGGCAGCCCGCGTGCGGGTTGCCCGCCCTTCTCGCCGCGTTCGGACCTGCAGGTGCGTGCCTGGGGCCCGGCGCGGCGCTTGTGTTGACCAGCCGCAGTGAGTTTTCATGGCCAAGCGCGATTTTTACGACATCCTCGGCGTGCCCAAGAACGCCTCCGAGGAGGACATCAAGAAGGCCTATCGCAAGCTGGCGATGAAGCACCACCCTGACCGCAACCAGGGCGACGATGCGAAGAAGTCCGAGGAGAAGTTCAAGGAGGCCAAGGAAGCCTACGAGATGCTCTCCGACGCGCAAAAGCGCGCCGCCTACGATCAGTACGGCCATGCCGGCGTGGACCCCAACATGGGCGGTCGCGGCCCCGGCGCGGAGGGATTCGGTGGCTTCGCCGAGGCCTTCGGCGACATCTTCGGCGACATCTTCGGCGGCCAGGGCGGCGGCGGCCGCCGCGGCGGCGGCGGGCAGCAGGTCTACCGCGGCAGCGACCTGAGCTACGCGATGGAGATCTCGCTCGAGGAAGCCGCCTTCGGCAAGGAGACGCAGATCCGCGTGCCGAGCTGGGAAAGCTGCGAGACCTGCCACGGCAGCGGCGCCAAGCCCGGCACCAGTGCCAAGACCTGCCCGAGTTGCAGCGGCAGCGGCACCGTGCACCTGCGCCAGGGCTTCTTCAGCATCCAGCAGACCTGCCCGCACTGCCACGGCAGCGGCAAGATCATCCCCGAGCCCTGCACCGCCTGCGGCGGCGCCGGCAAGCTGAAGAAGCAAAAGACGCTGGAAGTGAAGATCCCCGCGGGCATCGCCGAGGGCATGCGCATCCGCTCGGCGGGCAACGGCGAGCCCGGCACCAATGGCGGACCCGCGGGCGACCTCTACATCGAGATCCGCGTCAAGGCGCATGAGATCTTCGAGCGCGACGGCGACGACCTGCACTGCACCGTGCCGGTGGGGCTCACCTCGGCCGCGCTGGGTGGCACGATCGCCGTGCCCACCCTGGGCAACCAGGCCGAGATCGAGCTGCCCGAGGGCACCCAGCACGGCAAGACCTTCCGCCTGCGCGGCAAGGGCATCAAGGGGCTGCGCTCGAGCTATCCGGGTGATCTGTACTGCCACGTCTCGGTGGAGACGCCGGTGAAGCTCTCCGAGCACCAGCGCAAGCTGCTCAAGGAGCTCGACGAGTCGTTCCGCAAGTCGGGTGACCGCCATTCGCCCAACGCCAAGAGCTGGACCGACAAGGTCAAGGATCTCTTCAAGTAGCGACCCCGGACGGCCGATACCTGGGAGACGACCCTTCAGGTGGGCGCGCCTGCGCCATCGCCAATGCAGCAGATTGACCGAGACGTCAGCCAGAGCCACGCCCTGGTCATCGACGCCAACCCCACCTCGCGCAGCGTGCTCATCCAGCAGCTGCGCGAATTCGGCTTCGGTGGCGTGAAGCAGACCAGCCGCATCGAAGATGCCCGCGACCTGCTCGAGCACCGGCGTTTCGACCTGGTGATCTGCGACCTGCACTTCGACCACAGCCAGGAGTCGGGCCAGGAACTGCTCGAGGAGTTGCGCCGCGAGCAGATGCTGCCGTACTCCACGGTGTTCATCATGCTCACCGGCGAGGCCACGTACCAGAAGGTCTCCGAGGCGGCGGAAGCGGCACTCGACAGCTTCCTCGTCAAGCCCTTTTCGGCCAACACGCTGTTCGAGCGCATCAAGGAGGCGCGCCAGCGCAAGCGCGTGCTCAAGGAGATCTTCGACGCCATCGAGACCGACGAGCACGAGCGGGCCGCGGCCATCTGCCTGGAGCGCTTCGACAAGCGCAGCCTGTATTGGCTCTACGCGGCGCGCATCGGCGCGGAGCTCCTGCTCACGCTCAAGCGCCACGAGGAGGCCCGCCAGCTCTACGACGCGGTGATCGCCGCCAAGGCCGTGCCCTGGGCACGCCTGGGCGTGGCGCGCGTGCAGCTCGCCGATGGCGACGTGGTGCAGTCGCGCCGCACGCTGGAGGCGCTGATCGACGACCAGCCGCAGTTCGCCGACTCCTACGACGTCATGGGCAAGGTGCAGATGGAGCAGGGCCAGATCGACGAAGCGCTGCACACCTACCAGACGGCCGCGTCGATCACGCCGGGCTGCATCCTGCGGCTGCAGCACGCCGGCACCTTGAGCTTCTATGCCGGCGACGCGGACAGCGCCATCCAGATGCTCGAGCGCACCTGGACCACGGGGCAGAAGTCGCGCCTCTTCGACGTGCTCTCGATGATGCTGCTGGCCTTCCTGCGTTTCGACGCCAACGACGCCAAGGGCCTGACGCAGGCGCACGAGGTGATGCTGCGCTTCCAGGGCAACTACCCGCAGTCGCTGCGGCTGCGCCGCATGGCCACGCTGGGAACCATCCTCACCGATCTCCTGGAGGGGCGCGTCGCCCACGGCGTGCTGCGCGCGCGCGAACTGGTCGAGGAGACTGGGCGCGAGGACTTCGAGGTCGAGGGCGCCACGAACCTGCTCTCGCTGTGGTCGCGTCTGGACCGCTTCGGCGTGCAGGCGGACGAGTACGAAGGCGTGGTGCGGCGCGTGGCGCGCCGCTTTGCCGTGTCGCGCACGGCCACCGAGGTGCTGGTGGCCGCGGCGCGCCGGCAGGACGGCGCGGCGGCATGGATACGCCAGACGCAGACGGAGATCCTGCACCTGGCCGAGGAAGCCATGAACCACTCCGTGCGCGGCGACCCGGCCCGGGCCGTCGAGACCCTGCTCGAGCAGGGCCAGGAGACGGGCAACGCCAAGCTCATCGAGATGGCCGGCCTGGTGGTGCGACGCCACCGCGAACGCATTGCCAACGCCCGGGAGCTGACCGAGAGGGCCGACAAGCTGGCCCAGCGCTTCTGCAACACCGGCACGCACATCGCCGGCGTGCGCCGCAGCAACCGCTCCGCCGGCGGCCTGGTGCTGCGTCGCGGCAGCACCGCCCCACCACGGACGGCGCAGGCGCCGGCCGCCGAACCGGCACCGGGCTAGACGCTCGGGGCTCGCCTCACCCGCCGGTGATGCGCTGGCATCGGGCGGCTAGAAAAGCTCCCCCTGGCCGGGCGTTCGGCCCGGTGGCCTGAAGCGGCTTGCATCCAGTTCGACGCGCTCGCGGTCCAGGCCCAGCCGGGCGCAGGCCTTGTCGAAGCGCTGGCGCAGCAACTCCGCCCACACGCCCTGCCCGCGCATGCGCGAGCCGAAGCGGCCGTCGTTGTCCTTGCCCCCGCGCATCTCGCGCACGCGCGCCATGATGCGCTGCGCGCGTTCGGGCACATGTTGCGCCAGCCACTGCTGGAAGAGCGGGTTCACCTCCCAGGGCAAACGCAGCACGATGCTGAAGGCGTTGCCGGCTCCGGCGTCGCGTGCGGCCTCGAGGACGCGCTCGAGTTCGGGCTCGTTGAGGAAGGGAATCACCGGTGAGACGCTCACGCCCACGGGCACGCCGGCGCGGGCCAGCGCCTCGATGGTGCGCAGACGCCGGTGCGGCGCCGCGGCGCGCGGCTCCATGGTGCGCGCCAGTCGCGCATCGAGCGTGGTCAGCGAAACGATCACCGCCACCAGCCGCTGCTCGGCCAGCGGCGCGAGCAGGTCCAGATCGCGCTCCACGAGGCTCGATTTGGTGACGATGCTGAACGGGTGGCGTGCCTCGGCCAGCACCTCGATGAGCGTGCGCGTGATGCGCAGGCGGCGTTCGGCCGGCTGGTAGGCATCGGTGACCGAACCGATGTTCAGGCGCAGCGGTGTGTAGCCGCGCGCCGAGAGCGCCTCGCGCAGCCGCTCGGCGGCGTTGACCTTGGCCACGATGCGGGTCTCGAAATCCAGCCCCGGCGAGAGGTCGAGGTAGCTGTGCGTGGGGCGTGCGTAGCAGTAGATGCAGCCATGCTCGCAGCCGCGGTAGGGGTTGATCGAGAGCTCGAAGCCGACATCCGGCGAGTCGTTGCCCGAGAGGATGCCGCGCACGTTTTCCTCGAGCACCTCGGTGCCGGGGGCCGAGCCCTCGTGCGCTGCGGCCTGCGCCAGCGTGCCCCAGCCGTCGTCGAAATCGTTGCGCGACTGCCCGTTGAACCGGTGCTCGATGGCCCACACCGTGCCGCGTCCCTTCAGCGCCGCGGGCGCAGAGAACAACAGCGTGGCCGTGGGCGTGGTGCGGGACTGCATACTGTGAATATATA
>DYOR01000156.1 GCA_020720385.1 Rubrivivax sp.
CGTGTTCGGGGTGCCGTCGGGAAGGAAAAAGGGCGTTTGAAAAGCCTATTCACCGTTTGAAAGCATTCACAACACCTTGCCGGTTTTGACCGGCGCACGGAGTCTTCATGCCGCGTCGCAAGGCCGCCCTGGTCACCGGATCGACCAGCAGCATCGGGTTGGCCATCGCCGGCGAGTTGGCCGCGTGGGGCATGAATCTCATGTTGAACGGCTTCGGCAACCCCGCCGAGATCGAAGCGCAGCGCGCGCGGCTGGCCGGCATGCATGGTGTCGATGTGCTGCACGACGGTGCCGACATGAGCCAACAAGCCGCCATCGAAGCCATGTTGGCGCGCGCGGCCCGGCGCTGGGGCGGCATCGACGTGCTGGTCAACAACGCGGACATCCCGCACGTGGCACCGGTAGATGACTTCCCGGTCGACAAGTGGAACGCGATCCTGGCGTTCGAGCTGAGCGCAGCGTTCCACACGACGCGACTGGTGCTGCCGCACATGAAGTTCAACCGCTGGGGCCGCATCGTCAACGTCAGCTCGGCACATGCTTTGGTGGCCAGCCCCGGCAAGTCGGCCGCTGTGGCCACCATGCAGCGCATCGTCGGTTTCACCAAGACGGCGGCGCTCGAGTTGGCCGAACTCGGTGTGACGGTCAACGCCGTGTGTCCGGGCCACGTGCTGGCGCCGCGGGTACAAGGGCAGATCCCAGACACCACCAGGTCCCGTGGCAGGACCGACGAGCAGGCGGGGCGCGGCCTGCTGCGGGCCGCGCAGCCGAGCAAGCGTTTCGTCACCACCGACGAGGTGGCGCAGCGGGTGGCCTTTCTGTGCTCGGACGCCGCGGCGTCGATCACGGGCACGGTCATGCCGATCCACGGTGGCTGGACGGCGCACTGAACAGGATCATCGGCATGGCCAGAGGACGACGCAGCCCTGCGGCGTAGATGGCGGGGCGCGCAATCCCGCTGGCCGGTCAGAACCGGTGGCGCACGCCCAGCGCCAGGCTGGTGGAGTCGGTACCGGCGCTGGCGGTCACACCGCCCAGGTAGCCGGCACCGCCCGGCGCCGACTGGCCCTGGCCGCGGTTGTCGAAGCGCGTGGCCACCGCATTGAGATCGGTGCGCTTGGACAGGGCGTAGCTGTAGGCCACACCGAACGAGCGCGTGTCGGCATTGGCCGGGCGGCGGTCGTCGTACTGGCTCAAGGCCGCGTACACGGTGCTGTTGCCCGTCGTCAGCTTGTAGCCGATGTGGGCCAGGCGGGCATCCTGCCGCAAGGCGTTGACGAAGGTGCCCTGGATCAGCGCGCCGTTGGCTGCCCCCACGGTGGGCGTGAGGCTGGCGGCGATGCCCGACAGCCCGGCCGGGTTGTCGTCCTCGATCGTGCCCGCCATCGCGCTCAGGCGGCCCGGGCCCAGGTCCAAGGTGGCACCGAGCAGCGCGCTGCGCAGCGACTGCGCACCTTGCTCGTTCTTGCGTTCGTTGTACCCCAGGCCAACGCTGTAGCCCGCCCCCTTGTACAGGGCATTCGCGCCCACCAGGCGGCCGGTGGTCGTGGAACCCTCGTTGGCGGTGACCATGGCCGCGGCACTGAAGCCGGCGAGCTGGATGCGCCAGGCCAGCGCATTGGACACGCGAATATCCACCGCGGCGGGTATCGCACCGACCTGCCCCGCCGACAGACTGGACTGCGTGCCCAGCGTGTCGAAGGTGGCCAAGGTCTCGTAAGCCGGCGTGTACTGGCGCCCGGCAAGCACCGCGCCCACTGGCGTGACGAGGCCGACAAAGGCCTGGCGGTCCCAAAAATTGCTGCCCAGATTCACGCCCACGGTGTTGCCGATGTTGCCCGCCACGGCGCTGACCACCGGTTGCAGGGCCGCCGGCAGGCCCAGGGCGGCGGCCTGCGACACCCGGTCGGGCAATTGCGAGCCCGAAGGCGGCCGGTTGTTGACGCCGCCAGTGTCCAGCTCCAGCCGGTGTTCCAGCGTGACCAGCGCGCGCCAGCCGCCGCCCAGCTCTTCGGCGACGCGCACGCCCAGGCGCGAGCCATCCATGATGCCGCTGCTGAGCAGGCGCACGGTGCCGCCGCGCAGGCCCGAGGTGGAGGTGACGCCGATGTCGGCGCTGCCGTACAGCGTGAGCTGGCTTTGCGCCAGGCCCGCGCTGCACGCGGTGGCCAGCAGGCCCGCAACGATGGGACTCTTCATGCTCGATTCCTTCGCGCTTGCGCGCATGAGCAAGCCGGCGGCACGCCCGCACGGGGCGCCCAGCCGTGCTGCGGGTTCAGAAGGTGTGCTTGATGCCGAAGGCGTAAGCCGTGTTGTCGCTCTTGCCGTCTTCGCGACCCAGGCCGACATCGGCGTACAGGTTGGTACGCTTGCTCAGCGGGAGCTTGAACCCGGCGCCCAGCTTGTCCGGCCGCGTGTTGTTGACAGCCAGGTCGAGCCGTCCGTAGGCCAGGTAGACCTCGCCCGGGCCCACCCGCATGACCCCGGCAAGGCTGTAGAAGTCGTTGTCGTCCCGGCCGCCATTGACCTCGGCACGGGCGTAGTAGGCCATGGCCTTGACGGAGCCGAAGTCGTAAGTGACGCCGATGTTGGACAGCGTGTTGCCGTCGGTCGCCGCGAGGCCGCCGGAGATCTCTTCGTAAGCCACGCCCACGTACAGGCCACCGCTGCGGTACTGCAGGTTGATGGCCGAATCGCGGCCCACCAGGCCTTCACCGGCACTCACCGCCGCATCGACGCTCAGGCCGCCGAACTTGGGTGACCGATAGCCCACCGTGTTGTTGGTGCGAATGCCCGCCGTCGAGCTGAAGCCGGCGTACTGGTGCGAACCCAGCTGGCCCACGCCGTCCCAACCCGCCGGGTCGGTGTTGAAGGCCGGCCAGTACGCCGGCGAATATTCGCGGCCCAGGTACAGCGCGCCCAGGGTCTTGCTGCTCAGTTGCACGTAACTGCGCCCGTGCCAGAAGGTCGGGTTGGTCACCGCGCCGGTGTCGGGGCGAAACCGATGCTCGATCTGGAACTGCGCCGACCAGCCGCCGCCCAGGTCTTCATCACCGCGAAAGCCCAGGCGGGAGCTGCTGCGTTCTTGCATCGTCCATGCCTTGGAGGTGCCGAGCGCCCCGGGGTTGGCGGCGGTGCCGCCGTCTCCCTTGACGATGCCCATGTCCACCAGGCCGTACACGGTGACGGAGGACTGGGCGCTGGCGCCGGCCGCGGCTGCGGCCAGCAAGGCAAGGGTGGCGAGTCGCTTCATGGTGTTCCTTGGTTGCGTTGATGTGGCATGCCCGGGTATCGGGACATGGCTCAGCGTAGGCAGCGGCACGTTTGGGCGCACGCGGGTTGTTGCGTTGCGCTGCACGACGCATGCGTGACGCACCCCGATGGGGGTGCTGTTGTCGAACGCCGACCACAGGCCAGGCGTTTTCATCGCCCACCTGTCACGCTTTGCGCCCGCGCGCCGACTAATGTCTGATGGGCCCGACACGCTGGCCCGCATTCAAGGGCCTTGGACATGCGAAGACAGGACATCCAGTTGCTTGCCGCCGCCCGCGCGGGCGACGTGCACGCCCGCTGCGAAGTGGGGCGCCGTTACCTCTTGGGTGAGCAGGGTTTTGCACACCACCTGCCCACCGGGATCGAGTACCTCACGCACGCCAGCGTGCGCGACAGCGCCTGCGCACAGCGCACACTGGCCGAGGCCTTGCCCGTGCACGAACTGCTGGCCGCGCACCTGCTGGAGACCGCGGAGCGCGCCGCGCAGGACGGCTCGTCGCTGGCGCAATTGAAGGCCGCAGCCGGCCATCTGACGAACCCGTTGTCATGGGCTCGCAGCGCAATGTGGCTGCACCGGGCATGTGAGCAGGGCCACCCCGCTGCGCAGTCGGCGTGGGCCGCGGCGCGAGCGCACGCCGAATCCGCCAAGGCCGCCGCCGCCGTTCTGCGCGAGCTGGCGCGCGCCGGCGTGGTGAATGCCGTTGCCCTGTTGCGACCGGCGTTGGCGAAGGCCACTGCGGACGCCGATCTCGAGGCCCTGTGGTGGTGCCTGCGTCTGGCCGAACCCTGGCTCACGGCGCAGGCGCGCGAACTGGCGGCGTTCGTGGTCGAGGCCATCGACCTGGCCGAGCGGCAGGCGCACCGGGTGTGCGGCCTGTCGGCCGCGCAGGTGCAAGGGGCGCTGGAGTACCGACTGGCGCAGGGCGACTTGCGCGCCGCCTACATCCTGGGGCGAGCCCTGGCCGGGCTGCCATGCTCCAACCTGAACGCACACGACCTGGTCACCAGCGGCAGTCTGCGCAAGGCTGCCGCCCTGCTGCTGCGCGCCGCCGACGGCGGCGTGCACGACGCGTGGATGCATCTGTACCGCCTGAGCTCCGACCACCGCTGCACCGTGGCCAATCCGCAGATGGCGCGCTTCTTCCTGGAGAAATCGGCCGCCAGCGGCAGCGCCGAGGCGCAGCGACGCCTGGGCACCTTGCTGCTGCGTCAGTCCGAGGACGCCGCACAAAGCGAGCGCGCGCTGCATTGGCTGCACCGTGCCCAGAGCGCGGGCGACCCGGTGGCCCGGGCCTTGATGGAGTCATTGGTGCTGCCGGTCAGCGGCAGCGACGACGAAGCCGAGTCCGCGCTGCGGGTGGTCCAGCGCGCAGATCCGTGGCTGGCCGCGCGGCTCGCCGTGGCGCGCCAGTTCGGGCTGACGCGGCTGGAGGCACTGGCGCTGAACCCGGCGCGAAGCCTGCGCGCCTGGGGCCTGGTGGCCGGACCCCATCCGCGTGTGCTCAAGGTTGGGCTCGCTGCGGCAAGGGCCGTGCCGGCCCGCTCGCAAGCGGCCATGAACTGCCTGCATGCGGCGGCCAGTCTGTTCAACCGCCCCGAAGCCCTGGCCCGCACCGGCGTCGGCGACATCCGGCACCAGAACCGCACCGTGCGCACGCTGTTCAGCCGACACGGCATCAGCGAGACGCTGTTCTTCGCGCGTGCCACCTCGCGCACGCTGGAAGGCCTGCGCCACGGCCCGCGCTGGGCGGCCGCTGCCATCGGGCTCGTCAAAGAGGCGCTGCTCGAGGCAGCCTGAGGCAGCGGGACGACTCAACGGCTGCGATGGTCGCACGGTGGCCAGCGCGGTATTCACCGATCCGCCCATCGCCACCGTGGTGGCTGAGCGAATCCGCGGCGGCCACGCTCGGGCCGGTGGGCGTCTTCGAATCCGATTTCCGGCCCATGAAGACGGCCTTTGCCGGCAGTGCGGCGCGCACCTACATGAAGCTGGTGGTCGACGGCCTGAACGAGCGCGTGTTGGGCGTGCACATGATCGGCGCCGATGCACGCGAGATCGTGCAAAGCCTGGCCGTGGCCTTGACCTGCGGCGCCACCAAGCGCGACTTCGACCGCACGGTGGCCGTGCACCCCACCGCAGCCGAGGAGTTCGTGCTCATGCGCGAGCCGGCGCGGCGGCTCGGCGCCGCAGCGGCAACGGCGACCTGAGTGCGCCCGCGGCCGCGGGCACGCCCAGGTCGCGGCGTGGGCCGGACGGCCCACGCAAGCTCTGGCTGTCGGCACCGTCCATCAGCGGCGGGCCACCTGCGTGCTCAGGGCGACGCGTTCGTCAGCCGGGTAGCCGGCTTCACCGTGCG
>DYOR01000025.1:0-29216 GCA_020720385.1 Rubrivivax sp.
ATCGCAAGTGGTTGATGGAACGGGAGAATTCGGGTTGGGCTCGGAGGAACTTCAGGCTAGCATCTCACGCGGGCCGGTGGCCCGCGCCCCTGCCGCAACGGCCGGACGCTGCAGCAAGCAGTCCCGGTCGTTGCCTTCTTCAGCCAGGAGAGTCGCATGTTGAAGGTTGGAGACAGCCTGCCCGCGGGCAGGCTGATGGAATACATCGAGGTCGAGGGCGGCGGATGCTCGCTCGGGCCGAACAGTTTCGACATCGGCGCGGCGCTTGCCGGCAAGAAGATCGCCATCTTCGGGCTGCCCGGGGCCTACACGCCCACCTGCTCGGCCCAGCACGTGCCGGGCTACGTGGCGCAGGCCGAGGCGCTCGAGGCCGCCGGCGTCGACGAGATCTGGTGCGTGGCGGTGAACGACGCCTTCGTCATGGGCGCCTGGGGTCGCGAGCAGCACACCGCGGGCAAGGTGCGCATGATGGCCGACGGCAGCGCCGACTTCGCCAGAGCCACCGGACTCACGGACGACCGTTCGGCCAAGGGCATGGGCCTGCGCATGCTGCGCTGCTCGATGCTCGTGGTCGATGGCGTGGCGAAGACCCTGAACATCGAGAGCCCGGGCAAGTTCGAGGTCAGCGACGCCGGCACGATGCTGCGGCAGGCCAAGGAAATTCTCGCCTGAGGCGGCCAGACATTTGACGCGCGCCGCATCGGCGTGCCATAATTCCACCCTTCGCCGTTGCGGTGCTTGCCGATACGACCCAAGCGCAAGCCAGAGCGCGCCAGCAGGCACCTCGACGGATTCACCCATACACGGGCCCAAGACTGACCGCCGTGGTGTCTCACGACACCGAGGTGGGGCAAGTTGGGGAGACACAATGATCCAAATGCAATCGCGGCTCGACGTGGCCGACAACACGGGTGCGAAGTCCGTCATGTGCATCAAGGTGCTCGGCGGCTCCAAGCGGCGCTATGCCGGCATCGGCGACGTCATCAAGGTCAGCATCAAGGAAGCCGCGCCCCGGGGCCGCGTCAAAAAGGGCGAGGTCTATAGCGCCGTGGTCGTGCGCACGGCCAAGGGCGTGCGCCGCCAGGACGGCTCGCTGATCAAGTTCGACGGCAACGCCGCCGTGCTGCTCAACGCCAAGCTCGAGCCCATCGGCACCCGCATCTTCGGCCCGGTGACGCGCGAACTGCGCACCGAGCGCTTCATGAAGATCGTTTCGTTGGCTCCCGAGGTGCTCTGACGCACCGCCAGAACTCGGACCAAGAGGACCCGACCATGAACAAGATTCGCAAGGGCGACCAGGTCATCGTGACCACCGGCCGCGACAAGGGCAAGCGCGGCACGGTGTCGCTGCGCGTCGACGAGGACCATCTCGTCGTCGATGGGGTCAACGTGGCGAAGAAGCACGTCAAGCCCAACCCGCTCAAGGGCACGACGGGCGGCGTGGTGGACAAGACCATGCCCATCCATCAGTCCAACGTGGCGATCTACAACACGGCCACCGGCAAGGCCGATCGCGTGGGTATCAAGCTGCTGGCCGATGGCAAGAAAGTCCGCGTCTTCAAATCCAGCGGCGACGAGATCAAGGCTTAACCGTCATGGCAAAGAAACAAGCATCGGCCCCTGCGGGTGCCGCCAACGCCGGGCCGGCCCCGCAGGCCCGTCTGCACGCCATCTACCGCGAGAAGATCGTCCCCGAGTTGATGGCCAAGTTCGGCTTCACCTCGGTGATGCAGGTGCCACGCCTGCAGAAGATCACGCTCAACATGGGTGTGAGCGAGGCCGTCTCCGACAAGAAGGTGATGGACAACGCGGTGGGCGACCTGACCAAGATCGCCGGCCAGAAGCCCGTGGTGACGATGAGCAAGAAGCCGATCGCCGGCTTCAAGATCCGCGAGAACCAGGCCATCGGCGCCATGGTCACCCTGCGCGGCGTGCGCATGTACGAGTTCCTGGACCGTTTCGTCACCGTGGCGCTGCCCCGGGTGCGCGACTTCCGCGGCATTTCCGGCCGCAGCTTCGACGGCCGTGGCAACTACAACATCGGCGTCAAGGAACAGATCATCTTCCCCGAAATCGACTACGACAAGATCGACGTGATTCGCGGGTTGAACATCAGCATCACGACCAGCGCGAAGACCGACGACGAGTGCAGGGCACTGCTCACGGCCTTCAAATTCCCGTTCAAGAACTGAAGGCAAGACATGGCCAAAACGTCCGTCAAGCAGCGCGAATTGAAGCGCGAGAAGCTGGTCGCCAAGTACGCCAAGAAGTACGCCGAGCTCAAGACCGTCTCCAACGACGCGCAGCGCTCGGACGAAGAGCGCTACGCCGCCCGGCTCGAGCTGCAGAAGCTGCCGCGCAACGCCAACCCCACCCGGCTGCGCAACCGTTGCGCGCTCACCGGGCGTGGCCGTGGCACGTTCCGCATGTTCGGCCTGGGCCGCAGCAAGATCCGCGAGCTCGCCTTCAAGGGCGACATCCCCGGTGTGGTCAAGGCCAGCTGGTGATCCGGCGAGAAGATCAGGAGATTTTTCATGAGCATGAGTGATCCCATCGCCGACATGCTGACCCGCATCCGCAATGCGCAAGCCGTGGACAAGGCCGTGGTCGACATGCCGTCGTCCAAGCTGAAGATCGCCATCGCGCAGGTGCTGAAGGACGAGGGTTACATCGACGGCTTCGCGGTGCGCAACGAGGGCGGCAAGACCGAACTCGAGATCGCGCTGAAGTACTACGCCGGCCGCCCCGTGATCGAGCGCATCGAGCGTGTCAGCCGCCCCGGCCTGCGCATCTACAAGGGCCGCGATGCCATTCCGCAGGTCATGAACGGTCTGGGTGTGGCGATCGTCACCACGCCCAAGGGCGTGATGACCGATCGCAGGGCGCGCGCCACCGGTGTCGGCGGCGAAGTCCTGTGCTACGTGGCCTAAGGGGAGCCGAGCAATGTCCCGCGTAGGAAAAATGCCGGTCGCCGTCCCGCAAGGCGTGGACGTGGCGATCACGGCCGAGAGAATCACCGTCAAGGGCAGCAACGGCACGCTCGTGCGCGCGCTGCACCCGCTCGTGACGCTCAAGAACGATGCCGGCAACATCAGCTTCACGCCGGTCGATGCATCGGCCCAGGCCGACGCGCTGAGCGGCACCTTCCGCGCCCTCGTGGCCAACATGGTGGGCGGCGTGAGCAAGGGCTTCGAGAAGAAGCTCAACCTGGTGGGTGTGGGTTTCCGCGCCCAGGCCCAGGGCCAGAAGCTGAACCTGCAGATCGGCTACTCGCACCCGGTGGTCAAGGACATGCCCGAGGGCATCAAGGTGGCCACGCCGACGCAGACCGAGATCGTCATCACCGGCCCCGATCGCCAGGTGGTGGGTCAGCTGGCAGCCGAGGTGCGTGCCTTCCGTCCTCCCGAGCCCTACAAGGGCAAGGGCATCCGCTACGCCGGTGAGCGCGTGGTGCTGAAAGAGACGAAGAAGAAGTAAGGGAATCGCGCCATGAGCATGACGAAGAAGGAACAACGCCTGCGCCGCGCGCGCCAGACCCGGCTGCGCATTGCCAAGCAAGGCGCGGTGCGGCTGGCGGTGCACCGCTCCAACCTGCATATCTACGCGGCCATCGTCTCCGACGACGGCACCCGGGTGCTGGCCAGCGCATCCACGGCGGAGAAGGAAGTGCGCGAGCAGCTCGGCGCCGCCGGCAAGGGCGGCAACGCCGCGGCAGCCACGATCATCGGCAAGCGCATCGCCGAGAAGGCCAAGGCCGCCGGCATCGACAAGGTGGCGTTCGACCGCTCGGGTTTCGCCTATCACGGCCGCGTCAAGGCGCTGGCCGAGGCGGCGCGCGAAGCCGGCCTCCAGTTCTAAGCGGCCCGGCAGCCAAGGAAGATCAGAATGGCAAAGTTCACTCCCCGCGCGCAGGCCGAAGCCAACGACGACGGGCTCAAGGAAAAGATGATCGCGGTCAACCGCGTCACCAAGGTCGTCAAGGGCGGGCGCACGCTGAGTTTCGCGGCGCTCACCGTGGTCGGCGATGGCGATGGCCGCATCGGCATGGGCAAGGGCAAGGCCAAGGAAGTGCCGGTGGCGGTGCAAAAGGCCATGGAAGCGGCCCGCCGCAACATGATCAAGGTGAGCCTGCGCAACGGCTCCATCCAGCACAAGGTCGAGGGCGAGCACGGTGCGGCACGGGTGCTCATGGCACCGGCCAAGCCCGGCGACGGCATCATTGCCGGCGGGCCGATGCGCGCCGTCTTCGAAGTGATGGGCGTGACCGACATCGTTGCCAAGAGCCTGGGCTCGAGCAACCCGTACAACATGGTTCGCGCCACGCTCGACGCCCTCAAGCGCTCGACCACCCCCGCCCAGGTGGCGGCCAAGCGCGGCAAGTCGGTCGAAGACCTCTTCAACTGACAGCTCTGCGGAGAACACCCATGTCCGACAAGAAGACCCTCACGGTCAAGCTCGTGAAGAGCGTGGCCGGCACCCGCCAGTCGCACCGCGACACCGTGCGCGGCCTGGGCCTGCGCAAGGTCAACAGCCAGCGCGTGCTGGAAGACACGCCGGCCGTGCGCGGCATGATCAACAAGGTGGCGTACCTCGTATTGGTGCTGTGATGGAAATCAACACGATCAAGCCCGCGCAGGGCAGCAAGAAGTCGCGGCGCCGCGTGGGCCGCGGTATCGGTTCGGGCCTGGGCAAGACCGCGGGTCGCGGCCACAAGGGCCAGGGCTCGCGCGCCGGCGGCTACCACAAGGTGGGCTTCGAAGGCGGCCAGATGCCGCTGCAGCGCCGCCTGCCCAAGCGTGGCTTCAAGTCGCCGCAGCTCAAGTACAACGGCGAAGTCACGCTGGCCGACCTGGAGCGTCTGGGCGCCGACGAGGTCGACCTGCTGACGCTGAAGGCGGCGGGCATGGTGCGCCAGCTGATCAAGACCGTGAAGGTCATCAAGTCGGGCGAGCTCACGCGCAAGATCACGCTCAAGGGCATCGCCGCGACGGCCGGAGCCAAGGCCGCCATCGAAGCGGCCGGCGGCGCGGTGCTCTCGGCGCCTGGCGCGAGCGCCTGAGGGAAGCTGGGCAAACGTGGCTACCAACGCGAACCAGCTCGCCAAGAGTGGCAAGTTCGGCGACCTGCGCAGGCGGGTCGTCTTTCTGCTGCTCGCCCTGGTGGTCTATCGCATCGGCGCGCACATCCCCGTGCCGGGCATCGACCCGCAGGCCCTGCAGCAACTCTTCAAGAGCCAGAGCGGCGGCATCCTGAACCTGTTCAACATGTTCAGCGGCGGCGCATTGTCGCGCTTCACCGTGTTCGCGCTGGGCATCATGCCCTACATCAGTGCGTCGATCATCATGCAGCTCATGAGCTACGTGGTACCGACCCTGGAGGCGATCAAGAAGGAAGGGGAGGCCGGGCGGCGCAAGATCACCCAGTACACGCGCTACGGCACGCTCGGGCTGGCGGTCTTCCAGAGCCTGGGCATCGCGCTGGCGCTCGAGGGTTCGCGGGGGCTGGTGCTGAACCCCGGCTTCGGCTTCCGCATGACGGCGGTGGTGAGCCTGGTCGCCGGCACGATGTTCCTGATGTGGCTGGGCGAGCAGATCACCGAGCGCGGCCTGGGCAACGGCATCTCCATCCTCATCTTCGGCGGCATCGTCGCGGGCCTGCCCGCGGCCATCGGGGGCTTGTTCGAGCTGGTCAACACGGGCGCCATGAGCATCGTGGCCTGCCTGGTGATCCTCACGGTGGTCGTGTTCGTGACCTTTGGCGTGGTCTTCGTCGAGCGCGGCCAGCGCAAGATCCTGGTGAACTACGCCAAGCGCCAGGTGGGCAACAAGGTCTACGGTGGCCAGTCCTCGCACCTGCCGCTCAAGCTCAACATGTCCGGGGTCATCCCGCCGATCTTCGCCAGTTCGATCATCCTGTTGCCGGCAACCATCGTCGGCTGGTTCGCCACCGGCGAAGGTCTGCGCTGGCTCAAGGACCTTTCCGCGGGGTTGTCGCCCGGGCAGCCGGTGTACGTGCTGCTGTACGCGTCGATGATCGTGTTCTTCTGCTTCTTCTATACGGCGCTGGTCTTCAACAGCCGCGAGACGGCCGACAACCTGAAGAAGAGCGGCGCCTTCATCCCTGGCATCCGCCCCGGTGAGCAGACCGCCAAGCATATCGATCGCATCCTCTCGCGCCTGACGCTGAGCGGTGCGGTGTACATCACGGCGGTGTGCCTGCTGCCGGAGTTCCTGGTCCTGAAATACAACGTGCCGTTCTACTTCGGTGGCACGTCGCTGCTGATCATCGTGGTGGTGACGATGGACTTCTGGGCCCAGGTGCAGAGTTACGTGATGAGCCAGCAGTATGAATCGCTCCTCAAGAAGGCCAACTTCAAGACGAGCTGATCATGAGCAAAGACGACGTCATCCAGATGCAGGGGGAGATTCTCGAGAACCTCCCCAACGCCACCTTCCGCGTGAAGCTGGAGAACGGCCACGTCGTGCTGGGCCACATCTCCGGAAAGATGCGCATGCACTACATCCGCATTCTGCCGGGGGACAAGGTTACGGTGGAACTCACGCCCTACGATTTGAGTCGCGCGCGGATCGTGTTCCGCGCCAAATGAGGTCAAACGGAGAAGACCATGAAAGTCGCCGCTTCCGTCAAGAAGATGTGCCGCAACTGCAAGATCATCCGCCGCAAGGGTGTGGTGCGAGTGATCTGCACCGATCCGCGTCACAAGCAGCGTCAAGGCTGATTTAGAGGAACACCATGGCACGTATTGCCGGCATCAACATCCCGCCGCACAAGCATGCGGAGATCGGCCTGACCTCGATCTACGGTATCGGCCGTTCCACGGCGCAGAAGATCTGCGAAGTGGTGGGCATTCCGTACTCCAAGAAGATCAAGGACCTGACCGACACCGATCTGGAGAAGATCCGTGACGAGATCGGGCGCATGACCATCGAGGGCGACCTGCGCCGCGAGCTGTCGATCAGCATCAAGCGGCTGATGGACCTGGGCTGCTATCGCGGCTTCAGGCACCGTCGTGGCCTGCCCGTGCGCGGCCAGCGCACGCGCACCAATGCCCGCACCCGCAAGGGCCCGCGCAAGGGTGCCGCCGCGCTGAAGAAGTAAGCTGCCCGGAACACTGAGAGAATCAAGACATGGCCAAGGCACCCGTCAACACCGCCGCGCGTCGCGTGAGCAAGAAAGTCCGCAAGAACGTCGCGGACGGCATTGCGCACGTGCACGCGTCGTTCAACAACACCATCATCACCATCACCGACCGCCAGGGTGGGGCGCTGGCCTGGGCGTCCAGCGGTGGCCAGGGCTTCAAGGGCTCGCGCAAGAGCACGCCCTTCGCGGCCCAGGTGGCTGCCGAGACCTGCGGCCGCGCCGCGCAGGAGCAGGGCATCAAGAACCTGGATGTGCGCATCAAGGGCCCGGGCCCCGGGCGTGAGTCGAGTGTGCGCGCGCTGGCATCGCTGGGCATCCGCATCAATTCGATCAGCGACGTGACGCCGATTCCGCACAACGGCTGCCGGCCGCAGAAGCGCCGCAGAATCTGAGGTTCCACCGAAGCGCCTGCGCCCCCCCCCAGGGGCGCCGCCAGTGGCCCGCCAAAGCCGGTTCCACGGCGGCTGCCAAGTCGGCCCGGCATGTTCACTGTGCTTTCGCTACAATGAAAAGTTTCCCGAGCCGGCGAGCACACACTGCAAGCCGGCTGTTTTCCTGAAGGCGCAAGCCTTTATCAAGCCCACCGTCTGAGCGCCCAGCTTCACCAGCCGCCAGACTCGCGCGGGTGGCCTTTGCGAAGGCCGCTGCCGCGTCAGAAAGAACCCAAGGACAGCAAGTGGCACGTTATCTCGGCCCCAAGGCCAAACTCTCCCGCCGCGAAGGCACGGACCTGTTCCTGAAGAGCGCGCGCCGCTCGATCACGGACAAGGCCAAGTTCGACAGCAAGCCCGGCCAGCACGGTCGCACCAGTGGCTCGCGCACCTCGGACTACGGCATACAACTGCGCGAGAAGCAGAAGGTCAAGCGCATGTACGGCGTTCTCGAGCGCCAGTTCCGCCGCTACTTTGCCGAGGCCGAGCGCCGCAAGGGCAACACCGGCGCCAACCTGCTGGCCCTGCTCGAGTCGCGTCTGGACAACGTGGTCTACCGCATGGGCTTCGGCTCCACGCGCGCCGAGGCCCGTCAGCTCGTCTCGCACAAGGCCCTCACCGTGAACGGCCAGGTCGTGAACATCCCTTCCTACCAGGTGAAGGTGGGCGACACGGTGGCCATGCGCGACAAGTCCAAGACCCAGTTGCGCGTGACCGAGTCGCTCAAGCTGGCGCAATCCATCGGCCTGGCCGACTGGGTGCAAGTGGATGCCACGAAGATGGAAGGCGTCTTCAAGAAGGTGCCCGACCGCGACCAGTTCGGCGCCGAGATCAAGGAAGCGCTCATCGTCGAGTTGTACTCGCGTTGACGCCTCGGCGGCATGCGCCGCCAACCCTCCTGCATGCGCTTCGTTCCGCCGGGCACGAAGCGAACGACAGAGCACCATAGCCCGGCGTGGTCCATCAGCCTTATCGGTGTAACGAGCCGAGGGTATTGACAGGAACTCGAGAACACATGCAAACCACCCTTCTCAAGCCCAAGGCCATCCAGATCGAGCCGCTTGGCGGCCATCGCGCCAAAGCCACGCTCGAGCCCTTCGAGCGCGGCTACGGCCATACGCTGGGCAACTCCTTGCGGCGCGTGCTGTTGTCGTCGATGGTGGGCTATGCCCCGACCGAGGTGACCATCGCCGGGGTGCTTCACGAATACTCGGCCATCGATGGCGTGCAGGAAGACGTCGTCCACATCATGCTCAACCTCAAGGGCGTGGTGTTCCGTCTGCACAACCGTGACGAAGTCACGCTCGTGCTGCGCAAGGAAGGCGAGGGCCCGGTGACGGCCGCCGACATCCAGACCCCGCACGACGTGGAGATCATCAACCCCGAGCACGTCATTGCGCACCTCGCGCAAGGCGGCAAGCTCGACATGCAGATCAAGGTCGAAAAGGGCCGCGGCTACGTGCCGGGCAACCTGCGCCGCTTTGGCGACGAGCCCACCAAGTCGATCGGGCGCATCGTCCTCGACGCGTCCTTCTCGCCGGTGCGCCGCGTCAGCTACGCGGTGGAAAACGCCCGTGTCGAGCAGCGCACCGACCTCGACAAGCTGGTCATGGAAATCGAGACCAATGGCTCGATCCCGCCCGAGGAGGCCATCCGCCAGAGCGCGCGCATCCTGGTCGAGCAGCTGGCGTTCTTCGCCCAGATCGATCCCAGCCCGCTCGACGGCATGGTGGCGCAGGTTTCGCGCCCGACGCCGTTCGACCCCATCCTGCTGCGCCCGGTGGACGAACTCGAACTCACGGTGCGTTCGGCCAATTGCCTGAAGGCCGAGAACATCTACTACATCGGCGACTTGATCCAGCGCACCGAGACGGAGCTGCTGAAGACGCCGAACCTCGGCCGCAAGAGCCTCAACGAGATCAAGGAAGTGCTGGCTTCGCGCGGGCTCACGCTCGGTGCGAGGCTGGAGAGCTGGCCCCCGCAGGGCCTGGACAAGCGCTGAGATCGGCGCTTTCCTGCTGCGGCCGCCGATTCCGGCCCTGCGATGCTCGCCGTACGGGTGTACGGCTGTGCTTCTCGGAGCGGACTCGACGCCCTCGCGACGGAAATCGTTCGATCTCAGGGCCCCATGGCACCGTGCACCTCGCAGTACCTGATCCGGCTGCGGGCTATCAACAACGAAAGGAAGCACCATGCGCCACCGCAACGGCCCCCGCAAACTCAACCGCACCACCTCGCATCGCCTGGCGATGCTGAGGAACATGTGCAATTCGCTCATCCTGCATGAGGCGATCAAGACCACGCTGCCCAAGGCCAAGGAGCTGCGCAGCGTCGTCGAGCCGCTCATCACCCTGGGCAAGGAACCCACGCTGGCCAACCGGCGCCTGGCGTTCAACCGCACGCGGGATCGCGACGTCGTCGCCAAGCTCTTCAACGAACTCGGCCCGCGCTTCATGGCGCGTCCGGGCGGCTATTCGCGCATCCTGAAGATGGGGTTCCGCGTCGGCGACAACGCGCCGATGGCCTTCGTCGAGCTGCTGGACCGTCCCGAGCCCGTGGCCACTGAGGCCACGGACGCCGACACCGCGGAGTGACGGACGCCAGACCCGATTCAAGGGCCGGAATGGCCCATCATCGGCTATACTTCAAGGCTCAGTCGCGGGGTGGAGCAGTCTGGTAGCTCGTTGGGCTCATAACCCAAAGGTCGCAAGTTCAAATCTTGCCCCCGCAACCACCGAATCTCGGGTGCTGAGAGGCACTTGACGAAGCCCGCTCACAGCGGGCTTTGTCGTTCCTGGGCCTCCGCGACGAGGACTGTGACGGGATCTCGCTGCGACAGAGCAAGCCCAAGACTGCTCTTGCGACACGCTGAGGTCAATTGCCTTCTAGTAAAAGTCCCGGCTCGCCGTCGCCAACCCGCCAAGCAGCGGCGTCAGGTCCTCGATGTGCCCGGCAATCAGATTGCGCACATCCCCTTCGCGCTGCCAGGTCCCCTTGACCGCCATGAGCTGCGAGCGCAGCAGCGGCGCCCTCAGTCGCGCCTTGATCTTGGGCCAGACGATGACCTGCACCGCGCCCGTCTCGTCTTCCAGCGAAACAAACATCACTCCCTTGGCCGTCTCCGGCTGCTGCCGCACCGTGACGATGCCGCAGGCCTTGGCGATGCGCCCTGAAGGCAGGTCGTGGAGTTCGGCGGCGGTGCGCCACCCCTGCGCGGCCAGCTGGGGTCGCAAGATCGCCAAAGGATGGCGGCGCAGCGTCAGCCCGGTCGCCGCGTAGTCCCAGACCACTTCCTCGCCCTCCGAGGCCTCGGGCAGCTCCAGGGGCTCCTCATCGACCGGTGCCTCGTGCAGCAGCAGCGGCATGGACCTGAGGGCCGCAGCCTCCCAGACCTGCTGCCGCCGGTGGCCCGCCAGACTCATGAGCGCGTCGGCACCGGCCAGGATCGTCATCTCGTGCTGCTCCAGCCCTGCCCTGCGCGCCAGGTCCTGTGCGCCATTGAACGGCGCCCTCCCTCGTTCTTGCACGATGCGCCGCGCTGACGCCTCCTTCAGCCCCACGACCTGGCGCAGGCCCAGGCGCACGGCCGGCGGATGCGGCAAGCCTTCGAGCGTGCAGTCCCAGTCGCTGTGCATCACGTCCACGCGACGCACCTCGACGCCATGGCGCTTGGCATCCTGAGCCAACTGGCTTGGTGAGTAGAACCCCAGAGGCTGGCTGTTGAGCATGGCCGCCAGGAACTCCGCCGGATGGTGGCGCTTGATCCAGCAGGAGGCATAGACGAGCAGGGCAAACGACGCCGCATGGCTCTCCGGGAACCCGTACTCCGAGAAGCCCTTGATCTGCTCGAAGATGGCCTGCGCAAAGACCTTCTCGTAACCGCGTGAGGTCATCCCGTCGACGATCCTGGTGTAGTACTTCTCCAGTCCGCCCTTGCGCTTCCAGGCCGCCATCGCCCGCCGCAGCCCATCGGCCTCGCCCGGTGTGAAGCCCGCCGCCAGGATGGAGATCTGCATCACCTGCTCCTGAAACACCGGCACGCCCAGCGTGCGCCCCAAGGCCTCCTCCAGCGCCTTGCTCGGATACGTCACCGGCTCCTTGCCCTGTCGGCGATTGAGATAGGGATGGACCATGCCGCCCTGGATGGGGCCGGGCCGCACGATGGCCACCTCGATCACCAGGTCGTAGAAACAGCGCGGCCGCAGGCGCGGGAGCATGCTCATCTGCGCCCGGCTCTCGATCTGGAACACGCCCACCGTGTCGGCCTGGCAGATCATGTCGTAGGTGGTCCGGTCCTCCGGTGGGATGTCCTGCATCGCGAAGGCATGGCCCTTGCGCCGGCTGATGAAGTCCAGGCTCTTGCGCAGGGCCGTCAACATGCCCAGGGCCAGCACATCGACCTTGAGCAGCCCCAGCGCATCGATGTCGTCCTTGTCCCACTGGATGACCGTGCGGTCGGGCATGGCCGCGTTCTCGATCGGCACCATGCGCGAGAGCGGGCCCTTGGTCAGCACGAAGCCCCCCGGGTGCTGGGACAGGTGCCGCGGCAGGCCGATGAGCTGGCGCGTCAGCTGCACCAGTTGCTGGATGGCCAGGTCCTCCAGCGACAGGCCCAGCTCGACGATGCGCTCGGTCCTGACCCCCGGGCCATCCCACCAGGTGTGGTTCCTGGCCAGGGCGTCGATCGTGTCCGGGGCCATGCCCAGCGCCTTGCCCACGTCGCGGATCGCCGATTTCGGCCGGTAGGTGATGGCCACCGCCGTCAGTGCGGCCCGGGCTCTGCCGTACTTGTCGTAGAGGTACTGGATGACCTCCTCACGGCGCTCGTGCTCGAAGTCGACGTCGATGTCCGGCGGCTCGTTGCGCTCCTTCGAGATGAAGCGCTCGAAGAGCACGCTCATGCGCGCCGGATCCACTTCGGTGATGCCCAGGCAGTAGCAGACCACCGAGTTCGCTGCCGACCCACGCCCCTGGCAGAGGATTTGCCGCGACCTGGCGAAGGCCACGATGTCGTACACGGTGAGGAAGTAGTGCTCGTAGCGCAGCTCGCCGATCAGCTCCAGCTCATGCTCGATCTGATCGGCCACCTTGGCCGGGATGCCCTGCGGCCAACGCCGCCCGGCACCTTCGTGGGTGATGCGCCGCAGGTGGCTCGTCGGCGTCTCGCCGCTGGGCACCACCTCGTCCGGGTACTGGTACTTCAACTCGTCGAGCGAGAACCTGCAGCGCTCCGCCACCCGCAAGGTCTCCCCCAGCAGGTCGTCCGGAAACGTCTGCGACAGCCGCAGGCGCGTGCGCAAATGCCGCTCGGCGTTCACCTGCAACTCGCGCCCGCAGGCCGTGAGCGGCCGGCCGATGCGGGTGGCGGTCATCACGTCGTGCAGCGCCTTGCGCGAGCGCACATGCATGTGGACACCGCCCACCGCCACCACCGGAATCGCCGACAACTCGCTGGCCTGGCGCAGCTGGTGGAGCCACATCTCGTCGTCGAGCTGCCTGAGCAGCTCGACCCCCAGCCAGCAGCGGCCGGTGAAATGGGTCAGCAACCAGCGCGCGAGCCCGACCAGTTGCTCGGGCGTGGCGCCGCGTGTCGGACACGCCACGACGACGCAGTCCGCGAGTTCGGTCGCAGACAGGTCTTCCAGCCGCAGCCGGTAGGTGCCCTTCCCGGACGAGCGCCGCAGCCGGGTGATGAACTCGCACAGGTTGCCGTAGCCATCGAGCTTGCAGGCGAGCACGACCAGGACGAAGGGGCCGGGCGCGTCGCCGGGTTCCACGTCCACACGGAACTGGCTGCCGATGAGCAGCTTCAGGCCCTCCTTCTTCGCCGCCATGTGGGCGCGGACGACGCCCGCCATCGAGCACTCGTCGGTCAGCGCCAGTGCGCTGTAGCCCAGCTTGTGCGCCCGCTCGACCAGCTCCTCGGGCTGGCTGGCGCCCACGAGGAAGCTGAAGGTGCTGACGCAGCGCAGTTCCGCATACGCCGGCAGGCCCGTGGGGGCCGAAGCGCCAGCCGCTGGAGACTCGTTCGTCGCCACCGCATCCCCTCAGGCAAAGACCCCATGCAGGTACCAGGCGGTCTCGTCGCTGGCCAGGCGCTCCTGGAACACCCACAGCACCCCGGCATGCTCGCTCAAGCCCACCCAGTAGTCGCGCTGCACCTGACCCGTCACGGCCTGCGCGCCATTGCCGAGACGGTGCCACCAACCGCCCTCGACCCGGTGCGGCCCGGTCAGCAGGTGCAGCACGCCCTGGTACATCGGCCGGGGCCCGCGCGTGGCCAGTTTCAGCGGCTGCGGCAGCACCCAGGTCGGCTGCGGCAGGTTCACCGGGTCCACGCCCTTGCGTGGCATGGGCTGGGGCACCGGCTGCCACATCTGCATCCACTCCAGCCGGTGGTCGTCGGTCAGCCCAGGGTGCAGCACCCGATCAGGCCCCAGCCGCGCCGCGATGCGCTCCAGCACCCGTTGCAGCGACTCCCCGGCCTGCGTCGCGTCGGGGAGCAGCGACGCGCTCTTCTCGTCCAGCGACACCACGTCGATGGCACGCAGGCGAAGTTCGCCTGCCGGCGCCTCGAGTTCCACCTTGGCCAGGTGTTCGGCCAGCAGCCGACACAGGTGCTCCAGGTGGCGCGAGGGCTGCGCGGTGCGGATCGTCAGCTCGCCGCCTTCGCCGGCCTGTCTGGAGCGCATCGCATCGTGGGCCCACGACAAGGTGAAGGCGGTGGTCCCGCTGTGGCGGGCCGCCAGCCAGCCGCACATTTGCAGGAGCAGGCGGCGCGCGCCGAACAGCAGCGCGCTCGCCATCTCCACGCGCGACATCAGCTCCAGCCGCGCATCGAACACCTCCGGCAACTCGCACCAGACATGCGCTTGCGGCTGCAAGCCGTAGGCGCAGTCCAGTGCGCCCAGCAAGTCCTTGCCAAACCGCCGGCTGATGCCGCCCCGCGGCAGGCGCCGCACGTCGCCCAGGGTGCGGCAACCCAGCCGTGCCAGCGTCCCCGCGTGTGGCGCGACCGCGGACAGCACCTGCATGGGCAGGCCATCCAGCATCTCGTCCAAAGGCCGCTTGAACCCGTTCTCGATCCCGGACCGTGCCAAGGCCTGTGCGGCCAGGCTGTTGGTGGCCCAGGCCAGCGTCACCACCCCTTGCTCGGCGCCTTCCAGGACGACCCGGTCGCGCAGGGCGCGCTTGCTCCCGAACAGGCGGGTGCAGGCCTCGACCTCCATGAGCACCGCTTCTTCGGAGAGGGCCACCTTGGGTGTGAACTGCAAGGCCCAGGTGGCGACTCCGCGAAGGGCCTCATCGGGTGGTGGCGTGCCGTCGGGGCGCAGCGCAAGGAGCAAGGCCGCCCACAGCATGGACAGGTTCCTCGAGGTGTCGAGTGGCGTCGCGCCCCGCGCTGCGCGAGGCGATGATCCGGCTGGGCGTGAGCAGGCGGGGCGTGAGCACGGCATCCAGCCCCCCTGGCACGGACGGCAGGCGCACGACACCATCGTGCGCAGGCCCGCGGCGCTTGAGGATGTGGACGTGGAGTTCCCAGTCGACCCCGAAGGCGGCCAAGACCCGCAACGGTGCCGCCGAGGGCTCATGCCGGGCGGCCGCCGGACGGAACAAGAAGACCGGGCCCGCGCAGGCCTGCGCGCAGACCTGCAGCCGACGCATCTGCTCCGGGCGGGCCTGCGGCAGCCAGGCCACCAAGGCCCCGCAGGCAGCCGATTTGACGAGTTGCTCCGTGCACCAGAGCCGCTCGGCAGGGGCCTCAGCCTGGACCCAGACCAGGTGACCTGCGTCGATGCCACTGTGCTGCAGCCCGGGCAGGTGAGGCGTCTTGGGTGGGCCCACGACCACGACCGTGCCGCCCGCAGCGACCACGCCCCGCAGCGCCGGGCCGATCAGCCGCCACTCCAGCACCGAGGGCTGCGCACTCAGGACCTCGGACACGGCCCGGCAAGGCCAGCCGCCACCAGGCAGTTCGGCATCCAGGGCGGAAAAGCCGCTGCACAGGACCGGGCCCGCCGCCTGCGGGCCGAGGTCGGAGCCACGCCACAGGGCCTGCTCGACCTCGGACGGCAGTTCGCCCGGCGATGAGCGCCGGAGACGCGTTTTGGGGGGGCCAACAAGCCCCTGGGCCGGCAGCCCGTCTTCGTCGCTGGCCCATGACAGGACGGCAGGCATCGTGCTGACTGAAGCTGTATGGGCATCCAGTATGACACCAGGACGCCCCGCTTGCCAAGTCCGCAGTCAACCCGCGGTTTGCCACGGCTGCCGGCACCGGCAGCAAGCGGGTTCACAGACGCTTGACCAGGGCCAGTTCGTTGCACCCGCCCTCGGCTGGGCGGTAACTGATCCCGTCCACCAGGCGGCGCAGCAGGCTCAGACCAAAGCCGCCTGGTTTCTCGTGCGCCAGTGGCGAGAGGCCGAGGTCTCGATCAACGTGCCGGGTCGGGTCGAAGGGCGCGCCGGGGTCGCGGATGCGAACCTCGATGGCATCGGGGCGCAGGACGACCTGAATCTCGATGCGGGCGGCCTCGGTCAAGCCGCCGTGCTCGAAGAGGTTGGACACCCATTCATCGACCGCCAACACCAGTTCACCCACCCGATCGGCAGGCATGGCGTGCGCAGCCGCGCTGGCTTCGATGAAGTCACGCACCTGGCCGAGATGGTCCGGATGGGGTCCGACCTCGAGCCGGTGCGTGACATCCATGCGACCCGGACTCGCCGTTCAGCGCCGGCGAAAACTCGCCACCGCCTCGTCGACCGAAGCGTGGATGTCGAAGAACTGGTCGAAACCCAAGGTCTTCATGACGCGGGTCGCGGCGTCGGAGGGTTTCACCAGCTTGAGCTGCCCGCCGCCGCCCAAGGTCTTCAGCCGATTGGCGATGCCGTGCATGGCGCGCAGACCCGCGCTGCCCATGAAGGTGATGGCACCGAGGTCGAGAACGATGCGGTTCTTGCCCGCAGTGATCAAGTCGCCGGCCTGGGTCTCGAGCTGCGAGTGGCTCTTCGAGTCCAGATCGCCGCTGACCCGCATCACCGCCACCGGGACTTCTCCCGGGGCTTCCGAAACGGCGATTTCGAGTGCTGTGCTCATGGTCGTCTCTCCGATCGTCTGGTGGTCGATGGTTCCGGAAGTCCCCGGTCGGTCGTGGTCAGCGATTCAGGCCGGGCCATCGCGCTGGACACAGATCATCGTAACGTCGTCGTAGATATCCGCGTTGCCGACAAAGCGGCGCAGCTGCGCATCGACGTCGCTGAGCAAGCCCGCGCGGTCCACCGCGCCGGCCTGCACGGCGGCGAGCAGACGGTCCTCGGAGAACGCCTCGCCGGCGCCGTCGCGGGCGTCGCTGGCGCCGTCGGTGTAGCCGAACAGGTGTTCGCCCGGCCCGATCTCGGCCCAGGCGACGCCGAAGGCGGCGTCCTCGAACAGGCCCACCACCGGGCCCGTGGTCTGCAGTGCGGTGCGTCGACCTGCGGCACCGGTGATCCACGGCGCCTCGTGGCCCGCATTCACGTAGCACAGCTGCCCGGACCCGGTGACCACGAGGCCGAAGAAGAGCGAGGCGAACATGCTGCTGGTGGCGTGCGTGGAGGCGATGTAGCGGTTGGTCGATGCGATGGCGTGCAGCGCGGTGTCGGCGAGCGCGGCTGCGCTCGCCGGCGTGGTCGCAGCGCCCCGGCTCTGGGCGGCTGAACGGATGAGGCTGCGAAACAAGGCCATGAAGAGCGCCGCGCCGACACCCTTGTCGCAGACATCGCCGATGACCACGCAGACCGCACCGAGCGCCGGCAGCGCAAAGAAGTCGTAGAAGTCGCCTGCCACCTTGCGTGCCGGCCGCAGCAGGGCATCGAAGCGCCAGCCATCGATGGCCGGGATGATCTCCGGCAGGAAGCTCTTCTGGATGCGCTGGCCGATGTCGAGCTCGGCCTCCAGCACCTTGGCGCGGATGATGCGCTCGTACTTTTCATCGATGATCTGCGTCTCGCGGCGGCACAGCGCCTGGATGACGGACCGGCTCGCCTCGGGCCGGGCGGCCAGCGTGGCGAAAATGCTGTCGTGTTCCAGCTCGAGCAGCGCGCTGTCGCACTCGGCTGTCGCGGAGGCCGTTCTCGGTGCGCTGGACAAGGCGGCAATCTCGCCGAGCAATTCACCGCGCTCGAGCCGCACCACCACATCTTCGCCGTTGTGCACGCGGATCTGGCCTTCCACCACGAGATACATCGCGGTGCCGGCCTGGCCCCGCTCGAACAGGCATTCGCCGGCGCGCAGGCGCACTGGCCCGGTCAGGCCCGCCAGCGCCTCGAGCGTCGCATCGTCCGTCGTCGCAAAGAACGGGCACTGGCGCAGAAACTGCGCGATTTCACTCTGGGGCAGCATGGGTGACTCGCTTCGCCGCAAGGTCTGCCGGCAACGGCACGAACGGGATGACCGGCCTTGCCGGGTCGCCGGGTGCGTCTCGGCGGACCTGCATGCCAGCCCTCCGCGCGCCTGCCTTGGGGCCGGCCATGTTGGCCCAGGTCGTGACGCGTTCGTCCGCGGGCATTCCCGCACTCGCGGCCGTTGGCGGCATGGACGCGCCTGGCGCCAGTCTCAGGGCCACCGCCGCTGCGGCGAAGCCTCTGCGGCAACGGGATCGCACGGCCTGCGGCCACGGCCCCTGCAAGTGTGGGGGGTGGCCACCCGATCTCCGAAGAAGTGCTGTTCGCGCACGTCGATTGCGGCTACAAGGGCGGCCAGATCGTCGCCGTGCGCAGCGTGCGGGGTTCACCGCCATGCGGTCAACCCGGGCCCGGGCGGGACGGTGGGTTTCAACAACGGCAACGTGGTTGCATGGAGCAGTCGATGAGCACAGGCCTTGGCAGATTCTTCGCGGCTTGCCTGGTGGCGGCAGCGTCATTGGGAATGACCGACCAGGCACGCGCGGCGGCCTATGTGGGAGCGTGGGATCCCCTCTACGGGGCTCCGTTCACCGACCTCGGGTGGAGGGGAACGGCGACCTTCCAGGTGCCGCTGTCACCGCCCTGCAACACCACGGGTGTCGCATGCACGGGTGGTGCCTACGTGCAGGGTGCCCAGGTCACGTTCTACGACACCCAGGGTACCGCGAGCACGCTCGACGACACGGATCTCGCCACGATCACCTGGTCAACAGCCGAGTTGGCGGCTGAACTCGTCAACGCTCTGGAGTTCGATGTTGGCGGCGCTCTGAAGTACGTCGACACGACGCCGTTCGACTACAAGGCGCCAACCTTGTTGGCAGGGTTCGACGGTGTCGGATTCGGCGGTTTCGCGCAGGACGAGTTCTCGTTGCAGTTCGTGATCGCCCAGGAAGTTGCAGCCAATGCGCTGTTCAGCGGCCCACGCCTGTACTGGACCGAGGCTGGATGCGGGCGTGATTGCAGCAGTGGCAGCAACGATGTCCTGGGCAATCCACCGCAAAACTTCACCATCACCCGCGTGCCCGAGCCCGCCAGCCTCGCGCTGGTGATGGCCGCCTTGCTCGCCGCCGGCGCCACGCAGCGCCGAAGCCGCAAGTCCTAGCGCGCCGGGCGGCGGCGGGCCGCCCGCGGCCCCGTCGTGGCGCGGTCGGGGCCGCCCGCGCTGCGCGGCCCTCAGTGACCCTTCGTGGTGCCGTCGGGCACCGAAAGCGCGGCGCGCATCGTGGCGCGGGTGTCCCACCGGGCGCCCTCGCTCCATGCAGCGTCGAAGTCGGCGCCGGGCAACTGGGTGCGCAGCGTTTCGAGCCAGGCCTGCCAGCGCAAGGCTTCACGCGGCAGCGCGTCCAGCGACAGGCGCTCGCGCCACGCCTGGACCGCGGCGGCCAGCCGCGCCGCCAGTGCCGGCTGGCTTGCCGCCAGCGCCAGCCTGGCGTGGTCCTCCAGACAGCCGAGCAGTTCCTCGCGCATCTCGAAGGCAAGAAAGGCCTGCAGGGCCTGCGCCAGCCGCATGCGCGCCGCATCCAGCCGGCCTTCGGCCAGGTCCGCCTTTCCCAGCCAGCGCAGGGCATTGGCTTCGTTGCGCTTGTCGGCGGCGTCCTGGCACACCGCCAGCGAGCGCTCGAAGCGCTCGCGTGCCTGCACCGGGCGAGCCTGTGCGAAGGCGATTTCCCCGAGCAGCAGCTCGCACTCGGCTTCGATTTCGCGGTGGCCGATGCGGCGCGCGATGCGCAGGGCCAGGTCGAACTCGGCTTGCGCCTGCGCGTCGTCGTCCAGCGACATCGCGCACTCGCCGAGGTGCTGCAGCCCGATCGCCTCGCCGATCTCGTCGCCCAGCGACCTGAAGATCTCCAGGGCCTCGCGCTCGCGCTGCGCGGCGCCCTGGACGTCCCCGCCGTGCCTCAGGGCCATCGACAGCGTGGACAGCGTCGCCGCGATCTCCACCGGCTTGCCCACGTTGCGGCGCAGTTCCAGGCAGGTGAGCAGCATCTGCCGCGCCTGGGCATGATCGCCCTGGTCACAGGCCAGCACCGCGCCCACGTAGAGGGCGTGGGCCCGAGCCATGTCGGAGCCTCGCACGACCGGCAACGCCAGCGCCGCCTGCACCACGGCGCGGCCTTCGCTGGCGTAGCCGCGCAGGATCCAGAAGCCCTGCAGCGCCACGGCCATCTTCACGGCGATGAACGGGTCCGCAGCACCTGCCGTGGCCAGCGCCGTGGCACTGCGCAGGTTGTCGAGGTCGGCCTCGAGGCGTTCGATCCACTGGGCCTGCTGGGGGCCCTTGAGTCCTTCGCGCGCCTGCTTGGCCAGGGCGAAGAAATGCTCGCAATGGCGCGCGGCCGTGGCGGCCGCGTCGCCGGCCTGAACCAGCTTCTCGTGCGCGTATTCGCGCATCGTCTCCAGCATGCGGTAACGCGTGCCCGGGGCCTGCTCTTGCATCGTCGCCAGGGACTTCTCCACCAGCGAAGCGAGCAAGTCCATCACGTCGCTGTCGTGCAGCGGAGCGGCACCGCAGACCTGCTCTGCAGCGGCCAGGTCGAAGCCGCCGATGAAGACGCCGAGTCGCTGCAACGCGGTCTGCTCGGCAGGGCTGAGAAGATCGTAGGACCAGTCGACCAGCGCGCGCAGCGTCTGCTGGCGCTGCTGCAATGCCCGGCCTCCGCCGGTGAGGAGCTGGTAGCGGTCGCGCAGCCGCAGGTTGATGTCGGCCACGCTGAGCGAGCGCACGCGCGCCGCGGCCAGCTCCAGCGCCAAAGGAATGCCTTCGAGCCGTGCCACCAGCTCGGCCACTGCGGGCGCACTGCGCTCGTCCAGCGTGAAGGACGGCTTGTGCAAGCGTGCGCGCTCGACGAACAGGCGCACCGCAGTCGACTGACGCAGCATGGGCAGGCTGGCGCTGCGCTCGGGCACGGGCAGTGGCAGCACCGGGTAGGCGAGTTCGCCGGGCACGCGCAAGGCCTCGCGGCTGGAGGCCACGATGCGCACGCCGGGCGCCGCGCGCAGCAGGGCATGGGCCAGCTCGGCCGCGGCCTGCGTGAGGTGCTCGCAGTTGTCCAGCACCAGCAGCACGCGGCGCGGCTCGAGGTGGGCGCAAAGGGTCTGCACCAACGGCCGGTCGGGCTCGGCGCGCAGTCCCAGCACCTGCGCGGTCTCGCCGGCCACCAGCGCCGCGTCGCGTATCGGTGACAGGTCGACGAACCAGACGCCATCCGTGAACAGGTGCTGGAGCTCCGCGGCCACCTGCAGCGAGAGCCGCGTCTTGCCCAGGCCACCCATGCCGAGCAGCGTCAGCAGCCGCACCTGCGCGAGATGGGCCTTGAGCTCGCGCAGCTCACGCTCGCGGCCGATGAAGGTCGTCGCCTGCTGCGGCAGGTTGTTGGCAATTTCTCGCACCGGCAACCAGCGCTCGCCGCTGCGCACGACGCGGTAGGCCTTTTCGCCGTCCTCGGGGGGCAGGCGCGGGGCGCCGTCGTCGCTGGGTTCGAACAACTCCACCGGTTCGGAAACGCCCTTGAGGATCCAGTGGCCGTGCGAGTGCAAAGGGACGTGGCCTTCGCCGAGTGCCGCGCAGGCCTCGCCGGTGAGCAGCAACTGCCCGCCGCGGGCGAGCGCCATGACGCGCGCCGTCGTCGGCTTGGCGAGGCCCTCGACCTCCAGCGGCTTGGCACCGCGGGCGATGTCATCGGCGTCGTTGCGGCGCAGGTGGACGGGCCCGAAATGCAGGCCGACCCGCGCGGCAAGCGGCACCGCCAGCGTCGCCAGGGCGCGCAGGTAGGCGCGGGCGTAATGCAGCGCCTCGGCCACGCCTTCGAACAGCAGCAGCATGCCGTCGGTCTTGTCGATTTCGCGTCCGCGCCACGGCGGCAGGAGTGCGCGGGCGGCACGATCATGGGCCGCCCAGACCTCGGCCATGGCCTCGTCGCCGAGGTCTTCCGACATCTGGGTGCTGCCGACGACATCGGTCAGCAGCAGGGCTTTGAGTTCACTCATGTGCAGGATGCGTGGAACGCTGCGGCCGCGGGCACCGCGCAAGGGGCGGCGGTGCGTGGCGGCGCATTGTCGCTCGGCGAGCCGCCGGGCGAACCCGTGAATGCCGTGGCTGCACCGGGCGCGGCCCCTCCACGCGGGGCCTTGCGCACGGGGGTACGCCCGCGCCGCCACGCTCGGGACAGTTCGCGTTGACAACGCAGCCGCTTGGTCCACAGTCGAGGCCGCGCGGCTCGCTGCGCACCATCCCCGCCGGATCTGCACGATCCGGATCACGTTCACACATCGCCCCCGCACGGAGGAGACATGTCACCATTTGCCGTCTTGTGTCGGACGCTGGCCACGCTGGCCTTGAGCATCACCGTGGCCGCGGCACACGCCGACCCGGGCGGCTGCGACCGCGGCGCCGGGCCACGCATCTCGTTCATTCAGTTCAGCTCGCCCAACCTCCTCGCGCCATCCCAGCCCTTGACGATCAAGGGCAAGCTGAGCCTGCCGGCGCATGGCGATCACCACTGTGCCGCCGCCAGAGCCCGCAAGCTGCCCGCGGTGGTGATCCTGCACGGCTCGTCGGGTGTCGATGCACGCGGCGACTTCTACGAAGCCGCGCTCAACGAAGCGGGCATCGCGACGCTGCAGATCGACATGTGGGAGGCACGCGGCGTGGCCTCGGCGGCCGACCGGCCCAAGGCGCCGATCCTGACCTACGCCGACGCTTTCTCGGCACTGGCCTTTCTGGCCGCGCAGCCGAACATCGACGCGGCGCGCATCGGCGTGCTCGGTTTCTCCTGGGGCGGCGTGATGAGCCTGGAGACCTCCGAGCTGCTCTACGCCGGTATGTTCGGCGGCGGCAGGCAGTTCAAGGCCCACGTGGCGCACTACCCGGTGTGCTATGCCGCGAACAAGCAGTTCCCGGGTCTGCCGCCGCCGGCGCAGTTCGGCTCGCAATACCTGAACCCGACGGGCGCGCGCGTGCTCATCCAGATCGGCAGCCTGGACGACTACGACAACGGCGCCGCCCCATGCCGGGCGCTGGCGCAATCGGTCAACGGCGCCGGCCGCCCGCTCATCGAGGTGGTCGAATACGCGAATGCGCTGCATGCCTTCGACCGGCTCATGATCCCCATCGTGGTCAACGACCCCTTCGGCAACCAGGGCAGCATCTTCCAGACCGGGGTGGCGCCGACCGTGCGCATCGGTCCCGACGTGCCGGCGGCCTTTGCGGCACGCGAGCGAGCCGTCCGGTTCTTCAGGCGAAACCTCTAGAGCGGGCGGACGCTCCGCGCAGGGCGCTCTCGGCGGCCAGCACCGCCTGGTAGGCGGTGGCGATGGCGATGCCTGCCCCACTGCGCGAACGGATCCAGTCCTGGTGGGCGAGGAGGGCCCCGGCGGCAAAGAGCCTGTGGCTGCAGGGCCGGCCGTCGCGCCCCAAGGGTCTCGATGCGGCATCGGTTTCGATGCCGGCGCGGTGGATCGGATGCCCGCGCAGGTCGGTGTAGCGCTCGCGATACCAATCCGCCCGGCCCGCGGGCTGCGTCACGGGCAGGTCGAGCAAGGGCTCGCGGATGGCGTCGGGATGCGCCTGCAGGCCGCCGCTCAGGAAGCGCCCCGTGGCGAGAATCACCGCCTGCGCCTGAATCCGTATCGGCCCGAAGCCGTCGCGCAGGTCCAGGGTCGCACCGTCCGGGGCGAGGTTCAGGGCGGTGACCTTGTGTTGGGGAATCAGGGTCACGCCCTTGCCGGGCAGGGTCTGTTCGAGCCACTCGCGCAGCCGGACCCCCGGCACCGAAGGCGGCATCGTCGGGATCTCGAAAAGCGTCAACCCGGTGCGCTGCTCCAGGTCCGCATGCACCCGGTCCGGCCGATGCATGCCCAGGATCGCCGGCAGGCCGATCACCTGCGCCTGCCCGGCAACGCCTTTCAGCGCCACGGCGAGCTTCTCGCGCGTCGCCGGAACCTCCAGCGAGCGCGCCATCACCTCCGCATAGACCTCGCCGCGCGCCATGTCGGGGAAGGCGATGCGCCGCGCGCTCAAGTCCGGCCAGCGTGCCCCGAGATTGGCCACCACCTCGGCGGCGCTGAACCCCTTCAGGCCCTCGAAACCGACGATGACGCACGGCGCCTTCTCGACATAGGCCCGCGGGCCGGCCGCCATGGTGGCGGGGAGGCACAGGGTGGGCTTGAGGGTGCCGGCGGGAGTGAGCGCACTGACGTTGTGGGCTGCGGCGCGGCTGTAGGCGAACCCGCTTGCCCCGAGAAAGCCCGTGAACTCGTCGAAAGCCAGGCGGATGTCGGCGGGCGCGATGCGGCTGAGCGGATGCCCGGGCTGCGTCTGGCGCAGCTGCTCCAGGGCCTGCCATGGGTCGGCGACGGCCTCGCTCGAGCCCTCCAGCCGGCCCAGGAGATCGAGATAGCCCGTGGTGTAGGCCAGCGCGCCGCTGTGGCCCACCAGCGCGGTGGCGAGGTGGCGGTTGACGGCGAAGATCGTGGCGGCAAGACCCGCGATGCCCGAGCCGATGACGGCGAGTTCGGTGCTGAAGCTGCGAGGCGGATGGCTCATGTTCGTGGGCGAGCGTGTGGACCGCATGCCGTCAGTCGGCGGGCAGGGTGTCGAGCCCGAGCAGCCCGCAATGCAGGGCCTCGGCCAGCTCCATCTGGGCGGCCTGCTGGCCCCAGATGACCGCGCGCTGGCCCTTGAAGCGCTCGTCGAAGAAATCGCGCATGGAGGCCAGGCCCGCCGCGCCGCGATAGTGGCCCTGGTCGTGGAGATACGACGCCACGCGGATGCCGCAGAAGGAGCCCTGACAAGGCCCTTTGCCGATGCGCGAGCGCAGGCAGAGGGCTGCGAGGCTCATCCCCTGCGGGTTCTCTGGTGCCGCCGCGGCGACGATCTGGTCGACCGCCGACTGCGGCACCATTTCGCATTCGCACAGGATCAGGTCGGCCGGGTCGTTGAGCTCGAGCCACTGCCGCGGTGCCGCGCCGGGCTCGGTCCAGCGACCGGCATCGCCAGGGGGCAGGGCGACGCTGCCGGTGGTGCAGGCCTGGCGGTTGCCGAGCCTGGCGGCGACGAGGTCGGCGGCCTTCTCCGCCATCAGGCGGAAGGTGGTGAGCTTGCCGCCGGTGATGGTGCAGAAGTTGGCCAGGCCCTGGGCGCGGTGGTCCATCAGCGCGAAGCCTCGGCTGGCCGCGCGGTCGCTGGTGCCGCGGGCGCCTTGCAGCAGCGGGCGGACGCGGGAAAAGGCGCGCGTGTAGCGTGCGGCGGCCAGCGCCGGGAGCATCGCCGAGCCCTCGCGGATGATGCGGTCGATCTCCTGCACGGTGGGGGCGACATGGTCCGGATCGGGCGCCCGCGAGGAGGTGGTTCCGAGCAGCGACACGGTGCCTCCCGGCACCAGGATGTCGCCGTCACCCGGCGGCCGCAGCCGGTTGACGACGTGGTGGGTCATGCGGTCATGGTTGACGAGCAAGGTGCCCTTGGCATAAAGCAGGTCGACGTCGGCGCAGCCCGCCAGGCGGGCGATGGCCATGGCCCAGGCGCCGCCGGCGTTGACGAACTGCCGCGCGCGGATCACCAGCGGGGCCTGCGTGCGCGGGTCGCGACAGCGCGCGCTGCGGATCACGCCCGCGGTGACCTCGAACGCCAGCAGTTCGGTATGCGCGCGGTAGATGCTGCCGCAGGCCAGCCGCGCGTGTTCGACGTTGGCCAGGGCGAGGTGAAACGGGTCGACGGTGGCATCGGGCACGCGGTAGGCCTTGACGAGCCTGTCCGAGAGCTCGGGCTCGAGCGTCCGCGCCTGGGCCACCGTCAACTCGTCGCAGGGGATCGCCGCGCGAGCGCAGAGCTCGGGAAAGCGCTCGGCGAACCCCGCATCGTCGCCAACGACGGCGACGAACAGGCCCGCCGTGGCCTCGATGCACTGCGGTGCCAGGCGCTTGAGCAGTTCGTTCTCTTGCCGGCATTCGATGGCGGCTTCGAGATCCGTGGAGACGTAGCGGGCGCCCGAATGCAGCAGGCCGTGATTGCCGCCCGAGGCGCCGGCGCACAGGTCGACCTTGTCGATGAGCACGCTGTGGATGCCGCGCAGCGCGAGGTCGCGCATGATCCCCGCGCCGGTCACGCCGCCGCCGATGATCAACACCTCGGTGTCCAGGGTCGTGGCAGCCTGGGACGCCGTGTTTTCCGCCGAGAGCTTGCTCATGGGGTTTGCGCTCGCGCGCTCAATCGATCAGGGCCAGCAGGTCCGGCCCGAGGTAGTGGCGTTCGTTCTCGCCGAGCATGCCCAGCGACAGGCACATGAGAGTCCAGAAATGGACCACGCCGTAGTGGCCCTTGTAGAAGCGGCCGATGTCTTCGATCTGGGAATGGCAGTTGTGGCAGGGGGTGAGCACATAGGCCGCGCCGGTGGCGGCAATCTGGTCGAACTTGCGCTTGCCGTAGGCGCGCCGGTGGTCGGTCATGCCGGCCTGCAGGAACCCGCCACCCCCGCCACAGCAGTAGTTGGCGCTGCGGTTGGGCTGCATGTCGACGAAGTTCGCGTCGCCGACGAGCGTCCTGACGACGAAGCGCATGTCCTCGGCCATCGCATCGCCGTAGGACTTGCGCACGATCATGCACGGGTCCTGGACGGTGAACTTGATGCCCCGGGTGTTCCAGCTGGAGTTGATCGGCAGCTTGCCCTCGCGAATCCACTGGGCGTAATGGGTGATCAGGCTGTCCATGCGGAAGTGGGCGTCCAGGCCGAAGCGCTCGACACCTTGCCACATCGAGTAGTGGCTGTGGCCGCACTCGGTGTTGAGCCACACCGCGCAGCCGAGGTCGTTGACGGCGTCGACGCGCTTTTGGACGATGTCGCGCCAGGCCTCTTCGTTGCCCGTGAACATGCAGAAGTTCTCGGCCGCCCAGCCCTTGGAGGCATAGGTCCAGTCGGCCCCGACGAGGTCGAGGATCTTCCACAGCGGCACCATCTCGTCGGGCTCGCTCATCGGCTCGCGCGAGTTCTGGTTGACGAAGAAGTGCGCGCCGCGCTTGTCCATGGGCGCCTGGAGTTGCTCGAAACCCGGTTGCGTGGCCCGGACCTCCTGCAGCACGTCGTCGACGACGAGCACGAAGTCGTCCGGCGGCATGCCCATCGCGCTGGTCGAAGCGCCGAGCTGGGCGAGGTGGCAGGAGCGGGCGATTCCCGACGGTGTCTTCTCCTGCGGCCAGTTGCCACGGGCCAGATACACGAGCTGCGAGATGTCGATGTTCATCGGGCACACATACTCGCAGCGCTTGCACAGGGTGCAGCACCAGACCCAGCGCGTGGTCGACAACGCCGCATCCATCCCGAGCAAGGCCATGCGGATGAACTTGCGCGGGTCCATGTTCTCCAGCCCCGAGGCCGGACACCCCGACGAACACAGGCCGCAGCTCAGGCAGGCGTCGAAATTGGCGCCTGGCGGCAGCAGCTTGTGCGCCGCTTGCTTGAAGTTGATGGTGGCTATCGCACTGTCCGCCATGGCCCGCCCCGTTGGTGACGCTGGATTGTCCTACCCCGTTCAGCCCAGCACGATGCAGCCGCGCCAGGTGACCTGGAGTCTCCGACGCGTGCGGCGTGCGGCGGACAAGTTAGGGGGCTGCCCTTTCCTTGCCGACGCCCCTGTGCATCAATCGGCATCGAGGTTCCGCACCGAGGAGGTCCCAAGATGTTGCACGGACGCGCCACCCGGCTGGCCCTGGTGCTGCTGTCGACGTTGGCCGGGACGGCCTGCAGCACCCTGCGCGGCACGCCCGAGCGTTACCAGTCGGCCGAGTCCATCGTCGCCTCGATCGATCTCACGGCCGACGATGTCGCCGCGCTGGCCGTGGCCGACAACCAGAGCGAACGCAACCGACTGCAGAACAAGGCCCTGGCCGTCATCGACCTGCGCTTCAACGAGTTCGTGCGTGCGCTCGCGGCCGACCGTGCCGACAGTTCGGCCACCGCCGCCGGCACCACCCTGGGGGCGAGCACGGCCGGTGCGTTCGTCGACGGCGTCAAGGCGAAGACGAACTACGCGCTCTTCGCCGCCGGGGTGGTCGGCGCGTTCGGCATCGTCGACAAGAACTACTTCTACGAAAAGACCGTGCCGGCCCTGGTGGCCGGGATGCGCGCGGCGCGTGCCAAGGTGCTGCTGCGCATGCGCCAGGGGCAGATGGAAGCGCTGGCCAGCTACAACGGCGTGGCCGCGCTGCAGGACCTGGAGGACTACTACACGGCGGGCACGGTGCTCGCGGCGATCGCCGAAGTCACGGCGCGCGCCGAGGACGACGCGGCGCAGGCCCTGGGCCAGGTGCGCGCGCTGGAAGTGCCCAGCGATGCCGAGATCGCCCATCGCAAGACCCTCAGCCAGGCCATCTTCGGCATCCAGGACGAGGCGGCCATGGCCAAGGGCAATGCCGCCCTGAAGGCGCTGGGCCTGCCCGAACAGGCCACGCCCAAGGCCACGCGTGCGGCCCTGGTGCGCGCCCTGCAACCGCGCACGCCGGAGCGTGTCGCCACGGTCGAGAGGGCCTTGAAGGCCGCCGGTCTGCTGCAATAGGAGGAGGCGCCACCATGGCCAACTACCACGTCGAACTGCCGGGCAAGCTGAGCCTGGCCCAGCAGTCCAGGGCGATCGAGGGCGAGGAGGCGCTGGCGGCGCGTTTCATTGGCCTGCGCCTGTGGGTCAACGACAAGAACCAGGTCACCAACCTGGCCGAGTTCGAGGAACTCGACACCGAGCCCGAGCCGCCGCTGGGCACGCCCAAGCTGAGCAAGACCCTGCCCGAAGGCGTGACGCCGGCCTGGGCGGGACCGATGATCGTGCAGGGCGCGGCGGTGTCTCAGGTGTACCTGCTGCGCAGCTAGTCTCCGCCGTGGTCGTGGTGCGCCGCCAGTCCCTCTCAGGCGAGGTCGGCGCCTCGCGCCGCGAGCAGCTCGCGCAGCACCGAGCGGTGGCAGTGCGACTCGTCCTCGCAGTAGCAGCCCACCGAGAAGTTGCTCGTGCGCGAGAGCAGGGCCAGCAGCTCCAGGGTGTGGCTGGCCTCGGGCTGCCCAGGCGGACGATTCGAACCGGCATCACGTCTCCTTCGCGGTGGGATAGGGGGGCTCGGCCGGTGCGTCCGGGCGTGCACCGTCGCTGCCCAGCAGCGGGCCGCGCGTCTTGCGCAGCAAGAGCTCATCGTGGCCCTGCACG
>DYOR01000025.1:29316-30600 GCA_020720385.1 Rubrivivax sp.
GCCCAGCAGCGGGCCGCGCGTCTTGCGCAGCAAGAGCTCATCGTGGCCCTGCACGAGGTAGTTCTCGAGGCGGCCGACGGTGCGGTAGCCCCGGCTCGCATAGAAGCGCTGCGCCGGCTCGTTGAACGATGAGACGCAGAGAAAGACGTTGGGCGTGTGCCCGAAGATGCGCTGCTCGGCATGCGCGAGCAGCGCCGCGCCCAGGCCCCGGCCGCGCAGGCCGGCTGCCACGCCCAGCAGTTGCACGTAGCCGATGAAAGGCCCCTTGAAGCTGAGCACGAGGAAGCCCGCCAGGCGCTCGCCCTGCCACGCTGCCCAGGGCTCGCGCTCCGGGTGGGCCAGCGAGCGGCGGCAGGCCTCGACAGACAGGCCCAGGCGCAGCCAGGGGTCGGACGCCGCCATCAGCGCCGCGCAGGCATCGAAGTCCTCGTCGCGCAGCAGCGGCCGGATGCTCGGCGCCGCGGGCGTGGGTGCATCATTGCGTTGCGTTTCCATGCCTTCAGTCTAGACGGGGTTCCCGATGACACTGCCGACCATCGTTCTCGTGCACGGCGCCTGGGGTGGCGCCTGGATCTGGCGCCGCGTGCTCGCGCCGCTGCGCGCCGCGGGGCACGAAGTGCACGCCGTGACCCTCACCGGCGACGGTGAACGCGCCCACCTGCGTCGCCCGGAGATCAACCTGCAGACGCACGTGGCCGACGTGCTCGGCCTGGTCGAGGCGGAAGAGCTCGACGACATCGTCCTCGTCGGCCACAGCTACGGCGGCCAGGTGGTCACCGGTGCGGCCGACCGGCTGCTCGCGCGTCACGCCAAGGCCGTGCGGCAACTGGTCTACGTCGACGCCGTCGTGCCCTTGCCCGGCGAGGGCTGGGGCGACCAGCAGGACCCGGCGGTGGTGGCCTCGCGCACGGCGCTGGCGCACGCCAACGGCTTCGCCCTGCCGCCGGCCGACCCCGAGGTGTTCGGGCTGTCCGGGGCGGACCGCGAGTGGCTGCTGCGCCGGCAGGTGCCGCACCCCTTCGGCACCTACCGCGACCCGCTGGCTTTCGACGGCGAACGCTGGGCGCGCGTGCCGCGGGCCTTCATCGACTGCACGCAGCCGGCCTTGCCGACGATCGCGGCGATGCGCACGCGCGTGCGCCAGATGCCGGGCTTCGAGGTCTTCGAGATTGCGACCGGTCACTGCCCCATGGTCAGCGCCGTGCCGCAGTTGCTCGAGATCCTGCTCGAGCTCGCCGCGCGCTGAGTGGACCCCCAAGCTCACTGCGTTCGCTGCCCCCCGAG
>DYOR01000157.1 GCA_020720385.1 Rubrivivax sp.
GTACCCGGTGACATCAGGGACGCGAGATGGGCCTTGATGCCGGCCTCGTTGGTCACCCCGGCCTGGAGCGGATGCCGCCCGCACGGGTCCCGTGTTAGAGTCTAGGGCCGCGGCGTCCCTGAGGAGCTTGGCCATGAACCTGACTGTCAGCATCGACGACGAGACCTTGCAGCGGGCCCGGGTGCGGGCCCTGGTGGAGCACACATCGGTCAACGCCCTGGTGCGCGACTTCCTGCAAGACTACGCGGACCGCGAGACCCTGGTCCGCAGTGCGACGGACCGGTTCCTGGAATTGGCCCGGGCATCTCAGGCGGGTTCCGGCCCTCAGGGCCGCACTTGGTCGCGGGAGGACATCTATGACCGTGCGGTGTTTTGGCGATAGCAACGTCTTCGTATACGCCTACGACCGGGACTCAGGCGTCAGGCGGGCCCAGGCCATCGCTCTCATTGATCGCGTCGGCGGCAAAGGGGAACTCGCCGTCAGTTCCCAAGTGCTGCGAGAGTTCTATAGCGTCACGACGCGCAAGCTGGCGACGCCGCTGCTTCCCGAGGTTGCGGAGCAGGCGGTGCGCGAACTTGCCCGATACCCGTTGGTGATCGAAGACGGCACCCTGGTCCTCGCCGCCATCGCCCGCCACAGGCGCGATCAGATTTCCATCTGGGATGCCCTCATTGTCGAGGCCGCCCGGCGCGCCAAGGCCAGAATTCTTTACACCGAAGACCTACAGGACGGCCGCGACTTCGACGGCGTCAAGGTCGAGAACCCCTTCCGCGAGCAGCCATGATCACCGCCACCCGCAGTACCGCCACCTTCATCAACGTCGGCGAGCGCACCAATGTCACCGGTTCGGCCAAGTTCAAGCGCCTGATCCTGGACGGCAACTTCGACGCCGCCCTGGATGTGGCCCGCCAGCAAGTGGAAAGCGGGGCCCAGGTGATCGACGTGAACATGGACGAGGCCATGCTCGACTCCCAGGCGGCCATGAGCCGATTCCTGAACCTGATCGCTGCCGAGCCCGACATAGCCCGGGTCCCGATCATGATCGACTCGTCGAAGTGGTCCGTGATCGAGGCGGGCCTCAAGTGCGTCCAGGGCAAGGCCATCGTCAACTCCATCAGCATGAAGGAGGGCGAGGACGCCTTCCGCGCCCAGGCCCGGCTGTGCCGGCGCTACGGGGCGGCGGTGGTGGTCATGGCCTTCGACGAGGTGGGTCAGGCCGACACGCAAGAGCGCAAGTTCGAGATCTGCGCCCGGGCCTACCGCATCCTGGTCAACGAGATCGGCTTCCCGGCCGAGGACATCTGCTTCGACCCCAATATCTTCGCCGTGGCCACCGGCATCGAAGAGCACAACAACTACGCCGTGGACTTCATCGAGGCGACCCGCCGCATCAAGGAGCACCTGCCCTACGCCAAGGTCTCCGGCGGGGTGTCCAACGTCTCCTTCTCCTTCCGCGGCAACGACCCGGTGCGCGAGGCGATCCACTCGGTCTTCCTCTACCACGCCATCCGCGCCGGGATGGACATGGGCATAGTCAACGCCGGCCAACTCGCCGTCTACGACGAAATCCCCGCCGAACTGCGCGAGGCGGTGGAGGACGTGATCCTCAACCGCCGGCCGGACGCCACCGACCGCCTCATCGACCTGGCCCCCAAATACAAGGCCGGCGGGGCCGCCGCCGAGTCCACCAAGGACCTCGCCTGGCGCGACTGGGATGTGAGCAAGCGCATCAGTCACGCCCTGGTCAAGGGCATCACCGACTACATAGACCAGGACACCGAGGAGGCCCGGCAACTCCTGGGCAAGCCCATCAATGTCATCGAAGGGCCGCTTATGGACGGCATGAACCACGTCGGCGACCTGTTCGGCGAGGGCAAGATGTTCCTGCCCCAGGTGGTGAAATCCGCCCGCGTCATGAAAAAATCAGTTGCCTACCTGGAGCCCTATCTCGCCGCCGAGAAGTGCGAGGGCGACACCCAGGGCCGCATCCTCATGGCCACGGTCAAGGGCGATGTCCACGACATCGGCAAGAACATCGTCGGCGTGGTGCTCCAGTGCAACAACTACGCCGTCATCGACCTGGGCGTCATGGTCCCGGCGGACAAGATCCTGCAACGGGCCCGGGAGGAGAAGGCCGACATCATCGGCCTGTCCGGGCTCATCACCCCGTCCCTGGACGAAATGGTCCATGTGGCCCGTGAGATGCAGCGCCAGGGGTTCACCATTCCTTTGCTGATCGGCGGGGCCACCACCTCGGAGCTGCACACCGCGGTCAAGATAGCCCCCCAGTACCAACACCCGGTGGTCCATGTGAAGGATGCCTCCCGCGCCGTGGGCGTGGCCGGCAGCCTGCTGTCGAAGGACATGAGAGACGGCTATGTGGCCGGCATCGCCGCCAAGTACGAGGCGGTGCGCCAACGCCGCGCCGCCCGGGACGAGGCCCGGGACCTGGCCCCGCTCGCCGAGGCACGCGCCAACCGCACCCCCATCGACTGGGACCACTATGCCCCGCCGACCCCCAACCGGCTCGGCCTGACCACCCTCACCGACATACCGCTGCGCGACATCGCCCGCTTCATCGACTGGACCTTCTTCTTCCACGCCTGGCAGCTCAAGGGGCGCTACCCCCAGATCCTGGACGACGCCGAGAAGGGCGAGGAGGCCCGCAAGCTCTTGGCCGATGCCCAGGCCATGCTGGAGCAGATCATCGAGGAGAAGTGGCTCGCGGCCAGCGCCGTCATCGGGCTCTTCCCCGCCAATGCCGAGGGGGACGACATCCTGGTCTTCGGCGACGAGACCCGCGCCGAGCCCATCGCCACCTTCTACAACCTGCGCAAGCAGGCCCGCCAGCCCCTGGGTCACTGGAACGAGTGCCTGGCGGACTTCATCGCCCCGGTGGAGACCGGGCTCAACGACTACCTGGGCGGCTTCGCCTGCACCGCCGGCGAGGGCATCGACGCCCATGTCGCCCGCTTCGAGGCCGACCACGACGACTACTCCGCCCTGATGCTCAAGGCCATCGCCGACCGTCTCGCCGAGGCCCTGGCGGAGATGCTCCACCAGCAGGTCCGCACCTACTACTGGGGCTATGCCGAGGGCGAGGACCTGGCCAACGCCGACCTGATCGAGGAGCGCTACCAGGGCATACGCCCGGCCATCGGCTACCCGTCTTCCCCCGACCACACCGAGAAGGACACCCTGTGGCGCCTGCTCGAGGCCCAGGAGCGCACCGGCATCTGGCTCACCGAGTCCAAGGCCATGGTCCCGACCGCCGCCGTGTCCGGGCTCTACCTGGCCCACCCCGAGGCCCGCTACTTCGCCGTCGGCAAGCTCAACCGCGATCAGATCCACGACTACGCCGAGCGCAAGGGGATGCCCGTCGCCGAGGTCGAGAAGTGGCTGGGGCAGAACCTGGCCTATGAGCCCGAGTGAGGCCCGCCAGACGCTCGGAGCGTGGGACCGCCGGCATCTTGCCGGCAACTGGGTCCCCCGGCGTCCCGCCGGGGGTATGCCCGTTGGGCCCGGACCGGCATAGCGGATATCTTCAGCTTGGCTCCGGGCGCCCTATCCAGACGCCTCGCGGGCCATTGGATCACCCCTAATTCCCCAATGATCCCGGCGAGACGCCGGGTGACCCAGTTGCCGGCGGGACGCCGGCGGTCCCAGCCGGCGGATAGGCGCAGCGCAGTACACCGAGAAGCCCATTGCTCCCTAAGTCAAGAGCCCCGATTGACTGATTGTCGGGGACAAGCCGGATCTCTTGGCCATGAGGTGGTCTGAGAGGAGACCTGGAAGCTGGTCGATGCCCTGGGTAACACCCTGACCAAGACTGCACGCCATGCCTGGCTTTCCAGCCAGCCGCTCAACCGCGACAACCTCCACGAACGCTGCAACCTCGGCGCACGCTACCGCTGGGGCATCGAGGCCAATTTCCTGGTGGAGAAACATCAGGGCTACCACTACGAGCACGCCTTCGCCCTGCACTGGAATGCCGTGCAGGGCTACCACTGCCTGATGCCCCACCACGACTGCGGGTCAGGCCTCACCCTGCCCCGCCGAGGTCAGCACCGGGCCGCACCGGCACCTGGGCCGCACGACCACAGTGGGACGCCAGGTTCATGGTTCAGCGCCGGACACACGACCACAGGTTTGACGCCAGGGACCCGCGTGCGTATGATTCCCGACCTTCGGTTTCGTGACCTCGACCGAAAGCGGGGTATAGCGCAGTCTGGTAGCGCGCCTGCTTTGGGAGCAGGATGTCGGGGGTTCGAATCCCTCTACCCCGACCAACACCCAGGGCAGTCGGCCCGGCCCCTCTGTTGTCGGCCGCTCGCCCCCGTACTGCGCCCGTAGCTCAGTCGGATAGAGCAACGGCCTTCTAAGCCGTGGGTCGCAGGTTCGAATCCTGCCGGGCGCGCCAATCGTCCCGCCAGGGATCGGGCAGGAAGCTTACCTGGCGGTGGGCATGAGGCCCTCGCGGCAGGAAATGGTTTCGACGGTGGACGTAGCTCAGTCGGTAGAGCGCAGGATTGTGATTCCTGTGGTCGTGGGTTCGATCCCCATCGTCCACCCCACATCGGGTCGGGCCGGCGTCATCGGCCTTGTATGCCACGCCCATTGACGGGGAATGGCAAATTAGTAAACTCTGGACAATCGGTTTCCGGGTCGTTAGCTCAGTTGGTAGAGCAGTGGACTCTTAATCCATCGGTCGTAGGTTCGAATCCTACACGACCCACCAATAAATCAGCCGGTTAGCGTCATTGCTACACCGGCTGATGGCATTTTTAGAACTCGGTTTAGAACACCTGACCCGGGTCACGGCCTACCGAGTCGGCTCGACGCGCAGCGGCAGCACGTCGTAGACCTTGAGCATGGCGGCGGAGCGGTGGCCGCTGGCCGCCAGCTTGTCCCCTTCCGCATCCGATACCCCGTTCCGCTTGAGGTCGTGCAGGGTGAACCTGGGGTTCCCCTGCGCGGCCCATTCCACCATGGCCCTCTGCCACGCCGCCTGTACGGTGCTCTCCCCCATCCGCCCGCGACTGGCGCCGGGCACCAGGTACAGGCTGGCGATGCTCCCGTGCAGGGACAGGGCCCCCTGGACGGCGAGCTTGAGCCGCGGGGTCCAGGCGTTGACGGCGTCCTTGCTCCCCTTCCGTCGGGCGGTGAAGGGCCCGTCGTCGCGCATGTCCGAGCGGCGCAGGTCCAGGACCTCGGCGAGGCGCAGGCGGCACAGGTAGGCCAGCTCTGCGACGGGGACCAGGTACGGGGCCCGCGGCGCGGCGTGGCGCAGGAAGGCGAGGTATTCCCCGTCCTCGACGTACCGGGTGCGCGGCGGGGTGCTCAGGCCGCTGACCCCTTTGGGCAGGTTGGAGGGGGCGAGGTCGCGCTCGTAGCCCCAGGACCAGACGCGCTTGAGGTAGCGCAGCTCGTGGTTGGCGCGCGAGCGTGAGTCCTGGCCGCGGCGGTCGACGTACTTGCGCACGGCGCCTGGGGTCCATGCGCTGAGCGGCAGGTCGCCGAACAGACGGCCATCGCGCAGGGGGGCGGCGCAGATGGAGGCGTGGCAGGTGCGGTAGTCGCGGCGGGTGGTCTCGGCCAGATCCGCCCAGGCGGG
>DYOR01000158.1 GCA_020720385.1 Rubrivivax sp.
ATCCGCGAAGGCGGGCGCACCGTCGGCGCCGGCGTCGTGGCCAAGATCATCGAGTGACATGTGGGGCCGCCCCCGAGGGGGCGCTTCACGCAGCCAAAACTGAGGAACTCACATGTCCAAGCAAAAGATCCGCATCCGCCTGAAGGCCTTCGACTACAAGCTGATCGACCAGTCGGCCCTCGAGATCGTCGACACCGCCAAGCGCACCGGCGCCATCGTCAAGGGCCCCGTGCCCCTGCCCACGCGCATGCAGCGCTTCGACATCCTGCGTTCGCCGCACGTCAACAAGACCAGCCGCGACCAGTTCGAGATCCGCACGCACCAACGTCTGATGGACATCATCGACCCCACCGACAAGACCGTCGACGCGCTGATGAAGCTCGATCTGCCGGCTGGCGTGGACGTCGAAATCAAGCTGCAGTAAACGCGGGTCGGCGGTTGCGGGGCCGCCCGCGGCTGCTATACTTGCAGGCTTTCCAGAGTCCGGCTTCGGCCGGGCTCGGTACGTATCACCCCGGCAATCATCCAGGATGGGCCGGGGTCCGCCCCGGCCAATCGATGTCGGGATCGTGAACAAGGCGCCTCGAGTAGGGCGCTGGAGAAAACCATGAGCATGAGCGAACAGCTCGGCTTGCTGGGCCGCAAGGTGGGCATGATGCGCATCTTCACGGACGATGGCGACACCATCCCCGTGACCGTGCTCGACGTGTCCAACAACCGCGTCACGCAAGTCAAGACGGCAGCCACCGATGGCTACGACGCGCTGCAAGTCGCGTTCGGTGCCCGCAAGGCCAGCCGCGTCACCAAGCCCGAAGCCGGGCACCTGGCCAAGGCCGGGGTCGAGGCCTGCACCCTCCTCAGGGAATTCCGCGTCACCGCCGAGATCGCCGCGCAATACAAGCCGGGCGCGCAAGTGCCGGTGAGCGTGTTTGCCACGGGCCAGCGGGTGGACGTGCAGGGTTCGTCCATCGGCAAGGGGTTCGCGGGCACCATCAAGCGCCACAATTTCAAGTCGCAGCGCGCGTCGCACGGCAACAGCCGTTCGCACAACGTGCCCGGCTCGATCTCCATGGCGCAGGATCCGGGTCGCGTGTTCCCGGGCAAGAAGATGACGGGCCATATGGGCGACGAGACCGTCAGCGTGCAGAACCTCGACATCGTGCGCGTGGACGAAGCGCGTTCGCTGCTCATGGTGCGCGGCGCCGTTCCGGGCTCGAAGAACGGCCACGTGGTCGTGCGCCCGGCGATCAAGGCCCGCGCCAGCAAGGGAGCCCAGTGATGCAACTCGAGCTCCTCAACGACCAGGGCCAGGCCACCTCGAAGGTGGACGCGCCCGATACGGTGTTTGCGCGCGACTACAACGAAGCGCTGGTGCACCAGATCGTCGTCGCCTTCCAGGCCAACGCGCGCCAGGGCACGCGGGCCCAATTGGACCGCGGCGAGGTCAAGCACTCGACGAAGAAGCCGTTCCGCCAGAAGGGCACCGGCCGCGCACGCGCCGGCATGACCTCCTCGCCGCTGTGGCGCGGGGGTGGCCGCATCTTCCCGAACCGACCCGACGAGAACTTCTCGCACAAGGTCAACAAGAAGATGTACCGCGCCGGCATGGCCTCCATCCTCAGCCAGCTCGCCCGCGACGGCCGCCTGGCGGTGGTGGACTCGCTCAGCGTGGACGCGCCCAAGACCAAGCTGCTGGCCGCCAAGTTCAAGGCCATGGGCCTGGACTCGGTGCTCGTCATCGCCGACCAGATCGACGACAACCTCGCGCTGGCCTCGCGCAATCTGGCCAACGTGCTGGTGGTCGAGCCGCGCTACGCCGATCCGCTGTCCCTCGTCTTCTACAAGAAGGTGCTGGTGACCAAGGGCGCGATCGAACAGCTCAAGGAGATGTTCGCATGAGCCGCATCAACGCTGTCGGACAGAAGTTCGACGAAGGCCGCCTGGCCACGGTGCTGGTGGCGCCGATCATCTCCGAGAAGGCCACGCGCGTCGGCGAGAAGAACAACCAGGTGCTGTTCAAAGTCCTGCGCGATGCGACCAAGCCCGAGATCAAGGCCGCCGTCGAGCTCATGTTCAAGGTCGAGGTGGCCTCGGTCACCACGTCGGTTCAAAAGGGCAAGGTGAAGCGCTTCGGCCGTTCGATCGGCCGCCGTGACCATGTCAAGAAGGCGTTCGTGGCCCTCAAGCCGGGCCAGGAGCTCAACTTCTCCGGGGAGGCCGCGTAAATGGCTGTCATCAAGGTCAAGCCCACGTCACCCGGCCGCCGCGCCGTGGTCAAGGTGGTGCACAAGCACCTGCACAAAGGGGATCCGGAGGCTTCGCTGCTCGAGCCGCAGAAGCAGAACTCCGGCCGCAACAACAACGGCCACATCACGATGCGCCACAAGGGTGGGGGCCACAAGCACCACTACCGCGTCGTCGACTTCCTGCGCAACAAGGACGGCATTCCGGCAAAGGTCGAGCGCATCGAGTACGACCCCAACCGAACCGCGCACATCGCGCTGCTGTGCTATGCCGATGGCGAGCGCCGCTACATCATCGCTCCGCGCGGGGTCGATGCCGGGGTCACGCTGATGAGCGGCGCGGAGGCGCCGATCAAGGCCGGCAACACGCTGCCCATCCGCAACATCCCGGTGGGTTCCATCGTGCACTGCGTCGAGATGATGCCGGGCAAGGGTGCGCAGATCGCGCGTTCGGCGGGCACCTCGGTGACGCTGATGGCGCGCGAAGGCATCTACGCGCAGCTGCGGCTGCGCTCGGGTGAGGTGCGCAAGATCCACATCGATTGCCGCGCCACCATCGGCGAGGTGAGCAACGAAGAGCACAGCCTGCGCCAGTATGGCAAGGCCGGCGCCATTCGCTGGAAGGGGATCCGTCCGACCGTCCGCGGCGTGGCGATGAACCCGGTGGATCACCCGCACGGTGGCGGCGAAGGCCGCACCGGCGAAGGGCAGCCTCAGGTGTCACCGTGGAACACGCTGACCAAGGGCTACCGTACCCGCAGCAACAAGCGCACGCAGACGTTCATCGTCTCGCGTCGCAAGAAGTGAGGCCGCGAAAATGGCACGTTCACTGAAAAAGGGCCCCTTCGTGGACCACCACCTGCTGGCCAAGGTCGAGAAGGCCTCTGCCACCAAGGACAAGAAGCCGATCAAGACCTGGTCGCGCCGCAGCACCATCCTGCCCGAGTTCATCGGCCTGACGGTGGCCGTGCACAACGGCAAGCAGCACGTGCCGGTCTACATGACCGACCAGATGGTCGGTCACAAGCTCGGCGAATTCGCCCTCACCCGCTTGTTCAAGGGTCACCCCGCGGACAAGAAGGCCAAGAAGTAAGGGGCCGCGCGAATGGAAACCAAAGCAAGCGTTCGCGGCGTCCGCCTGTCGGTGGACAAGGGCCGCCTCGTGGCCGACATGATTCGCGGCAAGAAGGTGGATCAGGCGATCAACATCCTGCAGTTCACGCAGAAGAAGGCCGCCGGCATCATCAAGAAGGCGGTCGAGTCGGCCGTGGCCAATGCCGAGCACAACGACGGTGCCGACATCGACGAGCTGAAGATCAAGTCGATCTACGTCGAGCAAGGTGCGATCCTGAAGCGCTTCTCCGCACGGGCCAAGGGCCGCGGGGCGCGCATCAGCAAGGGCACCTGTCACATCTACGTGACGGTCGGCAACTGAGGAGCTGGGAAAGAACATGGGACAGAAAATCCACCCGACCGGCTTCCGTCTTGCGGTCACCCGTGCCTGGCAGTCGCGCTGGTTCGCCAACCACCGCAACTTCGCCGGCATGCTGGCCGAAGACCTGAAGGTGCGCGAGTACCTGCGCGCCAGGCTCAAGAGCGCCGCCGTCTCGCGCATCCTCATCGAACGCCCGGCGAAGAACGCCCGCATCACGATCTTCTCTGCCCGCCCGGGCGTGGTGATCGGCAAGAAGGGTGAGGACATCGAGAACCTGAAGGCCGAGCTCACGCGACGCCTGGGCGTGCCGGTGGCCGTGAACATCGAGGAAATCCGCAAGCCCGAGGTCGACGCGCAGCTCATCGCCGACAGCATCACCCAGCAGCTCGAGAAGCGCATCATGTTCCGCCGCGCGATGAAACGCGCGATGCAGAACGCCATGCGCCTGGGCGCCCTGGGCATCAAGATCATGTCTTCGGGTCGCTTGAACGGCATCGAGATCGCGCGCTGCGAGTGGTACCGCGAAGGCCGCGTGCCCTTGCACACGCTGAAGGCCGACATCGACTACGGTTTCTCCGAGGCAAAGACGACCTACGGCGTGATCGGCGTGAAGGTGTGGGTCTACCGCGGTGACCGCCTGGCCAACGGCGAAGCCCCGCAATTGCCCAAGACGGAAGGCGACAACGAGCGCCGTGAGCGCCGTGGCCCGCGCCCGGATGGCCGCCCCGGCGCCCCCGGGGGCCGGGGCCGCCCCGGCGGTGACCGTGGCGCCCCGCGCACGGATGCGGTGGCGGCCGCTGCCGCGCCGGCAGGCGTCGCTGCCGAGGGGCCCAAGGGCCCCGCCGTCAAGCGCGTGCGTCGCGCCGCACCACCGGCTGCCCCTGCGGCCGGTGAGACCAAAGGAGAATAACGATGCTGCAACCCGCACGTCGCAAGTTCCGCAAGGAGCAAAAGGGCCGCAACACGGGCATTGCCACCCGCGGTGCCAACGTGTCCTTCGGTGATTTCGGCCTCAAGGCCACCGAACGGGGCCGCATCACCGCGCGCCAGATCGAAGCCGCCCGCCGGGCCATTTCGCGCCACATCAAGCGCGGCGGCCGCATCTTCATCCGCATCTTCCCGGACAAGCCCATCTCGCAGAAGCCGGCTGAGGTGCGCATGGGCAACGGCAAGGGCAACCCGGAGTACTACGTGGCCGAGATCCAGCCCGGCAAGGTACTCTACGAGATCAACGGCGTTCCCGAACAGCTCGCCCGCGAGGCGTTCCTGCTCGCCTCGGCCAAGCTGCCCCTGCGCACGACCTTCGTCGCGCGCATGGTCGGTGCCTGATCGCCAGGAGAGACGCGAATGAAAACATCCGAATTGCGCGCCAAGGACATCGTGGCGCTGGAAAAGGAAGTCTCCGATCTGCTCAAGGCCCACTTCGGCCTGCGCATGCAGAAGGCGACGCAGCAACTCACCAACCACACGCAACTGGGCAACACGCGTCGCGACATCGCACGCGTGAAGACCCTCATTGCCGAGAAGAAGCGTCAAACAGGGGCCGCCCAATGAGCGAAGCACAAGCAGCCACCCCGGTGAAGAACACCCGCACGCTGGTGGGACGTGTCGTCAGCGACAAGCGCGACAAGACGATCACCGTGCTCGTCGAGCGCCGCACCGCCCACGAGCTGTACGGCAAGATCGTCGCCAAGTCGCGCAAGTACCACGCCCACGATGAAAAGGGCGAGTACAAGATGGGCGACGTGGTCGAGATCGCCGAGGGCCGACCGATGAGCAAGACGAAGTCCTGGGTCGTGACCCGGCTGATCGAGAAGGCCACGCTCGTCTAGCCTGAAGTTCCGCGTCCTCCCGTGAGGTGCGGTGCCGGTAAGTCCCTGTCAT
>DYOR01000159.1 GCA_020720385.1 Rubrivivax sp.
TTTGCTTCAGGCGAGCAGGCTGCCGCTCTGGCCGGGGCGGCGCTCGCTGCCGCCGATGGTGCCGTAGACACCGCTGGGCTCGGCGCGCGGCAGCAGCACGTCGATGGCGCGGTCCAGCGAGGCGGTGGCTCGCGCCAGGGCCTCGCGCTGCGCGGCGACCTGGCCGCCGGCCAGCGCCAGGCGCCGGCGCAACACCGGCGGCACGCCGCCCTGGCGGGCGGCGCGGGTGAACTGGTCGATGGCCGTGGCCAGCGCGCCGTGCAGTGCGGCGGCGGCGCGGTCCACTTCCTGCGCGTCCTGGTGGTGCAGGGCCAGGCCCAGCGCGCTCAGACGCTCCTCGACGTGCACCAGGGGGCGCTCGAGGTCGGCAATTTTCTGCAGGGCGGCGCGTTCGTCTTGGGAAGTCATCATGGCCGGGGGCTCGCTGGGTGTCAGCTGAGCTTGCGGCCTAGCAGTTCCGAGGCGTTGGCGATCAACTTGTCGGCGATGGCCTCCGGGTTGACCTGGTACTGGCCGTCGCGGATGGCCTGGGCGATGAGTTCGACCTTGGCGCTGTCGAAGGTGGGATCGGCGCTCGCGCTGGCCAGGGCCGTGGCCGCCGGCGAGAGCTCGACCTGGGTGCTCGCCTGCGCCTGCGCGGGCACCTGGGAAGGCTGGGCCTTGCGCTCTGCGGGCGTGGTGGCGAGGGGCTTGGACTCGAGGGGACCGATCTTCATGATGAACTCCTGTCAGGGGCACCCCCAGGGCGCTGACCCAACGACATAGATGCTCTATCGGACGGCGGGTGCACGAACTTTAGCCTTCGTCGCAGAGATTTTGCTTCACCCCCGCAGATGCGGGGTTCGGCAGTGGCGCGGCGCTCACAGATCCACCTCCACGCGGTGGTCGCCGACCGGGCGGGCGAGGAGCACGGGGCCGCCCTCGCCGCGCTCGCCGGTGACGCGCACGCGCACGGCACGGCCCTCCACGCCCGCGGCCAGCGCCTTGCCCTCGCCGACGATGGAAAACCCGGCGCCGCTGGCCTGGATGCGCACGTTCTCGCCCAGCGCGAACCACTGCCGCGGCTGCAGGTCCGCCTCGCGCAGGGGCTGGCCGGGGGCCACCGCGCGCGCCAGCGTGCGGCCGGCGAGGGTCTGCGTCGGTGCGAAGGGCGGGGAGTTCGCGGCCGCCCAGTCGATCACCCCCTGGGTGAGCTGGCCGTCGCCGATGCGTGCGCCGGCGGGCAGGGCGGCGCTGCTCACCAGGGCGGGGGCCCAGGCCTGCACGGTCACCGGCAGGAAGACGTTCCAGCGCGTCGCGCCGTCGGTGCAGCGCAGGCCCACGCGCGTGCGCCCCCAGGCCGGCACGCCCGAAGGCAGGTAGGGCTCGACGCGCGCGCATGGCGCGAGGCTCAGGCGGGCATCGAGCCGCCCGGGCGCGACCTCGATGCGCGCCTCGCGCGGGGCCACGGCGCGGCCCGCGTCGCCAACCAGGGCCAGCGCGCGGGCGAGCGTCTCGGGCGGCAGCTGGGGCGCGCCCTGAGCGGCCGCGGCCACGGTGAAGGCGAGGCCGGCGAGCAGTGTCAGCGCGCGGAGCACGCCCCGACCCGGGCGAGCCGGACCAGGCATGCATGGACGCACGAACGGGATGTTCATGGCGACGACTTTAGACAAGGGCAGTGCGCGGCGAGGGGCCGAAATGGCGGCGATTGCGCCTTCTATTCGGACTCATGCCGCGCGAGGCGCTGCCCAGAATGCCCAGCATGCCCCCGGTGCCTGAGCGCCGTGGACGCTGCCCCGCAAGGAGAGCCGATGGTCCCCCGCCTCACCGAATCACTGGACTTCCACAGCCGCGCGCTCGAACTGCGCGCCGAGCGCCAGCGGGTCATCGCCAGCAACATCGCCAACGCCGACACGCCAGGCTACCAGGCGCGCGACTTCGACTTCGCGGCGGCCCTGCGCGCGGCCACCGGTGAGGCCGGTGGCATTGCCCAGGGCGTGGCGGGCGGCGGCGGCGCCGGCACGGCGCAGCCGCTGCTGCGCTACGCCGTGCCCAGCCAGACCAACCTCGACAGCAACAGCGTCGACATGGACCGCGAACGCGCCGCCTTTGCCGAGAACGCGGTGAAGTACGAGTCCACGCTGCGTTTCATCAACGCCAACGTGCGCACCACGCTGGACGCGATGAAGAGCCACCACCAGGCCTAAGAGCTTGTGAAGCATTCCGTCACACCCGCTCGTGCGCCCGAAACGGCGCCGCTCGTCGTTGCAAATGCTCGCCGTAGCCCGGGCTACGGCTGTGCTTTGCGCCTCGATCGACACCGTTTCGGCCACCCGCTCGGGCGCGCCGGAGCACTTCACAAACTCTGAGCCTGAGCGCGACAGGGAGCACACATGAGCATGTTCCGCATCTTCGACGTCTCGGGCAGCGCGGTGAGCGCGCAGAGCCAGCGCCTCAACGTGGTCGCCTCCAACCTGGCCAACGCCGACACCGTGGCCGGGCCCGACGGCGCCGCCTACAAGGCGCGCCAGGTGGTCTTCCAGACCACGCTGATGGGCGCGGCCGGGCAGGCCGACGCCTCGGCCGGCGTGCGCGTGTCCACGGTCACCGAGGATCAGAGCCCCGGGCGGCGCGTGCACGACCCCAAGCACCCCAGCGCCGACGCCGAGGGCTACGTCACCTACAGCAACGTCAACGCCGTGGAGGAGATGGTGAACATGATCTCCGCCTCGCGTTCCTACCAGAACAACATCGAAGTCATGAACACGGCGCGCAGCCTGTTGCTCAAGACCCTGCAGATCGGCCAGAGCTGAGCCGCTGAAAGCCCCGCACCATGACCACCGTCGGCGCCACCGACCCCTTCGCCGCACTCGCCAGCAGCAGCAACACGGCCGCCAGCGCGGCGAGCGACGCCGGCAGCGCCGATCGCTTCCTCAAGCTCCTGGTGACGCAGCTGCAGAACCAGGATCCGCTCAACCCGATGGACAACGCCGAGCTCACCAGCCAGCTGGCGCAGATCAACACCGTCGAGGGCATTCAGACGCTGAACACCACGGTGCAGGGCCTGGGTGCGCAGTTCGTGCAGATGCAGGCCGTGCAGGGCGCGGCCCTGGTGGGCCACGACGTCACCTTGCAGGGCAACCGCATCGACGTCGACGGCAGCACCGGCGTGGGCGGCTTCGAGCTCGCCGGTGCGGCCGACAAGGTGAAGGTCGAGATCCTCAGCCCCGCCGGGCGTGTCGTCGACACGCTCGAACTCGGCGCGGAGAGCATCGGGCGCCACGCCTTCAGCTGGAACTCGCCCCTCGCTGCCGACGGCAGCACCTACACCTTCCGCGTCACGGCCACCTCGGGCGCGGCCAGCGTGGCCACCACGCCCCTCATGCGCGACCGCGTGCAGGCGGTGAGCAGCAGTGCCGGTGGCCTGGTGCTGCAGACCGAGCATTCCGGCGACGTCGCCTACAGCGACGTCAAGGCCTTCAACTGAACCCTCCCCAAGGACCACGACCATGAGCTTCCAGCAAGGCCTCTCCGGGCTCAACGCCTCGAGCAAGAACCTCGAAGTCATCGGCAACAACATCGCCAATGCCAACACCTACGGTTCGAAGACCGCGCGCGCCGAGTTCGCCGACGTCTACGCCGCGGCGCTCAACGGCGCGGGCACCAACAGCGTGGGCATAGGCACCACGCTGGCGGCGGTGGCGCAGCAGTTCACGCAGGGCACCATCACGAGCACCGAAAACCCGATCGACCTGGCGATCAACGGCGCCGGCTTCTTCCAGGTCAGCGACGGCTTCAACCCGGTGGCCTACACGCGCAACGGCCAGTTCAAGGTGGACCGCGACGGCTTCCTGGTCAACAACGCGCAGCAGCGGCTCATGGGCTACGCGGCCAATGCCCAGGGGGTGATCCAGCCCGGCCAGGCGGTGGCGCTGCAACTGCCCACCGGGGGGGTGAGCCCCACCCCGACCACCGCGATCAAGCTGGAGATGAACCTCGACGCCCGGCTCGCCGTGACCACGCCGGCGGCCGGCGCGGCGATCGACTACAGCGACGCCACCACCTACAACAACGCCACCTCGCTCAACGTGTTCGACGCCAAGGGCCAGGAGGTGGCGCTGACCTACTACTTCCAGAAGTCCGCCGCCGACACCTGGAACGTCTTCGCCACCGCCAACGGCGTCACCGTGGGCGGCAACGCGGCGGCCCCGGCGCCCATCACCACCATCACCTTTGCCGCCGACGGCAGCACCACCACCGCACCGGTGGGGGCGGTGTCCATCGACATCCCGCCCACCGTCACCGCCGCCGGCGCCGACACGCTGGCCATCGCCGGCGTGCAGTTCGACGTCGGCCAGGCGACCCAGTTCGGCTCGGCCTACGGCGTCACCAACCTGTCGCAGGACGGCTTCACCGCCGGCCAGCTCACGGCCATCTCGATCGAGGGCGACGGCATCGTCATGGCGCGCTACTCCAACGGCCAGGCGCGGCCGGCCGGGCAGATCGAGATCGCCACCTTCCGCAACCCGCAGGGGCTCAAGCCCATGGGCGACAACGCCTGGGCGCGCTCCTACGCCTCGGGCGACCCCATCGTCGGTGTGCCCGGCAGCGGCAACCTCGGCGTGCTGCAGGCCGGCGCGCTGGAGGAGAGCAACGTCGACCTCACCGGCGAGCTCGTCAACATGATCACCGCGCAGCGCGTCTACCAGGCCAACGCGCAGACCATCAAGACGCAGGACCAGCTCATGCAGACGCTGGTCAACCTGCGCTGAACGCGCCGCCGCCCGCGCATTGAAAGGGCCCGGCCATGGACCGCCTCATCTACCTCTCGATGGCCGGCGCCAAGGCCACCTTGCAGCGCCAGGACTCGCTGGCCAACAACCTGGCCAACGCCTCGACGACGGGTTTTCGTGCCGAGCTGCAGGCCTTTCGCGCCGTGCCCGTGCGCGGCGACGGGGCGACGACGCGCGTGTACGCGCTGGAGTCGACCATCGGCCACAGCGACCAGGCCGGCCCGGTGGCCAGCACCGGGCGGCCGCTGGACGTGGCCGTGCAGGGCAATTCCTGGCTCGCCGTGCAGTCGCTCGATGGCACCGAGGCCTACACCCGCGCCGGCTCGCTGCAGCTGAGCACCGAAGGCCAGCTCGTCACCCCCGCGGGCCTGCCCGTGCTCGGCGACGGCGGCCCGATCACCGTGCCGGCGAACGCCGCGGTGGAGATCGCCGCCGACGGCCACATCACCGCCACCGTGGGCAACGCTCGGCCGCAGCAGGTGGGGCGGCTCAAGCTCGTCACCCCCGAGGCCGCGCTCGCGCGCGGCGCCGACGGCCTGTTCCGTGCCGCCGACGGCGCCGACCTGCCGAACGACTCAGCGGCGCGCGTGCAAAGCGGCGCGCTCGAGGGCTCCAACGTGAGCCCGGTGGAAACGATGGTGGCGATGATCGCCGCGGCGCGCCAGTTCGAGCAGCAGATGAAGATGCTGCAAGGCGCCGAGCAGCGCGAGCAGGGCGCGGCCAAGCTCCTTTCTGCACCCTAGTGCAGTGTTCCACGC